>CAMLFP010000079.1 GCA_946479335.1 uncultured Archangium sp.
TGGCCTCGCACGCGCGGTGGCTCAAGGCGATGGGCGCGAGCGAAGAGGTGTCACTCGCGTCGGCCTTGAGCTGAAACACGAGGAGTCACTCGGCGACGCCGGCGTCGGCCTTGCGCAGCTTCGCGCGGGCGCGCTCGGCAACGCACTCGTCGAGGCCCTTCGCCATGATCTCGTACGGCACGCCCGCCTCGAGGCGGAAGCCGCCGCCCTCCTCCGCGCCGTGCACGCGCGCGAGGTCGAGGATGCTGGCCTCGTCTTGATTGCCCTCCGCGACGGCGCGCATGCGCGCGAGGGAGACCGCCGCACCGAGCGCGCGACGCAGCTCATCGGCCGTCGCCGGGTCGGTGGGCTTCACGTCGGCCACCATGCCCACGTCGTGGCTGACGTCCATGTGGAGCTGCATCGAGTCGGCGGCCTGCCGCATCAACTGCGCGAGCCTCGGGTCCTGCTTCTCCAGCATCGACGCGATGAAACCGGAGTTCACCAGGCCGTACACCTCGCCGTAGGCCATCGAGTCGTCGAGCACCGGCGCGCCCTGCTGCGGGCCACCGTTCTCGAGGCGGTCCAACGTGGCCTTGATGGAGGCCTCGTCGCGCCCGGTGATGAGCATCTGCCCGTTCCACACCGCGAAGCTGCGGCCGTCGCCTGACTCGTAGAGCTTCGCGCGCGGGCCATAATCCTTCGCGACGTTGCCGAAGGTGTCCCACGGCACGCGGCTGAAGTCGCCCGACACCACGGCGTTGTCGTCAATCATCGCCACGCGGTCGATGCCGTTCACCGGGTCGACGCCCGCGTCGCGGAACCAGGTGAGGTCGCCTTCGTCGAACAAGCAGTTGGTGAGCTTCTGACCGAGGTCGCTGTTCATGATGGCGTTGAACTCCGCGACCACCGCGCCGCGCTTCACCTCGGAGGGCATCATCGCCAGCATCGGGTCCTTCGGCGGCGCGCGCTTCACGCCGGCGTCGGGAGCCTCGGGCGCGAGCCACGTGCGGCGCGCTTCGGCCTGATGCACCTCGTCGCGCGTCTTGCGCGTGGGCAGCGACACCTCGGGCGTCCGGGCGCGCTCCGGAGGCTCCGCGCCGCGCATCAGCCACGCGCCGAGCGCCAGCAACACCGCCGCGAGCACCAGCCACAGCACCGGAGAACGCTTCTTCTGCATGACTCAGAAATCCTTTCGCTCGAAGCGCCACGCGGCGACCGAGAGCAACGCGACACTGAAGATGGCGCAGCCGCCGAGCAGCCGGCTCAGCATGTTCGCGTCGACCGGCTCCGACGCGGCGAGGTGCGCGGAGACGGTGGCCAGCGTTCCCAATCTCGGGAAGGGCAACATCACCCACGAGAACAGCGTGCGGCCGATGCCTTCGCTCATCGTCACCGCGATGGACTCGCGGAAGCTGGCGACGACGCCGAGGATGAGCGTCACCACGCCCAGCGCGCCCGACAGCGCCGCGCTGCGCACGAAGAAGTTGGTGGTGAGCATCACCGCGTAGAGCGCGCAGAAGCCGACCCAGCCGACCGCGCTCCCGAGCAGCAACTTGAAGTTCCACACGCCGGTCTTCACGCCGAGCAACACCGTCAGCCCGCCGGCGCCGTACAGCGTGCCCAGCGCCGCGAGCGTCACCACGCCGAGGAAGGTTCCAAAAAGTAACTGCCAGCGCGCGACGGGCAACGAGAGCAGCTGCTCGATGCGGCCGGGCGCGAGCAACTCCGGCGCGAAGTCGCTGCACGCCAACGCGAGGAAGAACGCGCCGCCGTAGAAGCTGGCGTACGAGACGACGGTGAAGAGTGCGCCCAGCACGCGGTTCGCGCTCATGATGTCGTCGCTCATCAGGGCGCCGAAGAGCTTCGAGCCCGCGATGGCGCCGTCGACCACGTCGAGCTGCAACGAGAAGCCCAACACCAACAACACCAGCGTGATGCCGCCGAACAACGCGAGGAACCAGCGGCGCCGCGACGCCTCGAGGAGCAGATCCCACGCGACGCGGAAGAGCTGCGTCATGGCGCGCCCTCCACGTCGGCGAGCACCTCTTCGAGCGCGCGCGCGTGCGGCGTCACCGCGGTGATGTGCAGCCCTTCACGGCGCACGCCATCGAGCGTCGCGTTCAGGCCCGCGAGGTCGCCCTCGTAGACGCGCGGCGGCTGGCCTTCGAGGCCGATGCTCCAGCGGTTCGCGGCGCGCGTGAGCTCTTCGAGCGTGCCTTCGAGTTTGAGTTCGCCCTTCTGCAGCACGCCGATGCGGTCGCACACGCGCTCGGTCTCGGAGAGCAGGTGCGAGTTGAGCAACAGCGTCGCGCCGCGCGCCTTCTCTTCGAGGAGCAGGGTGCGCACCTCCACGCGCCCGAGCGGGTCGATGCCGTCGGTGGGTTCATCGAGGATCAACAGCTCCGGTTTTCCCAGCATCGCCGCCGCGAGCCCCAGGCGTTGGCGCATGCCTTTGCTGAACGTGCCGACGCGCTGTGACGAATCAGACAGGCCCACGCGCTCGAGCAGCGCGGCGAGCTCCGCGTGCGTGGGCTGGAGGCCCTTGAGCGTCGCCATCGAGCGCAAGAAGTCGCGCGCGGTGAGCGCCGCCGGCAGGTGCATGCGCTCCGGGAGGTAGCCGATGCGTGCGCGCACCTGCAGCTCCGACGGGTCGCCGCCCAGCACGCTGACCTCGCCGGATGTCGGCCGCACCACACCGAGCAGCGTCTTGATGAAGGTCGTCTTCCCCGCGCCGTTGGGGCCGATGAGCCCGAACGCCGCGCCGCGTGGAATCGACAGCGTCAACCCGCGCAGCGCGCGATGCGGGGCGCCGAAGAGGCTCCGGTAGTCCTTCACCAGTGCGTTGACACTCACCGCGGTCATCGAGCCCCTCCCAACGAACTCCGGAGAACTTGATTGCTTCAGCGCAAGGCGATGCGCAGGCGCGCCAGCAGCTCGATGACGTCGGCTTCGTCGTGGTACGGCGCGAAGCCGAAGCGCAACCGGTCGTCGCGCGCGTCCGTCATCACGTGGTGCAGCTTGAGCGCCGCACAGATGGCGCGCGCGTCGGGCGTTTTGAACGTCAAGAAGCTGCCCCTCACCCCAACCCTCTCCCCAGGGGAGAGGGAGTCTGTGGAGAGCGGGCCAATCGGCAGCCCTTCGAGGAACTGCTGCTGCAACCGACGCGCGTGCGCGTGCACGTTCACCGTCGTGCAGTCGGCTTCTTCACGCCAGCGCATCACCGCGTTGAAGCGGTAGAGCCCCGAGACATCGAACGTCGCGCCCGCGAAGCGCTGCCCGCCCACCGCGTACGGCACGCCGTCGACCTTCTCGTCCAACGCGCCGAAGGCCGCGAACCAGCCCGTGTTGCGCGGCCGCAGGTGCGCCGCCGACGGAGGCACATGCAGGAAGCACGCACCCTCGCCCGCCATCGCGTACTTGTAGCCACCGGCCAGGTAGAACGCGCGCGCGCCCGCGTGGTGCAGGTTGGTCGGCACCGCGCAGAAGCCGTGGTATCCGTCGATGACCACCAGCGGCTCCTTCGGCAGCGCGTTCACCAGCGCGTCGAGGTCGCGCACCACCGCGCCGGAGTTGAAGAAGACGTGGCTGAAGAACACCAGCTCCGCGCCGGCCTTCGCCGCGTCCACCAGCCGCTGAGGGAAGGTGTCGAACGGCTCCGCCGGCACGCGCGTCACCGTGACGAGCCCGTCTTCTTCCAGCCGGCGCGTCTGACGCTCGAACGAGTGGAACTCCGAGTCGCTGGTCACGATGCGCGGCTTCTCACCGAGGCACGAGAGGATGCGCAGCACGAACTCGTGCGTGTTGGGCGCAAAGACCAGCGACGACGACTCGGGGAGCGCGAGCTCCTTCGCCACATGCCGCTGCGCCTCGGGGATGACGTCTGAAAAAACGTGGCCCCACTTGTCGTCCGCGAGTCGCGCCGCGTCGAGCCACGCCTGCTGCTGCGCTTCGAACGACACGTCAGGCCACGCGTGGTGGCTGTGCGCCGCGAAGTGCAGGCGCTCCGGAGCTGCTTCAAGGAACCGCGTGAAGCCCGCTTTCCAGTTCATTTCTTCAGCAGCTCTTTCACCTTCGCGAAGAAGCTCTTGCTCTGCGGGTTGACGTCTTCACCCGAGGCCTCGGCGAACTGGGTCAGCAGCTCGCGCTGCTTGCTGTTGAGGTTCTGCGGCGTCTCCACCACCACGCGCACGTGCTGGTCGCCGCGCCCGCTCGACTGGAGGTGGGGGATGCCCTTGCCCTTCAGGCGGAACACCTTGCCGCTCTGCGTGCCCTCGGGGACCTTCATCTTCACCAGCCCGTCGAGCGTCGGCACCTCGAGCTGCGTGCCCAGCGTGGCCTGCACGAAGCTGATGGGCACCTCGCAGAAGACCTCGAACTCTTCGCGGTGGAAGAGCGCGTGCTCCTTCACGTGCACCACGACGTACAAGTCGCCCGCCGGGCCGCCCTGCTCGCCGGGTTCGCCTTCGCCCGCGAGCCGCACGCGCGTGCCGGTGTCGACGCCCGCGGGGATCTTCACCGCCAGCTCGCTCACCGACTCGGTCTTGCCGGAGCCTTTGCAGTCCTTGCACGGGTCGGCGACCACGCTGCCCGCGCCGTTGCACTGCGTGCAGGTGCGCGCCACCGCGAAGAAGCCCTGCGTGAAGCGCACCTCGCCGGCGCCGCCACACGTCGGGCACTGCCGGCGCTGCTTGCTCTTGCTGCCGGTGCCGTCGCACGACTCACAGCGCTTCGGGCGCGGGATCTTCACGCTGACGTCGGTGCCGAACGCGGCCTCTTCGAACGTCAGCTCGAGGTTGTAGCGGAGGTCTGCGCCGCGATTCCGCCCGCCGCGACGGCCGCCGCGCTGCCCGCCGAAGATGTCGCCGAAGATCTCCCCGAAGATGTCGTTGATGTTGACGTTGTTGAACCCGGAGCCGCCGAAGCCCTCCACGCCCTGATGCCCGAAGCGGTCGAACCGCGCTCGGCGATCGGGGTCTGACAGCACCTCGTACGCCTCCGACGCCTCCTTGAACTTCTCCTCGGCGTCTTTGTCTCCGGGGTTGCGGTCGGGGTGGTACTGCATCGCCATCTTGCGGAACGCCTTCTTCAAGACCTCGCCATCGGCGGTGCGTTCGACCTGCAGCACTTCATAGTAGTCACGCTTGGAAGCCATGGGCGCGAGCCATCTAACGCATGTCCCCTCGAAAGCAACGCGCGCGCCCCGCCCGGACAAGCGTGTCTGGCTGCGCGTTTTCGGGAGGACCGCGCCGTACCGGGCCGCGCTCGCCGGCGCGACGCTGCTGGCGCTGGTCTCGGCGGGCGCCGGTGCGCTGTGGGCCTCGCTCCTCGGGCCGCTGCTCAAGGGCCTGCTGACGGCGGGCGACACGCGCTGGGGGCCGTTGGTGCTGACGCGCGAAGACCTCTCGTGGCGGGTGCCGGTCGCGCTGGCGGGCATCGCGGCGCTCAAGGGGCTCGCGGCGTGGCTCCACTCGGGCCTCATGGGCCGCGCGGCGCAGGGCACGCTCTCGACGCTGCGGCACGACTTGTATGAACGGCTGCTCTCGTTGCCGCCCGCGTGGTTCGAGCAACGGCACTCCGGAGAGCTGCTCTCGCGCTTCACCAGCGACGTCACGCAGCTCGAGTTCTCCGCCGGGCAGGCACTGTCGGCGATCACCAAAGACACGCTGCAGGTGCTGGCGCTGCTGGTGGTGTGCTTCGTGACCGACTGGAAGCTGGCGCTGGTCGTCTTCCTCGTGTTGCCGGCGATGATCCTCCCCGTGTCGCGCTTCGCGAAGTGGGCCAAGCGCGCGGCGACGCGGTCGCAGGCGTCACTCGGGCAGCTCTCGTTGCTCGCGGCGGAGCAGCTCCACAACCTGCCCATCGTGCAGGCGTACGGCGCCGAGGCGCGCGGTCTGCGCAGCTTCGATGAAGAGCAGGAGCGCTACCTCGGCGCGATGAAGCACTCGCTCTTCGTGCGCGGGGCCTTCACGCCGGTCACCGAGTTCATCGGCGTCATCGGCGTCGTCGCGGCGCTGCACTTCGGCACGCGCGCCATCGCCGCGGAGCCCGCGCTCGCCGGCAGCCTGGTCAGCTTCCTCGCGTCGGCGCTGCTGATGTACCAACCGGTGAAGTCTCTCTCGGGCACGTTCTCGCAGCTCTCGGCCGGCGCCGGCGCGGCGGAGCGGCTCTTCGAAATCCTCGACGCGTCGGCGCCTCCGCGCACCCGGGCGCCGTCGCGAGCAGACGCTCCCGCAGTGGTCTTCAGCGACGTGGCGCTGACCTACGCCGATGGCCGCGAGGCGCTGCACGGCGCGAGCTTCGAAGTGCCTCGGGGGAAGCTGGTCGCGCTGGTGGGCGCCTCAGGCGCGGGCAAGTCGTCGGCGCTGGCGTTGATCCTCGGGCACGCGACGGCGAGCCGCGGCGAAGTCACGGTGAACGAGCCACACCTCGCGTGGGTGCCGCAGGAGCCGGTGCTGCTCTCCGGCTCGGTGCGCGACAACCTGCGCCTCGGGAAGCCCGACGCCGACGACACAGCGATGCAGCGCGCGCTGACCCGCGCCCACGCCGGCTTCGTGAAGCGCCTCGATGACGAGGTGGGCGAGCGCGGCGCGAAGCTGTCAGGCGGCCAGCGGCAACGCCTCGCCATCGCGCGCGCGTTCCTGCGTGAGCCGAAGCTGCTGCTGCTCGACGAGCCCACCAGCGCCCTCGACGCGGAGAGCGAAGCCGAGGTGCAGGCCGGCCTCGTGGAGCTGATGGCGGGCCGCACGGTGCTGGTGGTCGCGCACCGGCTCTCCACGATTCAACGCGCCGACCTCATCGTGGTGCTGCACGACGGGCGCGTGGTCGAACAGGGCACGCACGCCGAGCTGCTCGCGCGCGACGGCGTCTACGCGCGGCTTCACGCGTCGAGCGTGCCCTCGAAGACGTAGAAGTGCGCGCCCGCCTCGATGCGGATGGTGAGCGTCCCCTCCAGCCCGGCGAGCGCGTCGGTCGCGGAGCCCGGCACCACCTTCACCTCCAGCCGCATCTCGCCCGGGCGCATGGTGCCCACGTGCGTCAGCAGGAAGCTGCCCTGCTTCCCCAGCAGCGAACCGGTGAATCGGTCGAGCGCGACGTACGCGCTCCCTCCCGCGCTCTGGAAGGCGGTCATCTCGCCCGCGGCGGTGCCCACGAGGTCGCCGGTGAAGGTCTTGTCGATGGCCAACCTCGGGAACGCGCCGGGGCGGCTCGGGTCAGGCGGGAGCGGCGTGGTCTTCACTTCAAAGGCACCAGTGGCGTTGAGCTTCATGCCGCCACGCGACCACACCGTCACCGGCAGGTCTTGAACGAACGCGACACACCCGCTTCGAGGCGAACAGCCCCACGCGCACCTCGCCGCTGATCACCCCCGTCAGGGACTTTCGCGGGCTTGCGTCAGGCGCCGCGCCGTTCATGAAACCTTCACATTCGTTGTGTTGCGAACTCCAGGCACTGGAAGTACCTGTCCGCAAAATGAATCCAGATTCATCTACAAGAAAGCGGCCTCAGCGGTTGAAAGACCGGCTCCGCGAGGCCGCGTCGGAGGCGATTCTGGACGCCGCGCAGGAGGTGCTCCTCGCGCAGGGCTTCCAGGCGCCGATGGAGGTCATCGCGACGCGCGCCGGGGTGGCGGTGGGCACGCTCTACAACCACTTCGCCGACCGCAAGACGCTGGTCGACTCGCTGCTGTCGCGGCACCGCGAGTCGATGCTCGACGACGTGAAGGCCGCGGAGGTCGCCGCGCGCGCGCTGCCGGTGAAGGAGCAGCTGGTCACCATGCTGGCCGCGATGCAGGGCGGCTGGAGCCGCATCTTCCTCATCATCCGCCACAGTGAGCAGCTGCCCGACGTGAAGAAGCGCGCGCAGCTCCGCGCCAGCGTCAACGAGGTCTTCGGCCCGGTGCTGGAGCGCGCGCGCCGCGAAGGCGTGCTGGCCCCCGACCCGCACGGGCTGCAGGTGGTGGCGCTCGAGGGGCTGATGAAGTCGATGTTCGTGTTCTGCA
Organism: uncultured Archangium sp.; assembly: GCA_946479335.1. The sequence continues at coordinate 7,982 of CAMLFP010000079.1, forward strand.
ACGACGAGCCGAAGCGCCTGCCGCCGGCCGATGCGCCGCGCTTCGTGGCTGACACCATCCTCCACGGCTTCGCGCCGAAGCGGGGCGGCAAGTGAGCGCGCGCAAACCCAACAAGTGGATGGTGGCGTTGTCGGTGACCTTCGGCACGCTGATGGGCGCCATCGACGCCTCCATCGTGAACGTGGCGCTCTCGCAGATCCGCGGGGCGGTGGGCGCGACGGTGCAGGAGATCACGTGGATCTCCACCGGCTTCGCCATCGCCACGGTGATGGTGATGCCGCTCACCGGCTTCTTCGGGCGGCTCTTCGGGCAGAAGCGCGTGTACCTCGCGTGCCTGGTGCTGTTCGTCATCGGCTCCGCGCTGTGCGGCATCGCGTGGAGCCTGCCCTCGCTCATCTTCTTCCGCGCGATTCAGGGCTTCGGCGCCGGCGCGCTGCAGCCCACCGAGCAGGCGATTCTGCGGCAGACCTTCCCCCCGCAAGAACAGGGCACCGCGATGGCGCTCTTCGGCATGGCGGTGATGGTCGGCCCCGCGCTCGGCCCCACGCTGGGCGGCCTCATCGTCGACAACTTCCACTGGTCGTGGATCTTCTTCATCAACGTGCCCGTCGGCATCTTCGGGTACTTCATGGTCAACCGCTTCGTGCAGGAAGACGAAGGCCTGCGGGAGATCGCCCGCAAAGAAGCGGAGAAGCAGCGCCGTCACATGGACTGGCTGGGCATCGCGCTCCTCTGGGTGACGCTGATGTGCGTGCAGTACGTGCTCGAAGAGGGCCAGGCCGACGACTGGTTCCAGTCGCCGCTGATCAGCGTGCTCTCGCTGGTAGCGCTCTTCTCGGGCATCGGCTTCGTGCTGCGCGAGCTGACCGCCGTCGCGCCCGCGGTGAACGTGCGCCTCTTCAAGGACACCACGTACCTCACGGGCACGCTGGCGGCCGCGTCGATGTTCGCGGTGATGATGGCCGGCATGTTCCTCCTGCCGCTCTTCATGCAGGAGATGCTCGGCTACACCGCCACCCAGTCGGGCCTCGCGCTGATGCCGCGCACGCTCATCATGATGGCCTGCATGCCCTTCGCGGGGCGGCTCTACCGGCACCTCCACCCCGCGGTCATGGCCGGCATCGGGGTGGTCATCGCCGCGTCGGGCCAGTTCATGCTGGGCGCGCTCAACCTCGACAGCAGCACCGGCAACATCATGGCCTCGCTGCTGCTGCAGGGCGTGGGCATGAGCCTGATGATGGTGCCGCTGCAGACCGTGGCGCTCTCCAACATTCCGCGCGAGCGCATGTCTGACGCCACCGGCCTCAACTCGCTGGTGCGGCAGATCGGCAGCTCGCTGGGCGTCGCCGCCTTCGCCACGCTGCTCTCGCGCTACGGCATCGAGGCCTCGGCCGCGGTGCGCGCGCACGTCACGCCGGAGCGCCTCGAGGTGCAGAACGCCGTCAACGGCACCGCGGCCGGGTTGATGGCCCGCGGCATGGACCTCGCCGGCGCGCAGAGCCTCGCCACCATGCAGATGGCCGGCCGCGTCGCGCGGCAAGGCATGGTGCTCGCGTTCGACCACCTCTTCCTCGTCGGCGCGGTCTGCTTCGCGCTGATTCTCCCCCTCGTCATGCTCTTCCGCCGCCCGAAGCTCGAGACCGGCGCCCCCGCACACATCGAAATGGAGTGACCCATGAACGCCACCACCGCCCCTGACACCGAAGCCACCCGCGAAGCCGCCGCCGTCGAGCGCTCCAACGCCGGCCGCAAGCGCGTCTTCATCGCGCTGGGCGTCGGCGCCGCCGTCATCGCCGTCTACGCCGCCATCACCTTCTTCGGAGGCCGCAGCCAGACCACCGACGACGCGCAGGTCGAAGCCGACGTGGTGCCGCTCGCCGCGCGCGTGGGCGGGCAGATCGCCAGCGTGAAGGTGAAGGAGAACGCCACCGTGAAGAAGGGCGACGTCATCCTCGAGCTCGACGCCAACGACCTCCGCGCCCGCGTGAAGCAGGCCGAGGGTGAGCTCGCCGCGGCCAAGGCGCAGGCCATCGCGGCCCACGCGCAGGCTGACGTCTCCGAAGCCGGCGCGCGCGGCGGCCTCTCGTCGGCGAAGGCGCAGGTCAGCACCTCGCTCGCGCAGGTCAGCAACGCCGACGCGATGATCGCCCAGGCCAACGCGCAGGTGGTGCGCGCCCAGGCCGACGTGCGCCGCACCACCACCGACCTCGACCGCGCCAAGCAGCTGCTCGCGGCGAACGCGGTGCCGCAGGCGACGTTGGACAACGCCCAGGCCGCGTCTGACGCCGCGCAGGCCGCGTACCTCGCCGCGCAGGCCTCGCTGCGCTCCGCTGAAGAAGGCCGCCGCGTCGCGCAGAGCCGCGTGGCGGAAGCCAACGGCATGCTCGACTCCAACGTGCCGGTCGACGCGAAGGTGGCGGCCGCCAAGGCCAACGCCGACCTCGCCGACGCGCGCGTCACCACCGCCGAGGCCGCGCTGGAGCTGGCGAAGCTGAGCCTCTCGTACGCCACCATCACCGCGCCCGCCGACGGCGTCATCAGCAAGCTCGGCGTGCACGAAGGGCAGCTGCTCTCGCCGGGCAGCGCGGTGGCCACGCTGGTGCCGCAGCAGACCTACGTCATCGCCAACTTCAAGGAGACGCAGGTCGGCAAGATGCACACCGGCCAGAAGGTCGACATCGAGATCGACGCGTTCGGCGGTGAGAAGTTCGAGGGCGAGGTCGAGAGCCTCTCGGGCGGCACCGGCGCGCGCTTCTCCCTGCTCCCGCCCGACAACGCGTCGGGCAACTTCGTGAAGGTCGTGCAGCGCGTGCCCGTGCGCATCAAGTGGACGACGCCCCCGAAGGCGTCGCTGCGCGCCGGCATGTCGGCGGTGGTCACGGTCGACACGCACAGCAATTGAGGTCAGCCATGAGAACCGTACTTGTTGCAGCACTCACCTTCGCGAGCGTGGCCTCGGCCGAGACGATGACCGTGGAAGATGCGGTGAAGCGCGCGCTCGACAACAGCCCGCAGGCGCTCGCGGCGCGTGAACGCCAGCAGGCCGCGGAGGACCAGACCCGCGCGGTGCGGGGCCAGTTCCTCCCGGCGCTCTCGGTGGCCGACCAGTTCGACCACTACAACGGGCCCTTCAGCGTGAGCATCGCCACCGGCGCGCCCTCGTTGACGGTGCGCGACCAGAACACCAACACCTTCGTCGCGCAGGCCAAGCAGCCGCTGGTGGGCCTGGTGCGCATCAGCCAGGACTACATGGCCGCCGACGCCAACGCCGACGCCACGAAGGCCGGCACCGACGCGGCGAACAAGCAGATTACCGAGGCCGTGGAGACGACGTACCTCCGGCTCTTCGAGGCGAAGGCGGCGCGTGAAGTGGCGCGCTCGTCGCAGGCGCAGCTCGACGAGCAGCTCGAGGTGGCGAAGGCGCGCGTGAAGGCCGGCGCGATGACCAACGCCGACGTGCTGCGCGTGCAGGTGGCGCGGGCCAACATCCAGCAGCAGGAGCTGCAGGCCAGCGTGCAGGAGTCGGCGGCCCGCACGCAGCTGCTGACGTTGATGGCGATGCCGCTCGACGCGCAGGTCGACTTCGCGGAGCCGGTGTCGCTGGAGGCCGAGGCGGAGAAGCCCATCCCCGAGTTGGCGGAGGCGACCAACGAGGCGGTCTCGAAGCGCGACGACCTCCACCAGCAGGTGCGGTTGCTCGACGCGGCCGACGCCACCGCGCGCTCGCGGCTGGCGGCGCTGCTGCCGGAGGTCGACGTGGTGGGCAGCTTCCAGCACATCGACGGCCAGAAGCTGGCGCAGGTCGACTCGTTCTACGTGGGCGTCCACGCGAGCTGGGCGTTCTGGCTGTGGGGCTCGCAGTGGTACGCGCACCGCGCGGCAGTGCACCAGGCGAACGCGGCGCGGCTGTTGACGGGCGACGCCGACCGCCAGGTGCGCGGCGAGGTGTCAGGCCGGTTGGACCAGTTGCGCGCGGCGACCTCCGCCATCGACGTGGCGAAGACCGCGCTGGCGTCGGCCGAGGAGGCGTACCGCGTGACCTCGGAGCTGGTGAAGGCCGGCAGCGGCACCACCACCGACCTGCTCGATTCGCAGTCGGCGCTCACGCAGTCGAAGCTGAACCTCGTGCGCAGCAAGTACCAGCAGGCGCAGGCGCGGGTGTCGTTGCGCCGCGCGATGGGCGGGTAGCAGGGATCGTCTGGGCTTGCTCCGGGCAACCAACGGGTGCGATGACCGCCCTCGCCTTCACCCTCGGGCCCATGACACAGGATTTCGCTCTGGTGGCAGACCCGCTGCGCCCCCTCGCGCTCGCTGCGCGAGACGGTGAAAGTGCAGCTTTTTCCCGCCTTTACGAGTCGACCCGGGAGCAGGCGTGGCGGGTCTTGTACCGCGTGGTCGGCCAGAGCCCCGACCTCGAAGACCTCGTGCAGGAGTCGTACATCCAGCTGATGCGCGCGCTGAAGACGTACCGCGGCGACTCGCGCGTCAGCACCTTCCTCCATCGCGTGTGCGTCAACGTCGGGCTGATGCACCTCCGCGGCAAGCGTCGGAAGAAGGAAGAGCTGACCGACGAGGCGCCGGAAGTCAGCGCCGATGAGAACCACGACCCGGAGCGCGCCGCGCAGGTCCGCCAGGCGCACGCGCTGATGCAGCGCGCGCTCTCCACGTTGAGCGAAGAGAAGGCGGCGGTCTTCACGTACCACGACCTCCTCGGCCTCAAGCCGGAGGAGATTTCGGAGCTGGTCGACTGCCCCGTCAACACCGTGCGCAGCCGCCTCAACCGCGCCCGCGTTGACTTCACGGCCGCGGTGGTGAAGCTGAAGGGCGAAGCGTCATGAACCACCTCTCTCACGATGCGCTGTGGAGCTACGCGCGCAAGGAGCTCACCACGCCCGAGCGCGCCGTCGTGAGAGTGCACCTCGACGCGTGCGCCGAGTGCCGCGCCACGCTCGACGAGGTGAAGGTGGCCACCGACGTGCTGGCCGCGCTCCCCGACATTCCGCCGATGCCCGAGGCCCTCGCCCGCCGCGTCGGTGAGTCGCTCCACAGCTCGCTCGACCCCACCGCCGCGAAGGCCTTCAAGAACTGGTGGGCCAACCTCTTCACGCCGCGCTTCGTGCTCGCGTCGGCCCTCGGCGTGCTGGCCGTCGTCGGCGCCGCGTACCTGCTCTCGCGTGAAGCGCCGCAGCCCGCGCCCATCGCCGAAGCGCCGGTGCCTGCGCCGACGCCTGCGCCAGTGAAGCCGCCCGACGCGCCGCCCGCGCTCGAGGCCACCATCGCCAGCGCGAAAGACGCCACCGCCGAGAAGTCGGCGAAGCTGGGCGAAGGCGCGACCGTGGCGACCAAGGCCGGCGGCCGCGTGTGGATGAAGCTGCCCGACGGCTCGCGCGCGGGCCTCACCGGCGCCTCCGAGGTGAAGCTGTCGACGTTGAAGGCGAAGGAGGTGACGCTCGACATCACCCGGGGCAGCCTCGCCATGGTGGTGCCGCACCGCGAAGACCGCCTGCTCCAGGTGCGCGCGGGAGACCTGACGGTGAAGGACCTCGGCACGCGCTTCCTCGTCTCCATCGAAGAGCACCGCACGCTGGTCGCCGTCGATGAGGGCGAGGTCGCCGTCGCCACGCCGCAGGGCGAACGCACGCTGAAGGCCGGCCGCGCGGTGTCGTGGTCGAACGGCGCGTTGACCGAGTTCGACTGGGCGCCGATGCCCGCCCCCGTGCCGACGCCTGCGCGCGTCACGCCGACGCCGCCGCCCGCGCCCGAGACGGAGAGCATCGCCAAGCTGCGCGAAGAAGAAGACGACGACGCCACCGACGTGGCGGACGTGGCCGGCGATGACACCGACGACTTCGAGCCGCCGCCGTCGACCGAGGCCGTCACCCCGCCGCCCGTGCTGCCCGGGCCCGCGCCGCGCGTCACCGTGGTGCCCACCGTCGACCGCTCGTTCTCGCTCAAGAAGCTGGAGCGCAAGCTGCGCAGCGCCGGCGCACGCCTCTCGTCGCGGCACAACCGCGAGGCGCAGGTGGCGAACATCGTGCTCTCCACCGACGCCGGCGACTGCGAGTACGCGCTGGGCCTCGCTGAGAAGTGGCTGCGCGCGCCGGTGACGCGGCTGACCAACGAGCCGCAGCTGCGCCGCCTGGTGAAGACGCAGCAGGTGCGCTGCCTGTCCGCGCTGGGCCGCGATGACGAGGCCACCGCGCTGCAGCGGCAGCTCGAAGCCACGCCGTAGCCCTCCCGCGCGCGCGGGAGGGAGTGTAAGAGCCCCCGCGTGCGCCGACTGCCACTCCTCACGCTGCTGCTCGTCGCCGCCTGCAAGAAGGACGACGCCCCCGCGCACCTCGAGCGCGCGCGCGCCGCGCTGTTCGCGCAGAAGTACGACACCGCCATCGCCGAATACAAACTCACCATCGACGTGCTCGACCGCGACACCTCGCCGCAGGCCGTGCTGTACCGCGCGCGCGCGTTGCGGGGCGCCGCCGACGTCTACGCCTTCCACCTCAGCGACCCGAAGCGCGCGGTCGAGGTGTACCGCGAGCTGACCACCGTCTCGCCTGAGGCCCCGGAGACGTTGGAAGGCAGAATCCACCTCGCGGAGCTGCTGTGGCACGACTTCCGCGACCCGCGCGGCGCCATCGCCGAATACACGCAGGCGCTGGCGCGCAACCCGCCGCAGTCGGCGGAGCTCTCGTTCACCGTCGCCCGCCTCTACTTCGAGCTGCAGGACTATTCGCAGTGCGAGCTCGAGGCCGACAAGGTGGCGCGCAAGTTCGAGACCAGCCCCTTCGTCGACGACGCACTCTTCCTCCGCGGCCAGGCGCTCTCGATGATGGAGGGCCGCCGCGCCGACGCGCAGCGCGTGTTCCTCGACCTCCTCGACCGCTTCCCCGACTCGGAGCTCAAGCCCCACGCGCTGGTGGAGCTGGGCCGCTTGAAGGCCTCCGCGGGTGACCCGGAGGGCGCCATCGAGCTGTGGGTGAAGGCGCTGTCGACGCACCCCACGCCGGAGGCCGTGCAGAAGCAGATCGCCCTGGTGCGCGGCCGCTTGCGCGCCACCACGCCCACCGTGGTCGGTGACGCCACGCGCGCCTTCGACTGGGACACCCACCCCGTCGTCGAGAGCCGCAACGCGAAGACCTCCGCCGAGGCCGTGGGCGGCACCGCCGATGAAGCGAAGGCCGAGCAGTCGATGCCGGCCGAACAGACCGCCCCCTGACAGGCGTAAGCAACGCGGTACACTCCCGCGCCATGCGCGCGCTCCTCCTGGTCGTGTTGGCTTCGTCGCTGCTCGGGTGTGGTGGGTTCAAGGCCGTCTCGCGCGGCGACTGGAGGCTGGTCTACGACGACCCGCAGCACCGCGAGGCCGGCAGCAAGCTGACCGTCATCACCCGCGACGCCAATGACCTCGAGGTCACCGAGGGCCGCAAGCGGCTGTGGAGCCCCCCTCCCGGCTACCAGGCGCCCGCGCTGCACAAGACGACGGTCATCGAGCTCCCGGTGGGCGCCATCGAGGGGTTCATCGTCGACGAGAGCCATGAGACGCAGGTGCTGGTCGATGGCGACGCGGTGAACCTCTTCTGGGGCGAGCTCGAGAAGCGCGACGCATGGGACGGCGACCACGACGTCACCATCCGCCAGTCGACGCTGTACGTGGAGGCGAAGCGGCCCGGCAAGGCGACGCTGCGCGTGGTGCACGACGGGGAGAACCACGACGTGCCGGTAGTCGTGAAATAAGCGCGCCCCGTGATGCGCGCGTCGACGGTGCTGCTGCTGGTGGTGCTCGCCGGCTGCACGCGGGCGAAGCCAGACCCGCGCATCGCAGAGAACGTGAGCCCCCACCTGGTGGTGCGCGTCATCGACCGCGCCGCCGAAGCCCCCTGCGACCGCGACCACTTCGTCGACACGCTCCGCTGTTGGGTGACGCGCGCGCCGCGCGTGGGCTGCGTCTACGCGGAGACCGGTGAGGCCCTCGACCACCCGCTGCTCCGCGCGCGCCGCCAGCGCCTCGACTGCGACGGCCTCGCGGGTCAACCCGGGCGCCTGCTGGTCGCGAGCGAGCCGCTGACCCACGTCACGCTCCACGCCGACGAGCGGCATGACCGCGTGCTGCTCCAGGCTGGCGATGTGGTGTGGCTCTTCACCTTCTTCAACGGGGCGCTGCTCGACACCCGCACCCTGACGCCGCGCGCAGGGAGCGGCCTGGGCCTCTACAACGTCGACTTCGCCGCTGACGGCACGCCCGACTGGGCGCGGGTGCCGACGCTCTTCGAGGTGGCAGCGGCGCACGCCGAGGCCCTCTCCGATGACGACCTCGACGCCCTCGCGCGCGCCACGCCCGACGGCGCCGCCGAGCTCGAACGCGGCGTGGTGAAGGCGTTCTCCAGCCGCGCGCTGACGCCCGACGACCCCGCGTGGCCGCGCCTCGCCCGCCGCCTGTCGGAGCCGAGCCGCGCGCTGCTCGAGGCCGACCTCCTCGCGTCGCTGCAGGCGGGCGAGGCCCCCGCGGTGCGTTGGGCGCAGCTGCTCCCGGTGCGGCGCGAGGCGCTCGTCGAGGCCCTGGTGGCCTGCGTGTCGACGGAGCGCGAGTGTGGCGCCGCCGCGCCCGAGGCCTTCACCCTGCTCGCCCGCCTGGCCCCCGCGCGACTCACGCCACTGGCCTGCCACTCCCTCGAGGCCGCGTGGTTCGACGCCGACGCCGAAGACGTCTCGCTTGCGACGGCATCGACGGCGCTCGCCATCATCGCCCGCGAGAAGCTCGCGTGCCCCTGGGTGCGGCCGTGGCTGTTGCGCGTGCCGTGCGCCTGGCAGCTGCGCGAGTACACGCTCGACGACGAAGCGCCCACGATGCCGCTCGTCTCGGAGAAGACCCGCCGCTGGGCCATCGCCCTCGAGCTCGACTCCGGGGAGCCGGACGCAGCCCAGCCCCCCAACCCGGACGACGACGCCTTCGCCCCCGAGCCGTGGGGGCCGCTGCTCCTCGCGGCCGCGACCGCCCAGGGCCCGCTGCCGCCGGAGTTCGAGCTGCGCGACGCGCGTCGCTTCTATCGCCGCGTGTATGCGCAGCCCGAAGAAGCCGGTGACCCCTGTCACGACGCGGGCGACACGGTGGCCGAGCTGGCGTGTCAGCTCCCGCCCTCGATGCACGAGCTGCGCCGCGAGGGCTGCGCCATCACGCTCGACGACGCGCGGCGGGTGATGACGCTGCG
>CAMLFP010000080.1 GCA_946479335.1 uncultured Archangium sp.
TGCACGTATAGGCGCCGCCCGCAGTCCGCCGTACCGCTCTGTGACAGCCCCGGTAACCCTGGTCCTCTCACCAAGCCGAAAGCGCCTGCTTTTGTTGTTGGAGTCAGTCGAACCACAAGGGTCAACCGAGAATGGCGACACAGAAGATCCGCATCCGTTTGAAGGCGTACGACTCGAAGCTGCTCGACCAGAGCGCGACTGAGATCGTCGAGACCGCCAAGCGTACTGGCGCTCGGGTTTCGGGGCCGATCCCCCTCCCGACGCGCATTAACCGATTCACCGTTCTTCGTTCGCCGCACGTCGACAAGAAGAGCCGTGAGCAGTTCGAGATCCGCACGCACAAGCGGCTCCTCGACATCCTCGAGCCGACGCAGCAGACGCTCGACGCGCTCATGAAGCTCGACCTGTCCGCTGGCGTGGACGTTGAGATCAAGAGCTAAGGAGACCGATCGTCATGGCTAAGTTCGACGTCGTCGATTTGTCCAACAAGAAGGTCTCGGAGATTGAACTCTCCGACGACATCTTCGCTGCCAAGCCCAACGCGCACCTGCTGTACGAAGGCGCGAAGATGCAGCAGATCAACCGCCGCGCGGGTACCGTGGCGGTCAAGAACAGCTCCCTCGTTTCCGGCGGTGGCAAGAAGCCGTGGAAGCAGAAGGGCACCGGCCGTGCGCGTCAGGGTTCGACCCGCGCCTCGCACTGGGTCGGCGGCGGTAAGGCCATGGGCCCGAAGCCGCGCGACTACACGTACCGCCCGCCCCGTGGCGTGCGCCGTGCGGCCGTCGCCAGCGCGCTGTCGCTCCGCGCGTCGGAGAAGCAGCTCGTGGTGGTCAACGAGTTCCCCTCCGATGGCAAGGCGAAGAAGGCGTTCGAGAACCTCACCAAGGGTCTCAAGCTCGCCTCGGCGCTGGTCGTCGATGAGAAGAAGAACGGCAAGCTGCTGTTGGCCGTGCGCAACCTCGAGAAGTTCGACGTGCTGCCCGTCGAGGGCGTGAACGTCGAGTCGGTGCTGCGCCGTCAATCGCTGGTCATCACCGTCGCTGCGGCGAAGGCGCTCAACGAGGCGCTCCTTAAGCCGCGCGGCAGCAAGGTTCAGGGGTAAGCGATGGATCTCAATTCTGTCATCAAGGGTCCGCTGATCACCGAGAAGCTGGACAAGGCGCGTGAGAAGCAGCGTCAGTACTCGTTCCTGGTCGACCGCAAGGCGACCAAGCACGAGGTGGCGCGCGCGGTCGCCAGCCAGTTCAAGGTCACGGTCGAAGACGTCCGCACGCTGATCATGCGCGGCAAGATCAAGCGCGTTGGTCAGTCGATGGGCAAGCGCTCCAACTTCAAGAAGGCGTTCGTCACCTTGAAGGAAGGCGACAAGATCGAGTTGTTCGAGGGAGGCACGGTCTAAAATGGGTGTCAAAAAGTTCAAGCCGACTTCGGCTGCCCGTCGCCTGATGACGGTCTCCGACTTCGCGGAGATCACCAAGGACTCTCCCGAGAAGTCGCTCACCACCTCGATGAAGCGTTCGGGTGGCCGCAACGGTGATGGTCACATCACCCGCCGGCACCAGGGCGGCGGCCACAAGCGCCGTTACCGCATCATCGACTTCAAGCGCGAGAAGGACGGCGTGCCCGCGAAGGTCGCCTCCATCGAGTACGACCCGAACCGCACCGCGAACATCGCGCTGCTCCACTACGCGGACGGCGAGAAGCGCTACATCCTCGCGCCGGTCGGCCTCAACGTCGGTGACACGCTGTACTCCGGCGCCAACGTCGACATCCGCCCGGGCAACTCGCTGCCGCTCCAGAACATCCCGGTCGGCACCGTGATCCACAACATCGAGCTCAAGCCGGGCCGTGGCGGTCAGTTGATCCGCTCCGCGGGCAGCTGGGGCCAGCTGATGGCGAAGGAGGGCGAGTATGCGCAGGTCCGCTTCCCCTCCAGCGCGGTCCGCAAGGTGTTGATCGTCTGCCGCGCGACCATCGGTCAGCTCGGCAACATCGACCACGAAATCATCCGCATCGGTAAGGCGGGCAAGAGCCGCTGGCTGGGCATCCGCCCGACGGTCCGCGGTCTCGCCATGAACCCGGTCGACCACCCGCACGGCGGTGGTGAAGGCAAGTCCGGCCAGGGCAACCCGCACCCGGTCACGCCCTGGGGCAAGAAGACCAAGGGTCTCACCACGCGCAAGAACAAGCGCACTGACAAGTTCATCGTTTCGCAGCGCCGTCAGGGCGTTCGCAGCAACTAAAGGGAGCGACTAGAAAATGGCTCGTTCAACCTGGAAGGGTCCCTTCATCGACGTCAGCCTCAGCAAGAAGGTTGAGTCGATGAACAAGGGCAACAAGAAGGCGGTCATCAAGACCTGGTCGCGGCGCTCGACGATCATCCCCGAGATGGTCGGTCACACGTTCGCGGTGCACAACGGCCGCAAGTTCATCCCCGTGTACGTGACCGAGAACATGGTCGGTCACAAGCTGGGTGAGTTCGCGCCGACGCGCACGTTCAGCGGGCACAGCGCCGAGAAGAAGGCGGCTCCGGCCCCGGGCAAGAAGGGTTAATGACCATGGAATCGACTGCTCACCTCCGTCACCTGCGTATGGCGCCCCGGAAGCTCTCCGTCGTCGCCACGCTCGTCCGCGGCATGCCGGTCGCCAAGGCGATCAGCACGCTGCAGTTCACCCGCCGCGCCGCCGCGGCCCCGGTGAAGAAGCTCATCGAGTCGGCGATGGCCAACGCCACCGACCTCTCGAAGGGCTCCGTCGACATCGACAAGCTCTGGGTCAAGGCCATCTCGGTCGACCAGGGCCCGACCGGCCGCCGGTACATGCCGCGCGCCATGGGCCGCGCGACGCGCGTCAACAAGAAGACCTCTCACATTCACGTCGTCCTCTCGGACGAGAAGCTCAAGAAGTAAGGAGACGCACTTGGGTCAGAAAGTTCATCCAGTTGGTTTCCGTCTCGGCGTGATCCGCACGTGGGACTCGAAGTGGTTCGAGGAGCGCAACTACGCGCAGTGGCTCCACGAAGACATCAAGATCCGTGAGCACGTGAAGAAGTCGCTCAACCACGCGGGCGTCTCGAAGATCGAGATCGAGCGCGCGGCGAACAAGGTGAAGGTCAACGTGCACACCGCGCGTCCCGGCATCGTGATCGGCAAGCGTGGCGCGGGCATCGAGCAGGTGAAGAAGGAGCTCCAGCGCTTCACCAAGAACGAGGTCTTCCTCAACATCGTCGAGGTCCGCAAGGCCGAGATCGACGCGCAGCTCGTCGCGGAGAACATCGCGACCCAGCTCGAGCGCCGCATCGCCTTCCGCCGCGCGATGAAGAAGGCCATCCAGACCGCCATGAAGTTCGGCGCCAAGGGTATCCGCGTGGCGTGCTCCGGCCGCCTCGGTGGTGCCGAAATGGCCCGCTACGAGTGGTACCGCGAGGGTCGCGTGCCGCTGCACACGCTCCGCGCTGACATCGACTACGGCTTCGCCCAGGCCAAGACCACCTACGGCATCATCGGTTGCAAGGTGTGGGTCTGCCGCGGCGACATTCTCCCGACCAAGGGCGCCAACAGCGCTCCGGCGGCCCGCTAAAGAGGAACGTCCATGCTTCAACCTGCACGTACCAAGTACCGCAAGATGCAGAAGGGCCGCATGCCTGGCCTGGCCCACCGTGGCAACACGCTGGCCTTCGGCGAGTTCGGCCTCGCGACCCTGCAACCCGGGTGGATCACCTCCCGCCAGATCGAAGCGGCTCGTATTGCGATGAGCCGTGAGATCAAGCGTGGCGGCAAGATCTGGATCCGCATCTTCCCGGACAAGCCGATCACCAAGAAGCCGGCCGAGACCCGCCAGGGTACCGGCAAGGGCAACGTCGAGTACTACGTGGCCGTCGTGAAGCCGGGCCGCGTGCTGTACGAGATGGGCGGCCTCGACGCGAAGACGGCCACCGCGGCGTTCAAGCTGGCGCAGGCCAAGCTGCCGGTGATGACCCGCATTCTCACCCGCGCCGAGCAGTCGCTCTAAGGAACTACGCACATGGCTACCGCGAAAGAGCTGAACGAGCTGAGCATCGAAGACCTGGGCCGTCGCGCCACCGAGCTGAAGGCGACGCTGGTGCAGGACAACCTGAAGCTGCGCACCGGCGCGCTGGACAACCCCAGCGAGCGCGTCGCGCACAAGCGCGATCTCGCGCGGGTGCTCACGGTGCTGACCCAGAAGTCGAAGAAGAAGGCTTGAGAGAGAGACCCATGGCTGAGACCCAGACCCAGAAGGCTGACACCCGCGGCCGCCCCAAGACGCGCATCGGTATCGTCACCTCCAACAAGATGTCGAAGACGGTGATCGTCACCGTCCGTCGCCGCGCGGCTCACGCCGAGTACGGCAAGGTGCAGACGCTCCGCGAGAAGTACAAGGCGCACGCGGAAGATCACGACCCGAAGAAGCCCACGGTGAACGAGGGCGACAAGGTGCTCATCGCTGAGACCCGCCGCACGTCGAAAGACAAGCGCTGGCGCGTGGTCAAGGTGCTCGAGAAGGCGAACCAGGCGTAAGCCGGTTTCGTAAGAAAGGAATCAAGTCATGATTCAGATGACCTCAGTGCTTGACGTCGCGGACAACTCCGGCGCCAAGAAAGTGTTCTGCATCAAGGTGATGGGCGGCTCGCACCGCGAGTACGCGTCGATCGGCGATGTGATCGTCGTGTCGATTCGCGAGGCGCTCCCCAACGCCAAGGTGAAGAAGGGCGACACCGCGAAGGCGGTGGTCGTGCGCGCGACCCGTGAGGTCCGCCGCCCTGATGGCAGCTACATCAAGTTCGACGGCAACTCCGCGGTGCTCATCAACAAGGAGATGGAGCCCGTCGGTACCCGCATCTTCGGCCCCGTCGCCCGCGAGCTCCGCGGCAAGGGCTTCATGAAGATCGTCTCTCTCGCTCCGGAGGTCCTCTAAGCCATGTCGCTCGCCAAACTGAAAGTCGGAGACACGGTGCAGGTGACGTCGGGCGCGGAGCGCTCGGCGAAGAACAACCGCGGCAAGATCATCGGCTTCAACGATGAGAAGTCGCGCGTTCGCGTCGAGGGCCTCCGCCTGGTCAAGCGCCACATCGGCAAGGGCAAGGACCGCGCGAACCCCGACGGCGGCATCGTCGAGAAGCCGGGCACCATCGCCCTCTCGAACGTGTCGCTGGTGTGCCCCAAGTGCGACAAGGCGACCCGCGTGGGCGTCCGCACTGAAGGTGACAAGAAGAAGCGCTTCTGCAAGCAGTGCGAAGCGACCATTGACTGACGATCTCGCGCTGCGCTAAGGCGCCGCGCCTCCTGTAAGGAAACGTAGACCATGGCTGACGAAAAGAAGCCCGAAGCTGCTGAGAAGCCGAAGAAGGCTGAGAAGAGCGCGGGCAAGCGGAACAAGAAGGAAGACGTCAAGAAGGCCGGCTTTGCCGCGAACATCGAGGAAGGCCTCGATGCGAAGCCTGCGCGCCTGAAGCTGCGCTACCGCAAGGAGATCATCCCTGCGCTGCTCAAGGAGCTGAACCTCAAGAACACCAACGAGGTTCCGAAGATCGAGAAGATCGTCGTCAACATGGGCCTCGGTGAGGCGCTGGCCAACAACAAGCTCCTCGAGAGCGCCGTTGACCAGATGAACGCGATCACCGGCCAGAAGCCGGTCATCACGCGCTCCCGCAAGGCGATCGCGAACTTCAAGCTGCGCGAGAACCAGGCGATCGGCGCCATGGTCACCCTCCGCGGCGACCGGATGTACGAGTTCCTCGACCGCTTGATCAGCGTGGCGCTCCCCCGCGTGCGCGACTTCAAGGGCATCTCGCCCAAGGCGTTCGACGGCCGCGGCAACTACACGCTCGGTGTTCGCGAGCAGATCATCTTCCCTGAGATCAACTACGACCAGATCGAGAAGGTGAAGGGCCTCAACGTCTCCATCGTGACGACGGCCCGCAACGACGAGCAGGGGCTCGCGCTGCTCAAGGCATTTGGAGTTCCCTTCCGCGCCTGATAAGGGCCGCGCGAAGTTCATAACGGCCCTTCGTGAACCACCGGGATTGGCCCGGTAGGCATCAGGGGCTCCAGCGGAGCGCGGAGAGCGCTCCACCGGAAGAAGTACAGATGGTCATCAATGATCCCGTGGGTGACTTCCTCACCCGCATCCGCAACGCGCAGCTCGTCCGCCACGACAAGCTGACGCTGCCGAGCTCGAAGCTGAAGGTTGAAGTCGCCAAGGCGCTCAAGCTCGAAGGCTTCATCACCGACTACATCGTTCACGAGAAGAAGCCGCAGAACGAGCTGACGGTGGTGTTGAAGTACGGCCCGAACCGCGAGCCTGCCATCAACGGCATCAAGCGCGAGTCGAAGCCCGGCCTCCGCCGCTACGTCAACGTCCGCGACATCCCCCGCGTGAAGGGCGGCATGGGCGTGGCCATTCTCTCCACCTCTCGGGGTGTGCTGGTCGATCACGACGCGCGTAAGCAGAACGTCGGCGGCGAGCTCATCGCGACGGTCTACTGAGGAACGACCATGAGCCGCATTGGAAAGCTCCCCATCAAGCTGGCCGACAAGGTGAAGGCCTCTGTCGCCAACGGCGCCGTCAACTTCGAGGGCCCCAAGGGCAAGATCTCGATCAAGTTGCCGGCTGAACAGATCAAGGTCGAAGTGAAGGGCTCCGAGATCCTCGTGACCCGCCCCTCCGACAACCGGCACGACCGCTCCGCGCACGGCCTGACGCGCGCCATCCTCGCCAATGCGGCGAAGGGTGTCGGCGGCGGCTGGGAGAAGGCGCTCGCGATCCGCGGCGTCGGCTTCCGCTGTGAAGTGAAGGGCAAGCAGTTGCACATGGCCCTGGGCTTCTCGCACCCCGTGATCTTCGACCTGCCCGAAGGCGTCACCGCCGAAGTCGGCAAGGCGCCGCGCACCGAAGACACGCTGCCTACGCTCGATCTCACGCTGCGTTCGGTTGACCGGCACCTGCTGGGTCAGACCGCGGTGAAGATCCGCGCGCTGCGTCCTCCCGAGCCGTACAAGGGCAAGGGCATCAAGCTGTCCACTGAAACGGTCCGCCGCAAGGAGGGCAAGACGGGTACGGCGTAAAGCCTCCCGTTTTCATCCGCGCGGGGAAGTCACCAATCCCGCGCGGAAGGAAAGGAAAACACCATGTCCAACACTGAATCCCGCCTCCACCGCAAAGAGCGAATCCGCAAGAAGGTTTCGGGTTCCACCGAGCGCCCCCGTTTCACGATCTACAAGTCTGCCCGGCACATGCACGCGCAGATCATCGACGACAGCACCGGCAAGACGCTGGCTGCGGCCTCGACGCTCTCCAAGGAGCTCAAGGGCAAGCTCGAAGGTGACAAGAAGGAAGCTGCCAAGAAGGTCGGCGCGCTCCTGGCTGAGAAGGCCAAGGCCGCGAAGGTCGAGAAGGTGGTCTTCGACCGCAACGGTTTCCCCTATCACGGACGTGTCGCGGCGATCGCCGACGGCGCTCGCGAGGGTGGTCTGCAGTTCTGACCATTAAGGACAAAAAATGAGCACGACTCCTATCAACGCGAACGACCTGGACCTGCAGGACCGCGTCGTCAACATCTACCGCCCCACGAAGGTCGTGAAGGGCGGCCGCCGGTTCTCGTTCGGCGCCATCGTCGTCGTCGGCGACGGCAACGGCCACGTCGGCATCGGCCTGGGCAAGGCGAACGAAGTTCCCGAAGCCATCCGCAAGGGCGGCGAGAACGCGAAGAAGCACCTCTTCAAGGTGCCCCTGATCGGCCACACGATTCCGCACGAGGTTCTCGGGCGGTTCGGCGCCGGCCAGGTGCTGCTGAAGCCGGCGGCCGAAGGTACCGGCGTCATCGCCGGCGGCCCGGTGCGCGCGGTCCTCGAGGCGGCGGGCATCCGCAACATCCTCACCAAGAGCCAGCGCAGCCGGAACCCGCACAACGTGGTGAAGGCGGTCGTTGACGGCCTGAAGCAGCTCAAGTCGCCGGAGTCGGTCTCGCGCCTCCGCGGCAAGGAAGTGCACTTCGGCCACAAGAAGGCGGAATAACCATGGGTCTGAAAGTCACTCTCATCAAGAGCCCCTCGTCGGCGTCGGCCAAGCAGGTCGCGACGGTGAAAGGCCTCGGCGTGTGGAAGTTCGGCAGCCAGAAGCTGCTGAAGGACACCCCCGCCATCCGCGGCATGCTCGATCGCGTTCAGCACCTCGTGAAGTTCGAGGTGGTGAAGGACGAGCCCAAGACCCGCACCCGTACCAAGCCGCGCAAGATCCGCGCGCGTGACGCCGCGCGGGCCAAAGCCGCGCAGGCGAAGTGAGGAAGACGTCATGACGACACTGCACACGTTGAAGGCGCCGCTGCGCTCGACCCACAAGAAGAAGCGCGTGGGTCGTGGCCAGGGCTCGGGTCTCGGCAAGACGGCCGGCCGCGGTGGCAAGGGCCAGAAGGCCCGCTCCGGTAACATGCGCTTCGAAGGCTTCGAAGGCGGCCAGTCGCCGCTCCAGCGTCGCCTGCCGAAGTTCGGCTTCGTGTCCCCCAACCGCGTCAGCTACGCGACGGTCAACGTCGGCGAGCTCGAGGCGGCGTTCAAGGGCGGCGAGACGATCGACGAGAAGGCGCTGAAGGCGGCGCGTCTGGTCAAGGGCGTGTACGACGGCATCAAGGTGCTGGGCGAGGGCGCGTTGACCAAGAAGTTCACCGTCAAGGTGAACAAGGTCACCGCGGGCGCCCGCGAGGCCATCTCGAAGGCCGGCGGTTCGGTCGTAGAGATCGGGCTCTTGGTGCACTCGCGGGTTTCGGCTGCGTTGGCGCCGGCCGGTTAGGGCGGGATGGCCGCCATGGCCGGAGAAAAGGTCCGCGCGCTCCCCCTCCGCGAGAAGGGGAGTGCGCGTCGCCCCTGGTTCCCGTAATGGGGCCGGGGGTTCGCCGTTTTTAAGATTCACCTTTCTTGAAGGGGAAGCTGCCGTGGCTCTGAATGCCATCTCCAACATCTTCCGCGTCGCCGAGCTTCGGGCGCGAATCATCTATTCGCTGGCGCTGTTGGCGGTGTACCGCCTCGGCATCTTCATCAGCACGCCCGGCATCGACCGCGTCGCGTTGAACGCGGTGATGGAGGCGCGCATGAAGGATGGCGGCCTCCTGAACCTGTTCAACATGTTCTCGGGCGGCGCGCTGAATCAGGCGTCGATCTTCGCGCTCGGCATCATGCCGTACGTGTCGTCGAGCATCATCATGCAGCTGCTGACGGTGGTGGTGCCCACCTTCGAGCGCCTCCAGAAGGAAGGCGCCGCGGGCCGCCAGAAGATCAACCAGTACACGCGTTACGGCTCGATCCTCCTGTCGGTGGTGCAGGGCGTCGGCATCTCGCGCTACCTGTACTCGTTCGGCCGCTCGGCGGTGAACGACGGCCAGGCGCTCGACAAGATCGTGGTCCCCGACTCGGTGAACACGGTGTGGTTCGCGTTCATGACCGTCATCACGCTGACCGCCGGTACGGCGTTCATCATGTGGCTGGGCGAGCGCATCACGGAGAACGGCATCGGCAACGGCATCTCGCTCATCATCTTCTCGGGCATCGTGGTCGGCATCCCCCCCGCGGCGCAGCAGCTGTGGCGCGGGATCGACGCGGAGACCGTCTCGGCGGGCGCCGTCGTGGGCCTGCTCGGTGTGATGGTGGTGGTCATCGCGGCGGTGGTGTTCGTGGAGCGCGGCATGCGGCGAATCCCCGTGCAGTACGCCAAGCGCATCTCCGGGCGGCAGATGTTCGCCGGCCAGGCGACGTACTTCCCCCTCAAGGTGAACGCCTCGGGCGTGATCCCCCCCATCTTCGCGGGCGCGCTCCTCTCGATGCCGGCGACCCTGGCGACGTGGATCCCCGGGTTGGTCGGCGTGCAGCGCGCGATCCAGTCGAACCAGTGGGTGTACAGCGGCCTGTTCGTCGCGCTGATCCTCTTCTTCGCGTTCTTCTACACGTCGCTGACGTTCCGCGCCGACGACGTGGCGGACAACATCAAGAAGCAGGGGGGCTACATCCCCGGCATTCGCCCGGGGCAGCAGACGGCGGACTTCATCGAGCGCGTGCTGAACCGCCTCACGTTCGGCGGCGCGATCTACCTCGCGGCGATCTGCATCCTCCCCACGGTGATCGCCAACCTGCTGCAGGTGCCCGGCTTCTACTTCGGCGGCACCGCGCTGCTCATCGTGGTCGGCGTCGCGCTCGACACCGTCCAGCAGATCGAGCAGCACCTCATCACCCGCAACTACGAAGGCTTCGCTGGCCCGCGTGGTCCGCGCATCCGCGGCCGCATCCGCCAGGACGTCGCGGCGGTCTGAAAGGAGGACCGGACGCAATGCAGATTGTCTTCTTCGGCCCTCCGGGAGCGGGCAAGGGCACGCAGGCGCAGAAGCTGATCGCGGAGTTGAAGATCCCCCAGATCTCGACCGGCGACATCTTGCGCGCGGCGGTGGCGAACAAGACGCCGCTCGGCCAGCAGGCGGGCCCGTTGATGGCGGCCGGCAAGCTGGTGCCCGACGAGCTCGTTGTGGGCCTCGTCGAGGAGCGCCTGCAGGCGCCGGACTGCGCGAACGGCTTTCTGCTCGACGGCTTCCCGCGGACCATCCCCCAGGCGGAGGCGTTGGACGGGGTGCTCAAGAAGTTCGGCAAGCAGATCCAGCATGTGGTGTCGCTGGAGGTCCCCGACGCGGTGATCGTGGAGCGCGCGAAGCTGCGGGGGCGCGCCGACGACGCGCCGGAGACGGTGCAGAAGCGGCTCGACGTGTTCCGCGAGCAGACCAGCCCGCTGAAGGCGCTCTACGAGAAGACGGGCCTGCTGCGCCCGGTGAACGGTGTCGGGTCGCTCGACGAGGTCTTTGCCCGCATTCAGCAGGCGATCGGCCGGGCCTGAACGACCGCGCTTGCAAGTCGTGGGTTGAAGTGGTAGTGCCGCGCGCTCTCGCGCTCGGAAGGGCGCTTTGTCGTTCTGTTGTCAATCAAGAGGCTTGAAAGAATTTGGCGAAGGAAGACGCAATCGAGGTTGAAGGGACGGTGAAAGAGCCGCTCCCGAACGCCATGTTCATCGTCACCCTGGAGAACGGGCACGAGGTGCTGGCCCACATCTCCGGGAAGATGCGCATGCACTTCATCCGCATTCTTCCGGGCGACAAGGTGAAGGTGGCTTTGTCTCCGTACGATTTGACGCGCGGTCGCATCACGTTCCGCGCTCGGTAACAGGCAGTCGAAAGAAAGAAGGAACACATGAAGGTCCGTCCGTCCGTCAAGAAGATCTGCGACAAGTGCAAGGTTGTCCGTCGCAAGGGCACCATCCGCGTGATCTGCCCCTCGAACCCCCGTCACAAGCAGCGCCAGGGCTGATTTTCAGCTCGAGACCAACTCCGTCACGCAAGGAAGAAGAAGAACATGGCCCGTATTGCAGGCGTCGATCTCCCGGTTCAGAAGCGCGTTGTCATCTCGCTTCAGTACATCTACGGCATCGGCTCGAAGACCGCGAATGACATCGTCGCCGAGGCTGGCATCGATCTCACCACGCGCACCAAGGACCTGACCGACGATCAGACCCGCAAGATCCGCGAGATCATCGAGGCCAAGTACAAGGTCGAGGGCGATCTCCGTCGCGAAGTGACCATGAACATCAAGCGCCTGATGGATCTCGGCTGCTACCGTGGCCTCCGTCACCGCAAGGGCCTGCCGGTCCGCGGTCAGCGCACCCACACCAACGCGCGCACCCGCAAGGGCCCGAAGCGCGGCGTGCAGCGTGTCGCCAAGCCGGCGGCGGCGAAGTGATCTCCGAAGGCCGCGCGATGAGCGCGGTTGACCACCTCTAAGGAACGAACAGAACCATGGCTGAAGAAACGAACACTGCTCCTGCCGCCGCCGCTGCCCCGGCTGGCGAGGCCGCCGCCGCCGACAAGAAGGCGTCGAAGAAGAACAAGAACAAGAAGAACATCCTCAACGGGGTTGTTCACATCCAGTCGACGTTCAACAACACGCTCATCACGTTCACCGACGTCTCGGGCAACGTGATCTCGTGGTCGTCGGCGGGTTCGCGTGGCTTCAAGGGCTCGCGCAAGTCGACGCCGTTCGCCGCGCAGGTCGCCGCGGGCGACGCCGCCGCGAAGGCGATGGAGCACGGCCTCAAGAACGTGCAGGTGCTGGTGAAGGGCCCGGGCGCTGGCCGTGAGTCGGCCCTCCGCGCCATCGCCGCCGCCGGCCTCAAGATCTCGCTCATCCGCGACATCACCCCGATTCCCCACAATGGTTGCCGTCAGGCCAAGCGCCGCCGCGTGTAACTGATCACCTCCCAGGACCAAGACAATGGCTCGTTACACTGCAAGCGTTTGCCGCATCTGCCGGCGTGAAAATCTCAAGATGTACCTCAAGGGCGACCGTTGCTACACGGACAAGTGCGCCATCGAGCGCCGCCCGTACCCGCCCGGCCAGCACGGCCAGGGCCGCGTGAAGTTCTCGAACTACGGCGTGCAGCTCCGCGAGAAGCAAAAGGTGAAGCGCATGTACGGCCTGCTGGAGAGCCAGTTCCGTGGCTACTTCCACACGGCCGCGGCCGGTAAGGGCAAGACGGGCGAGGCGCTCCTGCAGCTGCTCGAGCTCCGCCTCGACAACGTCGTGTTCCGCCTCGGCTTCGCCGACACCCGCGCGGAGGCCCGCCAGCTGGTGCGCCACGGTCACTTCACGGTGAACGGCAAGCGCGTCAACATCCCCTCGTTCTCGGTGAAGCCGGGCTCGACGGTGGAGGTGCACGAGAAGTCGAAGAAGGTGCTCCGCATCCAGGAGGCCGTCGAGACGGTCGACCGCCGCGGCGTTCCCCAGTGGCTCGAGGTCGACAAGAAGGCGCTCAAGGGCACCATCAAGACGAACCCGAACCGCGAAGACCTCACGATGGAGATCCAGGAGCAGCTGATCGTCGAGCTCTACTCGAAGTAATTCGGGTCGCTCGAAGCAGCAGCTTCAAGGCGGAGCAGTCGCTTGTCAGGCGGCTGCTCCGTTGGTCTTTCAAGCAAGTTTGAAAAAAGTCCCCGTAGTCATCCTCCCGGGCGTCCCCGGGTACGTTGGTGGTGACTCGGTTTCAAGGAAGGCAGAACCACAATGGCTGAATCGTCTCTGACTGCGAAGAACTGGCGCGACCTCATCAAGCCGCGGAAGATCGACATCGACACCGAGAGCACCGGCACGTACGGCAAGTTCGTCGCCGAGCCGCTCGAGCGCGGCTTCGGCACGACGCTGGGCAACTCGCTGCGTCGCGTGCTGTTGAGCTCGCTGCAGGGCGCCGCGATCACCACCGTGAAGATCGAGGGCAACGGCGGGCTCGTGGAGCACGAGTTCACGACCATCCCCGAGGTCTCGGAGGACGTGACGGACATCGTGCTGAACCTCAAGGAAGTGCGTCTGCGCATGCACACCAACGAGGTGAAGACCATCCGCATCGAGGCGGAAGGGCCGAAGGAAGTGAAGGCCGGCGACCTCATCACCGACGACCAGGTCGAGGTGCTGAACCCGGGCCACCACATCGCGACGATCGCCGAGGGTGGCAAGCTGCGCATGGAGATCACCTGCCGCCGCGGCCGTGGCTACGTGCCGGCGACCAACAACAAGGTGCCGGGCGCGCCCATCGGCTCGATCGCCGTCGACTCGCTCTACTCGCCGGTCTCGAAGGTGAACTACCTCGTCACCAACGCGCGCGTCGGCCAGCAGACCGACTACGACAAGCTCTCGCTCGAGGTGTGGACCGACGGCTCCGTCACCCCGCAGGACGCCGTGGCCTACGCCGCGAAGATCCTCAAGGAGCAGCTCACGGTGTTCGTGAACTTCGAAGAGACCGAGGAGCCCACGGTCTCCGAGGCGCCGCAGACCGAAGCCAAGATGAACGAGAACCTCTTCCGCTCGGTCGACGAGCTGGAGCTCTCGGTGCGTTCGGCGAACTGCCTGCAGCAGGCGAACATCCGCACCATCGGCGACCTGGTCCAGAAGACCGAGGCCGAGATGCTCAAGACCAAGAACTTCGGCCGCAAGTCGCTGAAGGAGATCAAGGAGATCCTCGCGGAGATGGGCCTCTCGCTCGGCATGAAGCTCGAGAACTGGCCCCCGAAGACGGGCGGCGCGCCGGTCGCGTCGGCGGCTCCGCGCGTCTGAGTGTGAACTGATGAAGGGCCCCTCCGGTGCATGTCGCGCCGGAGGGTTTTCAACAGCGGCCGTATTCGCCGCGAACCATCGGGTACCTGACACGGCCCGGCTGAGGAAAAAGCAATGGAACACAAAGTTGGTAACCGCAAGCTCCAGAAGTCCACCGCGCACCGCCTGGCGATGCTCAACAACATGGTGACCTCGCTCATCGAGCACGAGCGCATCACCACCACGGTCCCCAAGGCGAAGGAAGCCCGCAAGCTGGCCGAGAAGGTCATCACGCTGGGCAAGAAGGGTGGCCTCAACAACGTGCGCCTCGCGGGCAAGGTCGTGAAGAACCGCGTGCTGCTGCAGAAGATCTTCGGCGAGCTGAAGGACCGCTACGCCACCCGCAAGGGCGGCTACACGCGCCTGATGCGCGGCGGCTTCCGCAAGGGTGACGCGGCCGACATCGCCATCCTCGAGCTGGTCGATCGCCCCGAGGCGAAGGCCGCTCCGGAAGGCGAGAAGGCCGAAGAGAAGAAGGCGTAAGCCGCTTCGCTTCAGTCGCTTCGACAAGGCGCTCTCTCCGCACCGCGGGGAGGGCGTTTTTGTTTCTGTGACGAACCTCGCGCGGCTGGCCGCTACTGCACCGGGGCGCCGCCGCGCAGCAGCAGCACCTCGGCCTCGGGGGCGCGGGCCTTCACCGAGATGTCGCTGATGGTGAGCGACGAGGGAGCGCGCTTGCCGGCCTCGTCCCACAGGACCGCGGGCGAGAGGGTGACGTTGCCCGAGGCCTCCACGCGTGACTGCGTCGCGCGGTACTTGCCGTTGACGATGATCTCCACGTCTTCCCAGGCGTCGGAGCTGTCGTTCTTCACCATGTAGACGGGCGCGTTGGCCTCGCCGGCCAGCACCAGCGCCGCGTCGAGATCGTTGCTCGAGCCGCCGCCGGGGCAGGCCACGCCGAACGCGCCGACCGACAGGAGCAGCCAGATCGTCAGCACCAGCGCCTTGTACTTGAAGAAGCGATCGCTGCTTTTGAAGTCGTCGATCACCTCGCTCAAGATCGAGAAGGCGTTGAGCACCGTGTCAGACGCGTTCTCCTTGAGGCGCGCGCCGGTGGCCTTCCTGGGGGCGGCGGCCAGCGGCTGCACGCGCGCGGCGGAGCGGACCGCGGCCAGCCCGGGGTTCGACATCGAGGGCCGGGGCGACGGCGTCGACGCGCGCGGCGGGGGCGGGAGGTCGAGTTCGAGCTCGGGCTCCTGCGGGGCGCCGTCGGGGGGCTGGTTCGGGTCGTTCACGGGCGCGAGCTTACTTGACGTTGAGGCGTTCGAGGGCGCGCGACGCGAGGGCGTTGTCGGGCTGCGCCTCCAGCACCTTCGAGAGGTACTTGCGGGCCTGGGTGGCGGCGGCGTCGCGCTCGTCGGGGCCCTTCGCCTTCAGGAAGTGATCGAGGTGCAGCACGCCGAGCCGGAGGCTGAACTCGAGGTTCTCGGGGTCGCGATCGAGCATCGCCTGGAGCTCGCGGGCGGCGGCGGGCCAGTTCCCGTCTTGCTGGTAGATGGCGGCGAGCCGCGCGCGGGCCTCGCCGTTCTCGGGAGCCAGGTGGGCGGCGACGGCGAAGTCTTGCCGGGCGGTGACGAGGTCCTGCCGCTCCATGGCGAGGTCGCCCAGCTTGAGCCAGGCCTCGTCGAGCACCGGGTTCTTCTCGAGGGCCTTGAGGTAGTGCTCCTCGGCGATCTTCCCCCGTTGGTGACCCTCATAGAGCTGCGCGAGGTACAGGTGGTTCTTGCCGTCGTCAGGCGCGAGCTCGACCGCGCGCTTGAGCTCGTCGATGGCGCGGCCGGCGTCGTCGATGCGGCCGTACGCGAGCCCGAGGAGCGCGTGCACGATGGCCTCGTCGGGGAAGTCCAGCAGCAGCTCCTCCAGTTCGATGATCGCCTGCTGGGGCACGTCGGCGACGTCGAGCCACTGAATGGCCTGCTCCAGCCGCGGGCGCGCCGCGCGGGGGAAGTGGGAGAAGGGGTCGGCGATCTGCTCCATCAGCGCGCGGGCCAGCTTCACCTCGTTGGGCGTGGGGTTGCCGGTGATGCAGGTGCGCACGCCCTCGATGGCGCCGCGGGTGTCGCCGGTGCGGAAGCGGGCCTTTGCCAGCGGGAGGTACCAGCCGGTGCGCTCGGGGGCGGCGGCCACGGCGGCCTCGAGCTCCTTGCGCGCGTCGGCGAACTGCTCCGATTCGAGGAGGCCGAGCCCGAGCCGGTACTGGTACTCGGGCTGCGAGGGGTCGAGCTCCATCGCGCGGCGGAAGTGCGAGAGCGCGGTGCTGGACGCCTCGGCGGTCCGCGAGAAGCGCACCAGGCCCTGCTGGTAGTGCGAGATGGCGGTGTCCTGCTTCTCGAGCGCCTGGAGGAATTCCTGCGTGTCGCCGGCCTTCACGTGCGCTTCGGCGACGAGGCGCGCGAGATCGAGATCGCCCGGCGCCTGGCGCGCCAGCTTCGTCAACACCGGGAGCGCGGCCTGGCCGTCGCCTTTCTGCAGGTCGATCAGCGCCTGCTCCCGGGGCGTCAGCTTCGCGGAGGAGGTGGTCACGCAGCCGGTGAAGGCGAGGGCGGCGAGGAGGGCGCGGTTCACGCCCGGCTTCATAGCGGAAGTGCAGTGGCCGCGTGTTGGCGGTGAAGCGGTCGATCGCCCTCGTCCCCGGACTCCGTCGCGACGGAGTTCAGCCCGTTCCTGTTTCCTCGCGCTGTCAGTGCGCCGTGACGGTGAGCGCGTCGGTGACGGCGAACACCTTCGCGCCGGTGAGCGTGTCGATGGGCGCTGAAGCTCCGGTGCCGCGCACGAGCGCGACGAACCAGGTCGATTGATCGACGGTGACGGTGAA
>CAMLFP010000081.1 GCA_946479335.1 uncultured Archangium sp.
ACCCGCGCCCAGGGGCAAGAAGGCCGCGAAGGGCGCCAAGCCGCCCAAGAAGAAGTGACGAAGCTGCTCGTCATCGCCGGTCCCACCGCGTCGGGGAAGACGGCGCTCGCGGTGGAGCTCGCACAGCGCACCAACGCGGAGATCATCAGCGCTGACTCGCAGCAGGTCTACCGGCACTTCAACATCGGCATGGCGAAGCCATCGCGAGAAGAGCTCGCGGCCGTGCCGCACCATCTCGTGGACGTCGTCGAGCCCACCGAAGACTTCTCGGCGAAACGCTTCGCCGATCTCGCTGACGCGGCGATCGTGGATCTCCGCGCGCGCGGGAAGAACGTCATCGTCTGCGGCGGCACCGGGCTGTACCTGCGCGTGTTGCTCCATGGCGCGGTCGAGGCGCCGTCGCGTGATGAAGCGCTGCGCGCCGACCTCGAGAAGCTCGAGAGCGAAGCGCTGCACGCGAAGTTGAAGGCGGTCGATCCGGTCACGGCCGAGAAGCTCCCGGTACCCGATCGGGTGCGGATCATCCGCGCGCTGGAGATCCACGCGCTCACCGGGAAGCCGGCGAGCCAGCACCGCGAAGAGCACTCGTTCGCGCCCGATCGCTACGAGTACGACCTGCTGGTGCTGAACCCGTCGCGCGATGACGTGTACGCGGCCATCAACGCGCGCACGCAGCGGATGTTCGACGCCGGGCTCATCGAGGAAACGCGTGGGCTGGTTGAGCGCGGCTTTCGCGCGACGGCTCCGATGCGTGCGGTGGGCTATTCGCAGGCGCTGCAGGTCATCGATGGAGAGTTGAGCGTCGCGCAGGCGATCGCCGACACCGCGCAGGCCACGCGTCACTTCGCGAAGCGCCAGTACACCTGGTTCAAGAAGGAGAAGGGCGCGCGCTTCGTCACCGTCGCCGAGGCGCAGCGATGGATCTGATCCTCCTGCTCGCGCAGGTGTTGCTGGTGGTGCTGCTGGTCGTGATCCCGCTCTTCAGCGGCTACGACAAATGGCAGGAGTGGTCGCCGCGCCGGAAGCTGGTCGCGACCGCGCTGGCGCTGGGCATCGCGGTGGTCGCCTTCAGCCAGTACCGGCGCATCGTGACGCTCGACAAGGCCGGCCTCGGCGCGGCGTTGAAGCCGGGCGCGTCGCACCTCCGCGGGCCCTGGTACGACCATCGCGTCGGCGTCTCGCTGTGGGAGTGGCTCGGCACGATGATCGCCGGGTCGGTCTTGCTGGCGCTCGGCATCGAGTCGTGGCGACGCAAGAAGCGCGGTCAGGCCCTCGGCTATTTCGCGCTCTTCGGGGTGTTGGTGACGCTGATGGCGCTGCTCAAGCTCCGCTCGTGGTCGGGCGAGTGAGCCGCGCTTGGCGGCGCTATCAGCCTGCCTGAAGGGCTCCTGCGCGCTTGTGGCGGATCGTGGGGCGGAAACGTAGAAGCCGCCCGCCATGCTCGAGTTCGTCGACACCTTCCTCCGCCGTCATGTCGGTCCCTCCTCCCGCGATATCGAGGAGATGCTCAAGACCATCAACGCGCCGTCGCTCGACGCGCTGATCGATCAGACAGTGCCGCGCGCGATCCGCGTGAAGAAGCCGCTGAGCCTCCCCGCGGCGAAGGGTGAGCGTGAGGTGCTCGAGGAGCTGAAGACCCTCGCGTCGCAGAACGTCGTCGCGAAGTCGTTCATCGGCGCCGGCTACTACGACACCACGACGCCCGGCGTGATCCTCCGCAACATCCTGCTGAACCCGGGTTGGTACACGGCGTACACGCCGTACCAGGCGGAGATCGCGCAGGGCCGCCTCGAGGCGCTCCTCAACTTCCAGACGGTCATCAGCGATCTCACCGGACTGCCGGTGTCGAACGCCTCGCTGCTCGACGAGGCCACCGCGGCCGCCGAGGCGATGCACATGGCGAACGCGCTCTCGAAAGACGACAGCGTCAACGCGTTCTTCGTCTCGAAGGATTGCCACCCGCAGACCATCGAGGTCGTGCGCACGCGCGCGAAGCCGCTCGGCTGGGAGGTGATCGTCGGCGATCACGCCACCTTCGATTTCTCGAAGAAGGTGTTCGGTGTGGTGCTGCAGTACCCGGCGACCGACGGCGCGGTGCACGACTACACGGCGTTCATCACCAAGGCGCACGCGAACGGGGCGGCGGTGATCCTCGCGGCTGATCTGCTCGCGCTGACGATGCTCAAGTCACCCGGCGAACTCGGCGCTGACATCGCGGTCGGCTCCGCGCAGCGCTTCGGCGTGCCGCTGGGCTTCGGCGGCCCGCACGCGGGCTACCTGTCGACGAAGGCGGAGCTCGCGCGCACCATGCCGGGCCGCATCATCGGCATGAGCGTCGACGCCAACGGGCACTCCGCGCTGCGCATGGCGCTGCAGACGCGCGAGCAACACATCCGTCGTGAGAAGGCGACCTCGAACATCTGCACTGCGCAGGTGCTGCTCGCGGTGATGGCGGGGATGTACGCCGTCTACCACGGGCCCAACGGCCTCAAGCAGATCGCCGCCCGCGTGAATCACCTCGCGCGCACCTTCGCTGCGGGCTTGAAGAAGTCGGGCGTGAAGGTGACGCACGAAGCGTTCTTCGACACGGTCGCGCTGACGGTGGCGAACGCGAACGCGATCATCGACGCGGCCGAGAAGAAGGGTCTCAACCTCCGCAAGTTGAGCGACACCAGCCTCAGCGTGTCGTTCGACGAGACGACGTCGGCGCAGAACGTGGAGGAGCTGCTCTCGCTCTTCGGTGGCGCGCAGAACGCGGAGTCGCTCGCGGCGACGGTGCAGAACTCGAACATCCCCGAGGCGCTGCGCCGCACCAGCGCGTACCTCACGCACCCCACGTTCAACAGCTTCCACACCGAGCACGAGATGCTGCGGTACATCCGCTCGCTCGAGGCAAAGGACCTGTCGCTGTGCCACTCGATGATCGCGTTGGGCAGCTGCACCATGAAGCTCAACGCCACGGCCGAGATGGAGCCCATCACCTGGCCGGAGTTCAACGCGCTGCACCCGTTCGCGCCGAAGTCGCAGTGGAAGGGCTACGCGGAGATCTTCACGCAGCTGGAAGGCTACCTCTCGGAGATCACCGGCTTCGCGGGCTGCTCGCTGCAGCCCAACGCCGGCAGCCAGGGTGAGTACGCGGGGCTCCTCGTGATCCGCCAGTTCCACGAGGCGCGCGGGCAGGGGCATCGCAAGGTGTGCCTCATCCCCGCCTCCGCGCACGGCACCAACCCGGCGAGCGCGGTGATGGCCGGCTACGACGTGGTGGTGGTCAAGACCGACGTGAGCGGCAACGTCGACGTGGCCGATCTCAAGGAGAAGATCGCCGCGCACAAGGACACCATCGCCGCGTTCATGATCACCTACCCCTCGACGCACGGCGTGTTCGAGGAGTCGATCTCCGAGATGTGCGAGCTGGTGCACGCGGCCGGCGGGCAGGTCTACATGGACGGCGCGAACATGAACGCGCAGGTCGGGCTCTGCCGCCCGGGCGACTTCGGCCCCGACGTCTGCCACCTCAACCTCCACAAGACGTTCTGCATCCCGCACGGCGGTGGCGGCCCCGGCATGGGCCCCATCTGCGTCGCGAAGCACCTCGTGCCGTTCTTGCCCACGCACCCGCTGCAGCAGGTGGGCGGCGCGCAGGGCTCCGGGCCGGTGTCGGCGGCGCCGTGGGGCAGCGCGAGCATCCTGCTCATCTCGTGGGTCTACATCCGCCTGATGGGCGCCGATGGGCTGGCGCAGGCCACGCGGCTGGCGATCCTCAACGCGAACTACGTCGCGGAGAAGCTCGAGAAGGCCTTCCCCGTGCTGTACCGCGGCGCGCACCAGCGCGTGGCGCACGAGTGCATCCTCGACATGCGCAAGCTGAAGAGCACCAGCGGCGTCGAGGTCGAAGACGTCGCCAAGCGGTTGATGGACTACGGCTTCCACGCGCCGACCGTGTCGTTCCCCGTCGTCAGCACGATGATGGTGGAGCCCACCGAGTCGGAGTCGCGTGCGGAGCTCGATCGGTTCATCGACGCGATGCTCTCCATCAAGGCGGAGATCGACGAGATCGAGGCCGGCAAGCTGCCGCGCGACAACAACCCGCTCAAGCACGCGCCGCACACCGCGGAGGTCGTCACCGCCGACGAGTGGACGCGCCCGTACTCGCGCTCGCGCGCCGCGTTCCCGCTGGCGTGGGTGAAGAAGCACAAGTTCTGGCCGGCGGTGGGCCGCGTGAATGGCGTGCAGGGCGATCGCAAGCTGATCTGCTCGTGCCCGCCGGTCGAAGACTACGTCTGAGGCCGCGAACTCGCTGAGCACCGCGGTCAGGGAGAGGAGGCCGGGATGTCGATGGCTCGTTGTCAGCGCTGCGACCGGCCGATCGCGGTGCGCTGGCGCATTTGCCCGTGGTGCAAGCGGTGGTCGGGTCAGCCGCACATGCGCGACAGCGAGCGGCTTGATCTGGAGCTGCACGGGCTCGTCTCCGTGAGCTTCACGTTGGGCTGTGTGCTGCTCGTGTGGGCGCTGTTGACGCCAACTGATGCCAAGGCCTTGTGGTGGGTGTTGGTCGGCGCTTCGACGCTGTTGGTGTCCAGCGCCGTCGGCGCGCTCGTCAGCCGACGCGCGTATGACGTGATGGTCGCAGCCTGGGGCGCGTTGCTCGCGGTGTCGGCGTGGGCGGTCATCAAGACCGAAGGCGGCGTGGTGTTGGTGGTTCCAACGATCGTGCTGGTCGTCTCGCTCGTGAGGAGGCGCGTGCTGCGCGCGCGGTTGGGCGGCGAGCCCTCGCTCATCGGCTACGTCGCGCGCCAGGGGGTCGACACGTCGCGCTGCGAGTTTTGCGGCGCTTCAGCGACCGGTGTGTACGCACCGCGAATTGTCGTCTCCGCGGTGGTCATCTCGGTGATGACGCACACCGGCTTTCGCGTGGTGTGCGCGCGGCACGCGAGGCTGCGCGCGATCTTGCCCACGGTGGTGACGATGTTGTTCGGCTGGTGGGGGCTCGGGTGGGCTGTTCTGGACGCGGGGTGCGCTCCTCGACAACTTGAGTCACGGTGGCGTTGAAGCCTCGGAAGAGGTCATGGAGGAGGCCCATCGGGTCGCGCGACAGGGCTGGCGGACATGGATCCCTGTGCTGGGGACATTGGCCGGAATTGCCGTGGGGGTCGCCGAGGGCTGGCTGCTCTCGGCCGCGCTGATCGGGTAGCTGTCGAAACCAGTGTCCGTGCCGGATTGTCTGCGGCTCCATGCATCTGCTGTTGCTCCTGCTTGCCGCTGAGCCCTTCGCTGGGTGGTCGCAACGGTTCGCTCGCGGCGGCTCCGTCTGGGAACTTCGTGAGACGACGTGTGAGGTCGTCAGCGTGAAGCCGCGCCGCAACCACGGCGCTTTCGTCGAGGGCCGCGACTGGAGCATGGAAGGCATCTTCGAGTTCTCACAGGCGCACGCGCGGCTGCAGGGCTCGACGCGCTGGAGCACCGACGGTGGGCTGGGTGTTTCCGGTACCTCGGCGATCACCGAGCCGCTCGAGGTGACGGAGCGAACGCTGCGCATCTCGGGGCATGTCCTGTACCTCGATCAGACCGAGTGCGCGCGGCAGGTGAAGGCGCCGTAGTCCCTGACGACGTCAAGGAGACGTGGTGGCGGTGTTGACTCCGTCACGCGCGCGGAGCACCGTCGTTGCCAGCACATGTCTTCGCGAATCTGTGGCGGCGTCGTCTTCCTGATCTTGGTGTCTGGGTGTGGATTGCGCGAACCGCCGACGGTGGGCGCCGACTGCGACCAGTCGAAGGACCACCCGACGTGCATCAACTCCACGGCACTGGGGATTTGCGGAATTGATGCGAAGTGGATCGCGAGGTCGTGCGCGCGATGCGACGATTTTGCGCCCGTCCTTTGCACCCAGCGCGCTGGCGGCGCGTGCACCGGCGGTCAGCCGTTCTGCGTGACGCCGACGAGCATGCTGGTCTGCTGGGATGGCCGGTACAGGGAGCTGGAATGCAAAGAGTGCAGCAGGCGTCCCGGCGAGACCTTCGATCACTGCAGCTAGCCGCGCGCGTGACGTCGCGGCCTACGCCAGTTTGGCAGCGCCTCGGCCCGAGCAGCGCTATGGTGCGCGCCTTCGATGGCTCAATCTGAAGCGAAGAAGCCCATCCGGTTCGGCAAGTACACGCTGATCGATCGCATCGCCGTCGGTGGCATGGCGGAGATCTTTCTCGCGCGTCAGGCCGGTCTCGAGGGCTTCGAGAAGACCATCGTCATCAAGCGCATCCGCCC
Source organism: uncultured Archangium sp. (assembly GCA_946479335.1). Next base: position 6,260 of record CAMLFP010000081.1, read on the forward strand.
GCATCTCAGCAAACAGCCCAACTTCGTGAAGATGTTCTTGAACGAAGCGAAGCTGGCGGCGCAGCTGAACCACCCCAACATCGTGCAGATCTACGACCTCGGCAAAATCGGCGAGTCGTACTTCATCGCGATGGAATACATCTTCGGGCGCGACATGCGTCGCATCATCCCGAAGGCCGACGCGCTGGGGATTCCCTTCCCCATGGTGTACGCGCTGAAGATCGCGTCGTCGGTGTGCGAGGGGCTCTACTACGCGCACGCGCGCACCGACCTCTACGGCAACGCGCTGAACATCGTTCACCGCGACGTGACGCCGGAGAACATCTTCGTGTCGTTCGACGGCACGGTGAAGGTGCTCGACTTCGGCATCGCCAAGGCCGCGAACCAGATCGAGCAGACGCGCGCCGGAGAGATCAAAGGCAAGCTCTCGTACATGTCGCCCGAGCAGTGCATGGGCAAGTCGTTGGACAACCGCTCCGACATCTTCTCGCTGGGCACGGTGCTCTACGAGTGGCTCACCGGCTTCAAGCTCTTCACCGGCGACAGCGAGGTCGCCATCCTCAAGTCGATCACCGAGGGGAAGATCTACGCGCCCTCGTACTTCAAGGCCGACATCCCCGAGGGCGTCGAAGCGATCCTGATGAAGGCGCTCGAGAAGGACCGCGACAAGCGGTACCAGACCGCGTGGGAGATGCAGTACGACCTGGACCAGTTCCTGAGTCAGTACGAGTTCACGCCGTCGAACATCCACCTCTCGAACTTCCTCAAGCAGCTCTTCAACGACGAGCTCGAGGACGAGAAAGATCGGCTCGCGCAGTTCCGCGCGAATGACCGCGGGAGCCCCGAGGAGATCATCGAAGAGGCCGAGGAAGTGGTCTCGGTGGTCGAGTCGATCGACGCGCTCGAAGAAGAGGAAGACGTCGACGCCGCGCCGGCTCCCGCGCGCCGCAGCAGCGGGCCCGACAAGGCGATCAGCCTGACGCTCGGCGCGTCAGACGTCGATCACCTCAACGCCATCGCCCGCAAGAGCGGCGTCAGCGTCAACTCGCTGCTCCGTGACGTCGTCGCGCAGTTCCTCAAGTACCGCTAGGAGCGAGAGCCGGTTCGCTGCGCTGGTGCAGCGAACGAGCGGAATTCCGAAGCGCAGCGGAGGATTCCGCCAAGGCGAGCGCACCCAGAAACACAGCTCAAGCGCGCGCGGGCTTCTGCTTCCACACACGGCGAATCGCGCGGGGGAGCCCGGCGCGCTGACTCCAGCGCAGGTCGTTCACCATGCCCGTGCCATCGGCGCGCATCGCGGGCACGTCGGCCAGCGGGGCGGAGTCGAGCGTCAGCTCCCACTCGTCGCCGCTGGCGCGCAGGGTGAGCGTCTCGGTAGCTGAGAGGCTCACCGAACACGCCGGTAGCGTGGGCAGCGGAGGGGGGCGCGCGCTGCTGCGGACCGGCGGGAGGCAGAACGTCCGCTCCGGGCCCTCGTCGTCGCTGCGCACCCTCGGCGGGTGCACCAGCCAGAACATCGACGCGATGAAGGAGACACCACTGCTGGCGATCGCGACAAACACTTCCAGGGGCATGGCGTCGCTACGACAACGCACTCCGCATTCGGGTTCCATGTGGGATATTCGCGTCGCGATGCCCCGTGTGCGCCTGCTGCTCGAGTACGACGGGACGAACTACGTCGGCTGGCAGATCCAGCACAACGGCCCCTCGGTGCAGGGCCGCGTGCAGCTGGCGCTGGAGAAGCTGCTGGGCGAGCCGGTGAACGTCTTCTCTGCCGGTCGCACCGACTCTGGCGTCCACGCGACGGGCATGGTGGTGGCGTTTGATTCGCCGAAGCAGCTGCCCACCCGCGCGTATTGGATCGGCCTCAACGGGCTGCTGCCCGAAGACATCGCGGTGATCCGCGCCGAAGAGGTGCGCCCCGACTTCGACCCGCGCCGCTGGGCGAAGGGCAAGCGCTACCGCTACCGCGTCTCCAACCGCCGCAGCCGCTCGCCGATGCGCCGCTTCACGCACTGGGAGATCTACGCGCCGCTGAACGTCGCCGACATGGTGGAGGCCGCCAAGGTGCTGGTGGGCCGCCATGACTTCTCCGCGTTCCGCGCCGCCGACTGTCAGGCCGCGACCTCGGTGCGGGAGATCAAGAAGCTCGAGGTGCTGGGCGCGCCTGGCGACGAGGTGCAGTTCGTCGTCGAGGGCACCGCGTTCTTGAAGCACATGGTGCGCAACCTGGTCGGCACCTTGATGGAGGTCGGCCGGGGGCGCCGCCCGGTGGCATGGGTGCGCGAGGTGCTGGAGTCGCGCGATCGCACGAAGGCCGGGCAGACCGCGCCGCCGCAGGGGCTGTGTCTCGAAGAGGTTTTCTACGGCGAGGGACCTCGCGAAGATGGTGGCGATGACGACTGAAGCGAAGCAGCCCTCGTCCTTCTCGCGCGTCGAAGGCGCCGCCCGCCACACGGTGATGCAGATCGGCCTCGGCGTCGCGGCCTACGTGCTGGGCAGCATCTTCGCGTCGGGCGCGATGGGGCGCATCTCGGAGCGCGTGGGCCTCATCGACTCCGAGGCCGTGGCCTTCGTCTACGGCTGGGTGATGCAGCGGCTGTGGCTCTTCGTGGTGTTGCCGATGTTCGGCTGGGTGGCGGGGCGCTTCACGGAGCTGCGCTCGCTGCGGTTCGCGGCGACCGCGGCGCTCTCCGGGGAGCTCTTCGCGCTGTTGCTGTTCTCGGCGATCAACGGCCTCGACCCGCTCCTCGAGAACCCCGGCGAGCTGCTCGCGCGCGGAGTCACGCTGCTGCTGGGCATGGCGGTGACGCTGTTGGCGGTCTCCTCGGGGCGCCGCGCGGCCGCTGCGGCGCAGGCCGAAGCCGACGCCATCGCGGTGAAGCAGAAGGCGGAATACGCGGAGTACCTGGCGAAGCTCGAAGGCCCCGCCCAGTCACCGGCGAGCGTTCAGAACGAGCCGCCGAAGTAGATCATCGCGCCGGTGGTGCTCTCGGTGGGCTCGATCACCTTGTTGGTCGCCTTCGGAGGCTCGGGCGCGAGGGTGACCGCCACCCACGTGATGCCGCCGGCCATCGCCGCGCCGCCGACGCCCATCAGCACGTCACCGGCGATGTTCTTCCCGGGCGCGGCCTTCGCGTCGGCCCGCGACACGGTCACCGGCGTGCCCGGCGTAGCGCCGTTGAGCTGCCGGGCGACCGCCTGGGCCTGCACCACGAGGATGATGCCCGTCACCACCGCCGCCGCGCCGGCCACCGCCATCACCGTGCCGCCCACCACGCCGCCCGTCTTGGGGTTGGCGGCCTCCACCACCTTCGGCTGCGTCCCCGGGTCGAGCGGGATGGCCTCCAGCGTCACCTTCACGTTCACGCCCTTGTTGGGCTCGACGGTGACGCTCTGCTCGAAGGGCTTGTACCCGGCCGACGTCACCTTCACGGTGTGCACCCCGCGCGGCGCGATGAAGTCGAGCGAGCCCGCGCCGACCTGCGCGTTGTCGATCGACACCAGCGCGCCCGGGTCGGCGTTGTCGACGTGGATGTTGCCGTTCGCGGTCGCCAGGCGGCGCTGCACCTGCTTGAGGAACGGCACCATCTTCTTGAGGAACTCCTGGTCTTTCTTCGCCTGGCTCTTGCCGGCGACGCCGAAGAACGTCTTTTCCGCCTTCTCGCCAGAGTCCTGGCCCACGTGGAGGATCTCGGCGAACCCCGGGTCGTAGCCGAACATCTCGACCTGCGAGCCCGGGCCGCGCTTCTCGACGGTGAGGCGCACCACGCGGTGCACCTTGAGCTGCTTCGCGGCCTCTTCGAAGCACGCGTAGTCGGTGCAGGCGTCGAACTTCGCGTACTCGCCGCCCAGTTGGATCTTGGCGGCGTCGGGCGCGACGATGCTGGCGAAGCGGCCGTCGTTGTTCAGCTGCTTCATGAACTCCGCCAGCAGCTGCCGGGCGCGCGGGCCGCTGGTGTCGTCCTTGTCGGCGGCGCGCACCGAGATGATCGCCAGCGTCGGCTTGAGCTCCTCGGTGGTCCTGGGCTCGTCGGCGTCTTCGGAGATGTCGAGCTCGAAGTCCTGCGCGGGGGCGGGGAGAGCCAACAACAAGAGAAAGAGGAGCGAGCGCTTCAAGTCATGTCTCCGGAACGAAACGGCGGATCTGCTGGGCGAGATCGATGAGGCTGGCGCTGCCCGGCGTCAGCTTCTTGTCTTTGTCGTTCACGTACTTCTGATCGACCAGGAACTGCACGGCGTTCTCCAGCGTGGTCTTCGAGAGGGCCTCGCTGGCCGTCAGCGTACCCGCGAGGAACTCCGCCCGGCCAGCCTCCAGGGCGCGCTGGAGGAACTCCTTCTTGTCGACGCCGGTCGCGTCGAGCGCCTGCGCCTGCCGGGTGGTCAGCGAGTACGACTCGAGGAGGTCGCGCAGCAGGTCGGCGAGGAACGCCACCATCGGCCGCGCGTGCGCCTCGGGCGAGATGACGATCGCCTCGCCTTCAGGGTGCACCAGGCCGCAGCGGGTGAGGTGCGCGACGGTCTCGTCGAAGATCTCCTCGAAGGCCTTGCCCACCGGGTAGAGGAACTCGAGCTTGAAGAGCCGCGAGAGGAACAGCGCCCGCTCGCGGATCGCGTCGTGCGAGGCGGCCTTCTCGTCGGCCAGCAGCGACGCGCAGACGATGGCGCGGCCGGCGATCAGGTTGAGCAGCGTGTTCTTGTAGAAGCTCAATTCCGGGCGGTGGTCGTCGGAGACCTGGAAGATCACCTCGCCGCCGGCCTCCGCGCTGCTCACCATCTCGCCCTGCGCGAACATCTTCATCGCGTCGCGGATCGGCCCGAGCACCACCGGCGACGACGGCGCGTCTTTGAGCTGGCGCGAGAGCGGAGAGCCCAGCTCGGTCACCATGCTCCGGAGGAAGACGATGCGATCGGTGAGGTCTCGCTCGGAGATCCCCCGGCGGCGGTGGGCCAACAGCGCCGAGGCCAGCAGCGCGTGCGGCGTGACCGTCGAGACGCGGCTGATGCCGTACATCACGCGGTGGCCCAGCGAGCGCACCAGCGAGCGCTTCTGATCTTCGGAGACGTGGAGCGGGTCGAGGCCACGCTCGGCCATCAGCTTCGCCAGCGACACCGGCTCGTCGAACGTGAGGTGGATGCGCCCGTAGTTCTCCGCCAGCACCGCGGGCGCCGACAGCAGCGCCTTCACGTCTTCGGCCTTCTTCTCGCCGCCCTGGAGCTCCTTCTTGTACTCCGCGCCCTCGACCACCTTCTCGTAGTCGATGGCGATGGGCACGAAGAGCAGGTCATTGCGCGCCCCTTCGAGGATCGCCTCGGTGTACCAGGTGAAGAGGCCCAGCTTCGGCTGCAGCAGCTTGCCGGTGCGGGAGCGGCCGCCTTCAGGGAAGAACTCGTGGTGCACGCCGTCGTGCACCAGCTTCTTGAGGTACGCCTTGAACGACGCCGTGTAGAGGGTGTCGCCCTTGAAGCTGCGCCGCAGGAAGAACGCGCCGCACCGCCGGAGGAACGGGCCCAGCGGGAAGAACGAGAGGTTCGCGCCCGCGGCCACCAGCGGCGCGTTGAAGCCCCGGCGCCACAGCACGTAGCTCATCACCAGGTAGTCGAGGTGGCTCTTGTGGCTCGGGGTGAAGACGATGGGCGCGTGCGTCGCGGCCTTCATCGCGCGCATCAGCCCGGCCTCGTCGACCTCGATGCCGTCGTAGATGCGGTTGAAGATCAGGTCCAACGCCTTGGCCGCCATCTCCGTCGTGGTGGGGCTGAAGTTGGCGGCGATGGTGTCGAAGTTGCGGCGCGCGGTGCGCAGCACCGAGTCCATCGGGCGCTTCTGCTCCGCGGAGACCTCGCTGGCGGTCTGCTGGAAGACCCGGTCGCGCATCGCCTCGTCGATGAAGCGATCGCGGCTCTTGATGGGCGGGCCGAAGACGGCGCGCGTCTCCTTCGCGAGGTGGTGGTGCAGGGCGCCGCGCACCTTGCGGGCGATCACGTCGGTCGGCTTGCCGGCTTCGTTGGCCAGCACCTCGCAGAGGTTGATCGGCGGGCCGAGGCGCAGCTGCGCGCGCTTGTAGTTGCGCATGAACGCCCACAGCGAGTGGAGGAACCCGGGCGCCTCCGGCGAACCGAAGATGCGATCGAACACGCTGGGCGCGACCTTCTGCTGCCAGCGCTCCCAGACCAGCAGCTCGGGCACGAGGTAGATCGGCTTGTCGCTCTTGCGGGCCAGCTCGATCAACGCGGGGAAGGGGTCTTCACGGCTCTCGACGCCGCGCGCGGTGTTGAAGCCGCTCTCGCGCATGAAGATGAGCCCCGCGCCGCCGTTCTGTTTCGCCCACGTGAAGCGCTGCTCATGGTCGCCCGAGAGCTTCGCCAGCGTGAACGGCCGCGTGAACCAGCGGCGCAGGTTGACGACCGCGCGGATCGGCGCGAGCCCCCGGCGCACCAGCGCCCAGTCGAGGTACAGGTAGTTCACCCACGCCGTGGTGCGCTGCACGTGCACCACGAAGCCCTTCTCGGAGAGGCCGCGCAGCGTCGCCAGCTCCTCCTCGGGGAAGCGCACCGCTTCGAAGTAGTCGCGGGCGAGGGTGCGCCCCACCGGGCCGAACTCCGCGCGCAACGACACGTCGTCGAGGGGCTTGGTCAACGATGCTTCGGCAGAGGCGTTCACGGTGCAGGTCTGAGCGGGGGAAACAGCGCGGCGACCATACGTGATTCCCCCCGGTGCGCCGCGAGGAATTTCGGGGCCCGGGCTGCACCGTGACTGAACGTTCCGCGACCCGCGATCAGGCGCCGCGCGCGAGCGCACGCACCCGCTGGGCGAGCGGCTGCAGGTGCGTCTCCGGTGGCTCCTCGGCGGGCACGGCGTCGCCACCCTCCGCGTCGACGTAGTCGAGGAAGGTGCGCTGGCAGATCACCGGCGAGCTGTTCACCAGGCACAGCTCGGCGGCGCTCACCTCGACGGCGCGCGCGCGGCCGATGAGCTTCTTCGCGGCGAGGCGCCAATAGATGCCCTCGGCGTTCTGGTAGACGACCAGGAGCTCGCGCGGCGCGCCCTTGAGCTCGCGCTTCACGTGCTGCGGCAGGTGGGCGGGCGCCACGTGGTACTGGCCCATCAACACCAGCACCAGCGGGCGATCGGCGGCGCGCGCGGTGCGGGCGATGACCTTCGCGGCGCCCTCGTCACGGAGCTGCAGTGAGCGCGGGCCCGGCGCGCGGCGATCGATGGCCACCACGTCGAGCCGGCGCTTCTTCGCGAACTGGAGGATGGGCCAGAACCCGCGCCAGAGATCGAACTGGCCGCCCGGCGCATGGCCGATGCGGTGGAGGAACGTGCGCTGCGTGATTCGGCCCTGCAGCACCGCGTCGAGCGTCGCCTGGTGCCGCGCCTCCACGAACTCCAGGGCGAGCACCACGCGGCGCCCGGACGAGATCGCGCGGGTGGCGAGGTCGAGGTACGCCGACTGCGCGGTGCGCAGCGTGTGGTAGTCGCCGACGAAGACCACGTCTGACTGCATGACGCGCCGGTCGACCTCCTCGACCGCGATGACCTTGCGGTAGCGACGCGTCGCGAGCTCATAGCGCCGCTGGTACGCGCGGAACCTCGGAGACGCCGTCTGCACGCGACGCGCGATCTGCCGGGCCTGATGCTTGAAGAGCGAGCGCTCCAGCGACAACGGCGTGCGCATGAACCTCGCCAACGTCCCACGCGCGCGCGGTGACGGCAAAATTTCAGCCCTTGCCTCCGACGGCGCGGGCATGGAGCATCGCCGCTCCCGTGCGCGTGCTCGCCGTCGTCCCGCTGATCGCTCTCATCGCAGGTGCACAGACGCGGGTGCCGGTCTTCGTTCACACCTCGCCCATCGACGCACCGGCGGGGCAGGCGCTGATGATCGAAGGCGAGGTCTCCGGCGCCGAGCTGCGGCGCGTCGTGGTGCACGCGCGGCCCCCCGGTGGCTCGTGGGAAGACGTGGAGCTCCAGCTGCAATACGGAGATCTGTACCGTGGCGAACTCCCCGGGGAGCTCGTGCAGCCGCCGGCCGTCGAGTACTACGTCGAGGGCTTCGCCGCGTCGGGCATCACCTATTCGATCTTCGCGACCGCGAAGCAGCCGGTGAAGGTGATGGTGCGCGGCGCCGCGACGACGCCGAAGCCCGAGCGCACCCGCAAGAAGCCGGAGGAGCCGAAGCCCGTTGAAGAGCCGCCGCCTCCGGAGCCGCAGAAGAAGCCCGAGAGCAAGCCGGTCGAGCCGCGCCCCGCGACGCCCGAGCCGAAGCCGCGCGCCGACCAGCCGTCGCCGAAGAGCGCGCTCGAGGAAGAGCTCGAGGTGTACGGCGCGGAGGCTCCGAGTGGCGTCGTGCAGCGCGTGGCGGAGTCGTCGCGGGTCTCGCCGCTCTCTCCCACGGTGCTCACCAACCTGGATCTCAAGCGGCTGGGCGCGCGCTACGTGTACGACGCGCTCGATCTCGTGCCCGGCGTCAGCGTGAGCCGAGACGAGCAGGGGAATTGGCGCGTCGCGTTCCGCGGCCTTCGCGCCGACCCCGAGGTGCTCATCACGCTCAATGGGCAACCGCTCAACAACTTCTACGACGCGAAGGCGCTGGCCAACCTGCCGGTCGACAACCTGGAGCGCATCGAGGTCTTCCGCGGGCCGGCGACCGCCGACGTCGGGCTCGGCAACGTGGTGGGCCTCATCAACCTCGTGACGCGCACCGACCCCGGCTTCCGCGCGTCGGCCAGCGGCGGGCTGTACCTCAACTTCGACGGCCACCTGAACGGCGCGGTCGCGCTGGGCCCGGTCAAGCTGCACGCCGACGCCGACGTGGCGTACCAGAAGGGCAACCCGCTCCCCGTCGCAAAGGACGCGCTCGACAGCGCCACCAGCACGCGCACCAAGTCGACGAATGATCAGCGGCTGCTGGTGAACGCGGGGCTCGGCGTGTCAATCGACCTCGACAGCGCGGGGACGATCGACGCGTCGGGGCGTGTGCTCTACGAAGATCGCGCGGCGCTGATCGGGCTCTTCGACGTCGTGGGCAACGACTCGCGCCTCACGTGGCTCACGGTGCAGGCGCAGGCCGGGTGGCGCAAGGCGCTCGACGGCGGTGGGCAGCTCTCGGTGCGCGGGTGGTTCAACCAGCAGTCGACCGACCGGCTGTTCCAACTCGCGCCCGACGGGTGGACCATCGGCACCAGCCAGTTCGCCGACGGCGTGCTGCAACAGGAGAAGGTTGGCGTGCGCAGCTTCGGGCTGACCGCGCGCGGCGACTTCGCGTTGCCGTTCCACAACCTGCTGACCGCCGGCGTGCAGGTCGAGCATCAGTCGGTGTTCTCCGCGGAGCTGCTCTCGAACCTCCGGGGCGGCACCAATGAGAACGTCGGCCAGTTGGTGCGCCCCGACGGCGTGACGCTGGTCACCGAGAACGGGAGCGGTGGTCGCGGTCTTGCCGCCGATCGCTTCGGCGCGGGGCTGTTCCTCTACGACACGTGGACGCCCATCGAGCTCGTCACCATCCAGGCGGGGCTGCGGGTCGATCTCGCGCAGCTCCCGACAGGCTTCACGCCGGGCTTCGGGCCGCGCGTGGGCGTGACGGTCACGCCCATCAAGCCGCTGGCGTTCCACGCGAGCTACGGGCGCTCCTTCCGCGCGCCGACGCCGCAGGAGTACGCGCAGACGGTGCCGCGCGACGACTTCAACCTCGGGCGCTTCGTCGGCAACCTGTCGCTCGAGCCGGCGTACCTCGACGCGCTCGAGGCCGGCACCGAGTACGTGCAGGCGCTCGGTGAAGGCAAGCTGCGGCTCCGCGGGAACTTCTTCTTCGAGCGCATCACCAACGCCATCGTGGCCATCGACACCACCGGCAACCTCACGCCGTACGCCAACCGGCTGCAGGGCGTGCAGGCGCTGGGGCTCGAAGGGGAGGCGCGGCTGGAGCTCACCTCCCGCTTCAACTTCTGGCTCAACGTCTCGTGGGTACGCGCGGAGGACCTGTCGACCCCCACGCAGAGCCGGTTGATCACCGAGGTGCCGCAGATCCGCGTGAATGCGGGCACGTCCATCCCCCTCGGGCCGTGGCTCAACCTCGACTTCGTCGCGCGCTACGCCAGCGAGCGCCGCAACAACAGCCGCTCGGTGCTGGAGCTGATCCGCCGGTACACGCTGCCGGGCAACGCGACGTTCACCGCGCAGCTGCGCACCGAGCCGCTGTTCAACCACGTGGAGCTGATCGTGCTCGGCCAGAACGTGTTCAACACCGAGTACGCCGACGACGCGGCGCGGCCCGATCGCGTCACCGGCGGCGTGCCCCGGGCGCGCTTCAACGTCTTCGGGCAGGTGAAAGTGAGCTTCTGATGATCCGCGGGTCGCTCCTCTTCGCCGTGCTCGCGGGCGCCACCGGGTGCCTCGCGTACAACGATCAGTGCCAGCCGCTGGTCGACAACCCGTCGGAGCGCGTGGCCTTCATCGCCAGCGGTACGGAGCTGTACCTCGACCGCCCCAACACGCGGCACGGCAACAACGCGCTCGGGCAGCAGGCGGCCGACGCGCTGGTGTGGGTCTTCGCCAACAGTGATCGCCCGGCCGACTTCGGCGTGGTGAACGGCGGCGGGCTGCGCGCGGAGGGGTTGTGCGTCACGCGCAACATCATCGGCGCCGGGCCGCTCAGCAACGGCGTGCTGCTCGACCGCGCGCACGAGCAGACGGTGGCGGAAGATTATTTCCAA
>CAMLFP010000082.1 GCA_946479335.1 uncultured Archangium sp.
CAGCGGGGCTGCCGGGGGCGGTGGTGCGATCGCCGCTGACGCGGGCGGAGGAGGGGCGAGCACGCCGCTCGTCCTCACGGCCGGCGGAGGCGCGGCCGCAGCGGGAGGCACCGCTGGCGCCGACTGCGTCGGGGCGCGTGGCGGAGCGGGAGGCACTGCAGCAGGAGGTCGCGCTGCGCCGACAGCACCGGGAGGAATCGCGGCGACCGGCGGCCGCGGCGCACCCGGAGGAACCGCGGCGACTGGCGGACGCGGCGCACCCGGAGGAACCGCAGCGACGGGCGGACTCGCGGCACCGGGCGGAATCGCGGCACCGGGCGGAACTGCAGCGACGGGCGGAATCGCGGCACCGGGCGGAACCGCAGCGACGGGCGGAACCGCAGCGACGGGCGGACGCGGCGCGCCCGGAGGAACTGCGGCGACCGGCGGAAGCGCGCTGCTCGGAGGGCGGGGCGCACAGGGCGGAACCTCCTGCGCCGGCGGACGCGGCGCGACCGGCGGAGCCGCAGTGATCGACGGAACCGTGCCGCTCGGCGGGCGGGGCGCGCCCGGAGGGACGGCGGGCGTCGAGAGGGTCGGCGTCCGCGCTCCCGGCGTCGCCGGGTTGACGGGCGTGGCGATGGCCGGCCCCACGGCAGGGAGCCCACCCTGCGTCGGGCGCTGCGGAGGCTGACCTGCGCCCGAGCCGGAGCCGGGGCGCTGCGGTGGTTGCCCCACGCCCGACGCGGAGCCGGGACGTTGCGCGGCGCCTGCCGGCTGCGGCGTGACGCCTGACTGCGCAGGCTGGGCGGCGGGCGCGACGGGCGGCACCATGGGCGCGACGGTCGGCGCCGCCGTGATGGTGGGCAAGCGGGGCGCCGCCACCGGTGGCGCGGCGGGCGGCTTTCTCGAATTGTCGGAGCCGTTCGACATGCGCTGCGGTTACCTTGCGGCGGGCAGGTCGCGGTGGTTCGCCAGCGTCACCTGCTTGTTCGCGTTGATGGAGTTCTGGATGTCGCCCTCGCTCAACCCCGACGACAGACTGATGGTGGTCGACGTGCGCTGGCCGGTCTCCTTGTCGGCCGCGTGCACGTTCACGATGCCGTTGGAGTCGATCTCGAAGGTCACGTCGATCTTCACCTCGCCGCGATAACCCACACGGAAGCCGGCGAATTCAAACTCGCCCAGCAATTCGCACTCGTCGGCGCGGTTCGACTCGCCCTGGTACACGCGGATCTTCACCTTGTCCTGCCCGTCGCGGCTGGTGGTGAAGCCCTTCGACTTCTCGATGGGGATGGGCGTGTTCTTGTCGATGATCTTCTCGGTGTACCCGCCGACCGTGCCGATGCGCAGCGCCAGCGGCGTCACGTCGACGAGGAAGGTCTCCGTCGCCTTGTCGAGCAGCGCGTGGGCCTGCAGCGCGGCGCCCAGCGACACCACCTGGTCGGGGTCGACGCCCTCCATCGGCGGCTTCTGGAAGTAGTGCCGCACCGAGTTGCGGATGATGGGGAGCCGCGTGGGGCCGCCGACGAGGATGACCGCGTCGACGTCGTTGACCGTCATGCGCGCCGACTGCAGCGCCTCGTCGGTCACCTTGAAGGTGCCCTGCACGAGATCCATCACCATGCGGTTGAACTGATCATCGGTGAGCTGCATCTGCAGGTCGATGACGTTGCCGTTGGTGTCCTGGCAGATGCCGGGGCAGGAGATCTGCGCGACGCCCTGCTGGCCGACCTGGATCTTGGCCTGCTCCGCGGCCTCCTTGAGCATCTGGAGGCAGTAGCGGTTCTGGCGCAGATCGAGCCGGTACCGCTTCATGAAGTCGTCCGCCATCCAGTTCATGATGCGGTCGTCGAAGTCGTCGCCGCCGAGGTACGTGTCGCCCGACGTGGAGAGCACCTCGAAGACGTCGGCGCCGATCTCCAGCACCGAGACGTCGAAGGTGCCGCCGCCGAGGTCGTAGACCGCGACGCGCTGGTTCATGTCTTTGCCGAAGCCGTAGGCGAGGGCGGCCGCGGTGGGCTCGTTCAAGATGCGCAGCACCTCGAGGCCCGCGATGCGCCCCGCGTCTTTCGTCGCCTGACGCTGGTTGTCGTTGAAGTACGCGGGCACGGTGATGACCGCCTTGGTCACCGGCTGGCCGAGGTAGGTCTCGGCGACCGCCTTGAGCTCCTTCAACACGAGCGCGGAGATCTCAGGCAGCGAATACGTGCGCCCGCGCGCCGAGATGCGCACCGAGTTGTTGGGGCCCTCGACGAGGGTGTACGGCATCACCGACTGCGCCTTCTTCACTTCGTCTGAGAAGAAGAAGCGGCCGATGAGGCGCTTGGCCGAGTACACCGTGTTCTCGGCGTTGGTGATGATGTTCTTCTTCGCCGCGTTGCCGACCAGCACGCTGCCGTCCTCGAGGAACGACACACAGCTGGCGTGGGTGAGCTCCCCCCACTCATTCGGGATCACCGTCGGCTGGCCATCGATGACCGCGGAGACGCACGAGTACGAGGTCCCCAGGTCGATGCCCACTGCGATTTCAGCCATGCCGTACAAAATACCGCGTTTCGGCGCGCGTCGCGCGCTTTCCGTCGCGTCGCGGGCACACAGGTGACGCAGGGGCCACCCTCAATTCGGGCAAGTGGCTTTTCGCGGTTGCAGTTGAGACGATCGACGCTGAAGGGAGCCGTCAGATGTCGCAGTTCTTGTGTCTCGTCACCTCCGATGCCGCGCTCGTGCGCTGTGAGTTGGACCGCGTGCGGGAGCGCTTTTCACCCGATGGCGGGCAGGTCGTCGGTGTGGGCGGTTGGCAGGACAATCAGGTGGTCTCCCGGAGCTACGGCGTGGGGGTGCCCCGAGATGACGCGTGGCAGGCACCCGATTCGGAGATGGTGGTGCTCTCGAGCCGCAAGCTCGAGGTCGGCGAGGGCGTCGAAGACTCTTCGCAGCCGTTCCGCTTCCGCCGGTGGTTGTTCTCGGCGGTCGGCCCGCTGGAGCGCGGCGCCGCGATTCGGGATCGCCTCCGCGAGGAGCTCCCGGAGTTCCTCCAGAACGCGGTGCCCAGCGCGGCCTGGGAGGCGGCGGCGTTCGCCCGTTTCCTCGGCGAGCTCCGGAACCTCGGCCGCATGGAAGACGCATCGCTCGACGCGGTGACCGCGGGCGCGTGCCTGAGCGCCGCGGCGAAGGCCATCGAGCAGCTCTCCGCGGCGGTGGGGGTGACGGCGCGCCCGTCGTTCTCGCTGCTCGCCAGCAATGGCCGGGTGGCGGTGGCGACTGCGCGTGGTGGCGCCGCCGTTTCGTACACGTTGCTCGAGGGGCGCGCGGAGTGCGCGCGGCACGCGTTGACGGCCGACGCGAAAGATTCCCAGCCGATCGTGAAGGACCACCTGCGTCGTCGCTCGGTGGTCATCACCTCCGGCGAGGCGAACGGGTGGCTCACGTTGAACGACGGCGCGACGCTGGCGGTCGACCGGCTCCTCAACGTCACGCTGCGCTGAAGGTCAGCCGAAGAAGCTGGCGTCGAGCACCTTCACCAGCAGGTTCGACGTGCCATGCAACAGCGCCGCGCCGATGATCGAGTTGTTGCGCTCGCGCATCCACCCGAAGATCAACGCGGGGAAGAAGACCGCCAGGCGCCACGCCTGGAAGATGGCGAGGTGGCCCAGCGCGAAGAGCACCGCCGTCAGCCAGAACGCGGGCCCCAGGCGCGCGCCGAAGAACACGCGCCCCTGCGGCCACGCGTCGCGCAGGCGCGTCTGGAGGTAGCCCCGGTAGAAGAGCTCCTCGGGGATCGCGACCACGAAGAGATCATCGATGACCCACTCCGCGAAGCGCGGCGGCAGCCGGAACTCGAAGTGCGGCGCGGTGGTGTACGGCGTGAACAGCCGAACCCATTCTCGCGGGAGATGCGGCAGCGCCCACATCGACAGCGCGTACCCGGCGATGAACACCGGGAAGATGACCGCCGCCACCCGGAGGAACTGCCGCACGTCGGCGCCCAGCGCTCGCGAGGAGAAGCCGTATTCGGGCCAGTCTTCGCCCCGCGCCTTGCCCGCCAGCAGCGGCAGGTAGAGGAAGCCCACGGTGGCGATGACCTTGCCGGCCGGCGGGTAGCTCAAGAACCCGACGAGGATCGCCGCGAAGCACACGGCCCAGACGGTGACGGCCTCGGCGGCGGCGGAGCGCGGGAGCGGCAGCGTCATCGCTTCTTCAGCGCCGCGTAGCGCTGGTGGAACGCGAGGTTCAGCGGGTCGAGCTGCAGCGCGTTCTCGCAAGCGTCGGCGGCTTCTTTCAGCTGGCCGTTCTGTTCGTAGCCCTTCGACGCGAGGAACTTCACGTGCGCGGAGCCGGCTGCGGCAGGGCGCGTCGCGAGGAACTCGGTGCGCAGCCGCTCGAGGTCGAGGGGCGAGAGCCCGGCGGCGATGGTGCGCGCGATGCCTCGCCAGTTGCCGCGGTTGGCGTCGTAGCGCGCGCGCAGCGCGGGCTGGGTGAGGGTGTCTCTCGCGGTCTTCACCCGCGTCAGCGCGGCGTCGAGCTGCGCCGCCTCGTCGGCCTTGTGCGTCTTCTTCTTGAGGTCGCTCAGCTGCGCCTCTTCCTCACGGGCGCGCGCGCGGAGCAGCTCCTGGTCGGCGTCGGCCGGCAGCCCCAGCAGTTGATAGTGATCGCCGTTCACGCGCAGGCGGTACTTCTCGAGCTCCGCCTCGATGGCGCGCGAATACACGCCCGAGGCCGTCGGGCGCGGCTGCACCGGCAGGCCCGTCACCAGCCGCGTCAGCGTCTCGCGCAGCGCCGGCGTCACGTCGAGGAACTGCACGCCGAAGCCCGGCGACATGTTCCACGCCTTCGCTTGATCCGCCGGCACG
Source organism: uncultured Archangium sp. (assembly GCA_946479335.1). The sequence continues at coordinate 4,833 of CAMLFP010000082.1, forward strand.
TGCCGCACCACTTCGGCGAGCAGCGTGAGGTCCGCGGAGGGGATCATCACCTTGAGCCGCGTGAAGACCGCCGGCAGCGACGCGGTGGTCGAGAGGAACATGCCCCCCTTGGAGATGTCGGTGCACTTCAGCGTGCCCAGCGCGACGCCGTCGAGCTTCGTCACCACCGCGTCGAACTTCGCCTCGTGGCGCGGCAGCGGCTCACCGGGCATCACCACCGCCGGGAGCGCCGGCTGCGAGGGCGGCGTCATGATCGGCTGGGCGCCCATCGCGGTCTCCAGCGCCAGCGCGAACTCCGTCGCCGACTGGAAGCGCTCGCTGGGCGCCTTGGCGACGGCCTTCATGATCACATCGCTCCACGCGCGCGAGACGTTGGGGTTCACCTCGTGCGGCGGCTTCGGCAGCTGCGAGCGGTGCGCGACGAGGAGATCAGCGAGGCCGCGCTGCGGGTAGGGCAGCTTGCCGGTGGCCAGCAGCCACGCGATGCAGCCCAGCGAGTACACGTCGCTGCGGCCATCGACCGGCGCGGAGTTGGCCTGCTCCGGCGAGAGGAACTCCGGCGTGCCGACGATGAGGCCGGCCGCCGTCTTGGTGGTGGAGCGCTCGAGATCGAGCAGCTTCGCGAGGCCGAAGTCGAGCACCTTGACGAAGTTGTCGCGGCGCCCCCGGCGGATGAGGAAGATGTTCTCGGGCTTGAGATCGCGGTGGATGATGCCCGCGTTGTGCGCCGCCGACAGCGCGTCGCAGACCTGCAGGAGGATGGGGATGGCGACGCTCGCGGGCACCGGCTGCGTCAGGAGGTAGTTGAGCGGCTTCCCCTCCAGGTACTCCATCACGAGGTAGTACCGGTTCGGCGGCACCACGTTCATGTCGAAGATGTTGACGATGTTCTCGTGGCCGATGAGGTTGACCGCGCGCGCCTCCGCGTAGAAGCGCGCCACCAGGCCCTCGTCGGTCGCCAGGCGATCTTGCAGCACCTTGATGGCCACGCGGCTGCCGATGACGGTGTGTTCGCCGAGGTAGACCGTGCCCATGCCGCCGCGCCCGATCACGCGCACGATGCGGAAGCTCCCCAGCGTTGTTCCCACCATCGCGTCGACCGTCGTCATTCGCTGCAACTCTAGTGTCGGGCGATGGCGCGGCGAAACGCTTTCACGTCGAGCGCGTTGATGACGTCTGTCTTCCGCACCCACCCGCGCCGGGCGGTGACCACCGCCCAGGTCAGGTGCGACTTCAGCTCGTCGGTGGAGTGCGCGTCGGTGCTGAGGCTCAGCTTGAGCCCGCGCTGGAGCGCGAGGCGCGCATGTTCGGGCTTCAGGTCCATCCGCTCGGGGCATCCGTTCACCTCGATGGCGATGCCCTTCTTCGCCGCCTTGTCGAGGATCTCCTCCATGCGCATCGGCGCCGCCTCGCGCTTGAGCAGCAGCCGGCCCGTGGGGTGCCCCCAGATGTGCAGATGTGGGTTGTCGAAGGCGTTGAGCACCCGCCGCGTCATCGCGTCTTCGTCTTGTGAGTACCGCTGGTGGATGGAGCCGATGACGACGTCGAGCTGCTCCAGCACGGAGTCGGGGTAGTCGAGGCGCCCGTCTTCGAGGATGTCGCTCTCGATGCCGCGGAGCAGGGTGATCCCCGGGAAGCGCTCCTGCACGCGGGCGATCTCGTCCCACTGGGCCTTGAGGCGATCGAGCGTGAGGCCGCCGGCGTAGTTGCTGGTCTGCGAGTGCTCGGTGACGGTGAAGTACTTCATGCCCAGCGCCTGCGCGGCGCGCACCATGTCTTCGAGCGAGTCGCGCCCGTCGCTCCACGTGGAGTGCGCGTGCACGTTGCCGATGAGATCGTCGCGGGTGATCAGATCTGCGGGCAGCGCGTGCTGGAGCGCGGCCTCGATCTCGCCCTGATCTTCGCGCAGCTCGGGCGGCACGTACTGCATGCCCAGCAGCGCGTAGAGGTCCTTCTCCTCCTTGATGGGCAGCTTCTCCTCGGCGCCGTCGTGCTTCGCCGCGCCCTTCTTCTGCTCGGCGTGTTCTCCCATGCGGAACACGCCCCACTCGGAGATGGTGAGCCCCTTCTCGAGCGCCATTCCGCGGAGGCGGATGTGGTGGCCCTTGCTGCCGGTGAAGTGGTGCAGCGCCGAGGCGAAGTCTTCGTCGGGCAGCACGCGGAGGTCGACCTGCAGGTCGGTGTCCTTGAGGCGGATCGAGGTCTTCGAGTCGCCGGAGCCGATCACCTCACCGACGCGCGGGTACCGGAGGAAGTGCTCGAACACCGGCGCGGCGTCTTTCGCGCTGGCCAGCAGGTCGACGTCGGCCACGGTCTCCCGGCCGCGGCGCACGGAGCCACCGAGGCTGGCGCGCACCACGCCCGGCGCCTGCTTCAAGTACGCGAGCAACGCCTCGGCGGGCTCGAGCACGTCGGCGAGGCGCTTGCGGCCACCGGCGGCCAGGGAGCGCTTCGCGAGCTCGATGCCGGCCAACAGCTTCTCTTCGGTCTTCTGGCCGAAGCCCTTCAAGCCCCGCACCGCGCCTGTGCGGCAGGCGACCTCGAGCTCCTCGAGCGAACCCACTTTCAGCTCCTCGGCGAGCACCTTGGCCTTCTTCGGCCCGAGGTCCTGCACCTGCAGCAGCTCGAGGATCTTCGGGGGCCACTTCGCCTTGAGCTCCTCCAGCGCGCTCATCTTCCCGGTCAGCAGCAGGTCGGAGATCTTGGTGGCGATGCTCTCGCCGATGCCGGGGAGCGAGGTCAGCTTGTTCTGCTTCGCCAGCGCGTGGAGATCTTCGGTGGTGCCCGCGATCCGCTCCGCGGCGAGATCGTACGCGCGTGTCTTGAACGCGTTCTCACCGGAGATCTGCAGGTAGAGGCTCATCTCCTGCAGCGCCTTCACCACGGTGTTCTTGTCGACCGGCGTCATGCGGCTCTCATAGCGGCGAAAGTGAGGTAGGTGCAGCACCCGTGAGTGACGTGAAGAGCGTGAAACTCGGGCCCGCCGACCTGAAAGAAGGGGAGCTGCGCGGCTACGAGGTCGGCAAGCGCAACGTATTGGTTGCGTGTGTCGGCGGCCGCATCAAGGCCATCGACGACTGGTGCAACCACGCCGGCTGTCTGCTGTCGGGCGGCCACCTCGAAGGCAACCTCGCGGTCTGCCCGTGCCATGAGATCGGCTTCGATCTCGACACCGGCAAGAACGTCACCTCGCCCGGCATCGCGGATGATCAGCCTGCCTTCAAGACCGCGGTCGAGAACGGCGAACTCGTGCTGGTGGACTTCCCCGTCGAGTGAAGCCGGAGCGCCTCAAGCCGCTGTTGGATGCGTTCGTCGAAGAGCGCCCGTGGGCCGAGCGCGTGGCGGCCGACCCCGTCGAGTTTCCGCACCGCTTCAAGGACCCGCGCGACATCGAGACGGTGGCGTTGTTGTCAGCGTCGCTCGCGTACGGGCGCGCGAACCTCTTCAAGCCGAAGATCGCGCAGATCCTCAAAGGCCTCGGTCCCTCTCCGGCGCGCGCGATGGCGGCGCTGACGGTGCGTGACGCGAAGGTGCTGCTGAGCGACTTCGTCTACCGCTTCAACCTCCCGTCAGACGTGGCGGTGCTGCTGATGGGCATGGGCGCGCAGCTCAACGCCCACGGCTCGCTGGAGGACGCGTTCCTCCGCGGGCGTGAGGCGAGCTGGCAGAAGACGTTGGCGAACTTCGCGTACGGCCTTCGCGCGGCGGCGCCGGAGAAGGAGATCGTTCGCGCGCTCGGGCCGGTGCGTGGGTTGCATCACCTGTTGCCGTTCGCCGAGGCGGGCGCGGCGAAGCGGTTGAACCTCTACCTCCGGTGGATGGTGCGCGGCCCCGACGCGATCGACTTCGGCATCTGGAAGCGCGTCAAGGCGTCGGAGCTGATGATCCCCCTCGACACGCACGTGATGCGCCTCTCGCGCTGGCTGGGCTTCACGAAGCGCAACGCCATCGGCTGGAAGACGGCGGAGGAGATCACCGCGGCGCTCCGCACGCTCGATGCTCAAGACCCCGTGCGCTACGACTTTGCGCTGTGCCACTACGGCATGAGCGGCGCGTGCCCGGTGCACCCGGTGAAGGCCAACTGCGCGAAGTGCCCGCTGCGCAGCGAGTGCCGCATCGGCCGCAAGGTGCGCTGAGCGCTACGGTCTGCGCAGCACTTCCTTCGCGGTCTCGATGAACAACTGGAACGCGGGCGTGCGCTGCGTGCGGCTCGGGTAGCAGAGGAAGAGGCCCGGCTCGGTCGCCGCGTAGCGCTCGAGCGCCGCCTCCAATCGGCCTTCGCGCACCAACGGCTCGATCGCGCGGTCAGGCCCGTAGAGCAACCCGACGCCTTGCTCGGCCATCGCTTCGCAGAACGCGTAGCTGTTGGTGACGAGCCCGCCCCGCACGGGCACGCGCCACGTGCGCCGGCCCCGCTGGAACTCCCACGCGTAGAGCGCATCGCCGCTCGGCCAGCGGAAGGTGAGGCACTCGTGCTGGAGGAGATCGTCGGGCTTCTTCGGTTTGCCGTGCTTCGCGAAGTACGCCGGCGCGCCCGCGACGTAGAACCTGAACGGGTCGGTCAGGCGCACGCGCACCATGTCGCGCTCGATGACCTCGGTGACCTCGAAGGCGCCGTCGAAGCCCTCGGTGACCAGGTTGAACACGCGGTCCTGCACCACGATCTCCAGCGAGATCTGCGGGTACCGCGCGCGGAACACCGGCACCACCGGGTTGAGCAGCCACTGCAGCACCGTGGGCGAGGCGCACAGCTTCACGCTGCCCACCACCTCTCCGGGCTTCGCGGTGGCGGTGCCCAGCGCCTCGAGCGCGCGCTTCACCGGGCCCGCGGCGTGCTCGATGAGCCGGGTGCCCTCGGCGGTCGGCGTCACCGCGCGCGTCGTGCGTCGCAGGAGCACGAGCTTCAACGTGGCCTCGAGCTGGCGCACCGCCTGGCTCACCGCCGACGTGGAGATGCCGAACTCGCGCGCCGCGCCGCTGAAGCTGCGGTGGCGCGCGACGGCGAGGAAGATGGAGAGCTGCGGCAACGCGGTCTGCAATTCGTGCGCGGAGTTCATTGTGAAGGGTTCCTTCATAGCCCTTGCGCGACCTGCCCGTAGCGCTCCCGGCCCCCGCGCCGTACTTCGTGGCGAACCCCAACCGAAGGAGAAGCACATGCCCTTGAATCACTACGTCACCCTCGGCCGCTCCGGGCTGCGCGTCAGCCCCCTCGCACTCGGCGCGATGATGTTCGGTGACGATCTCGACGCGCAGTTCGGCGCGAAGGTCGGCAGCGACGTGCCCGAAGCGCAGCGCATCATCGACCGCTACCTCGCGCTCGGTGGCAACTTCATCGACACCGCGAACTTCTACATGCGCGGGCGCTCCGAGAAGATCATCGGCGACCACCTCGCGCACGATCGCGCCAAGCGTGATCGCGTGGTCATCGCCACCAAGTTCAGCGGCAACCTGTACCCCGGCGACCCCAACGGCGGCGGGGCGAGCCGCAAGGCCATCGTCGCGCAGTGCGAGCAGTCGCTGCGGCGGCTGCGCACCGACTACATCGATCTCTATTACCTCCACATCTTCGACAAGCACACGCCGGTGGAGGAGACCGTCGCGGCGATGAACGAGCTCGTGCAGGCCGGCAAGGTCCGCTACCTCGGCATCTCCGACACGCCTGCGTGGCGCGCGACGCAGATGCAGTTGCTCGCGCAGGTGCGCGGTTGGGCGCCGTTCGTCGCGCTGCAGATCGAGTACTCGCTCATCGAGCGCACGGTGGAGGCGGAGCTGGTGCCGATGGCGCGCGAGTTCGGGCTGGGCGTGGTGCCGTGGTCGCCGCTCGGCGGCGGGCGCTTGAGCGGCAAGTACACGCGCGAGAACGCAGGCCAGGTGACGGGCGGGCGCGCCGCGGCGGTACGCGTCTCGGAGCGGGACTACGACATCGTCAACGTCCTGGCGAAGACGGCGAGGGAGCTCGACACGTCGATTCCACGCGTCGCGCTGGCCTGGCTCAGCGCGCGGCCCGGCGTCACCGCGCCCATCGTCGGCGGGCGCACCGTGGGGCACCTCGAAGACAACCTCGCCTCGCTCGAGGTGAAGCTGAGCGCCGAGCAGGTGAAGGCGCTCGACGCCGTCTCCGCGCCGGTGTTGCCGTTTCCCACGGCGTTCCTGGCGGGCGCGCCGGCGGTGGCGGCGGGGGGCACCACAATCAACGGCGAGGCGTCGGTCATCTCGCCGATCCTCCCGCAGAAGCGGGGCGACCATTACTGAGCGCTCGTGGTAGGTCGCGCGCGTGCTCTCAGACGTCAAAGGACAGCCGCGTGCGGTGGAAGCGCTGAGCGCCGCGCTGGCGCGCAAGCAGCTCCACCACGCGTGGTTGTTCCAGGGGCCCGAGGGCGTCGGCAAAGAACTCGCCGCCGTCGGCGTCGCGCAGGCGCTGGTGTGCACCGAGAAGCCCTTCGAGGGCTGCGGCACCTGCGCGGCGTGCGTGCGCGTGGGCAAACGGAGCCACCCCGACGTCACGTGGCTGATGCCCGAGGCGGAGCAGATCGAGCGCGGGTTCGCGGGCCGCAGTGACTTCACCAACACGCCGTCGCGCGACATCCGCATCGAGCAGATCCGCAAGCTGCAGGAGCGCCTCGCCTTTCGCGCGCTGGAGGCGCCGTACAAGGTGGCGCTGCTGGTCACCGCGCACGCCATGAACCCGTCGGCGCAGAACGCGCTGCTCAAGACGCTGGAGGAGCCGCCGAAAGACACGGTGCTGATCCTCATCTCCTCGGCGCCCGACAAGCTGCTGCCGACCATCCGCAGCCGGTGCTCGAAGGCGACGTTCGGGCCGCTGCCGGTCGACCTCATCGCGGCGGAGGTGAAGGCGCGCGCCAAGAAGGGCGTCGATGACGCGCTTGCCGCGCAGATCGCCGCCATGGCGTCAGGCAGCCTCGCGCGCGCGCTGCAGTTCAACCCCGCGTCGCTCGAGAAGCGCCGGGAGTTGATCGAGGCGTTCGAGAAGCTGCGCTCCAATGACGCGAGCGCGTGGCTGGCGCTGGCCGAGACCTGGGCCGATGATCGCGAGACCGCCGAGGCGGCGCTGGAGCTGCTCAAGGTGTGGTTCCACGACATCGCGCTGGCGCAGGTCGGCAGCGACGCGCTGGTGAACCGCGATCTCTCTTCATTGGCGCTCGACGCGGCGGCGCGCATCTCGCCCGCGCGCCTGCAGCGCCGCGCGGTGGTGCTCGACGAGGCGAAGAACGCCATCACCGCCCGCAACGGCTCGGTGCGGCTGCAGCTCGAGCGGATGTTCGTCGAGATGTTCACCGCGTGAAGCTGCCCGCCGCGTGGAAGGTCGGAGTGCTCTCCGCGCTCTACTTCGCGCAGGGGTTGCCCTTCGGGTTCCAGTCGACCGCCCTGCCGCTCTACCTCGGGGAGCTCGACCTCTCGTACACGCAGATCGGCTTCGCGCGCGCGCTGTCGGCCCCGTGGATGTTCAAGTTCCTCTGGGCGCCGCTGGTGGACCGGTTCGGTTCGCGCCGCCGGTGGATCATCGGCGCGCAGCTGCTGCTCTCGGCGACGTGCGTGTTCGTCTCGTTCTTCCCGCTGCGACACGAGACCCTGGCGCCGGTGCTGGCGTGCATCCTCGCGATGAACTTCTTCGCCGCGACCCAGGACATCGCGGTCGATGGCTTCGCGGTCGATCTCCTGAGCGCGCGGGAGCTCGGCGCGGGCAACGCGGCGCAGGTCGTCGGCTACAAGGTGGGCGTGTTGACCGGCGGCTCGCTGCTGGTGGCCCTGGTGGCGGCGCCCACGACGCGCGCGGCGCTCGAGCGCCTGCTCTCACGCGGCGACCTCGGCCCACCGGGCGCAGCGGGGCTCTCGCCAGCGCACGGCTGGTCGCTGCTGTTCTGGGCGATGGCGCTGTTGTGCCTGATGACGATGACGATGGTGTTCTTCGTGCGCGAACCGGCGCCGGTGGCGCGTGGCGCGGGGGAAGGGCGGGTGTCGTGGCGCGAGCTCGTCGCGAAGCTGAAGGCGAGCGCCCTCACGCGCGGCGCGGGGTGGCTGCTGCTGGGCGTCGCCACCTACAAGATGGGCGAGACGCTGGCCGACGCGATGTTCGGCGTGTGGCTCACCCGGGAGCACGCCATCCCCAAGGAGACGGTGGCGGTGTGGCTCGGCGGGTGGGGCATGGGCGCGTCGGTGCTGGGCTCGTTCGCCGGCGGCTACCTGGCGACGCGGTTCCGCGCCACGCAGGCGGTGTTCCTCGCGGGCGTGCTGCGGCTGCTCCCGTTGATCGCGCAGTGGGCGTTGACCGCCGGCCTCATCGAGGTCGCTCGCGAGACGATCGTGCCCATCACCATCGCGGAGCACCTCTTCGGCGGCGCGCTCACCACCACGATGTTCGCGTTGATGATGGCCTCGGTCGATCGCCGCATCGGCGCGACGCACTACACGCTGCTGGCGAGCGTGGAGGTGTTGGGCAAGTCGCTCCCCGGGCTGCTGAGCGGCGTGCTGGCCGACGCGCTGGGCGTCGCCCCCACCTTCGCGCTCGCCGTGGGGCTCTCGGCGGCGTTCCTGGTGGTGTGCCGGAAGTTGCCGGAGCCGCCGCTCAGGGCGTCTTGACGCTCTCGCCGTCGTCGGTGGTCTGCGTCTCGCCGCCCGACTTCTTCGGGTCGCCGATCATCACCGAGTGCACGCGCTGGCTCTTCGCGCCGCCGAACACGCCCGACACCGAAACGACGATGTAGCCGTCGCCGTTGAACGCCACCTCGAACTCGCGCACCTCGCCGCGCTTGACGTCGAAGTCGGTCGCCACCTCGCCTGACGGCTTCACGCTCGTGCCGCGGATGCCGTTGATCGCCACGCTGTCGACGTGCCCGTCGCCCTCGAACGCGAGCCGCAAGAACGCGCGGTCGCTGCCCAGCTTCGAGGTCAACTGCGTCGGCGCGCCGGGCTTGCCGGCGACGTGGTTCAGCACCGTGGTGTCTTTTTCCTTCTCCTTCGGCGTGGTGCACGCCAGCCCGAGGACGGTGAGAGAAAGCAGGAAGGTTCGCATGGTCATTGCCCTGAGATGTTGATGTTGACGGGGTAGTCGCCCTGTTGATCGTTGAGGCCGGTGACGACCGCGACGTAGGTGGTGCCGTTGACGGTGGTGTCGGCGTAGTCGACGGTGCCGCTGGAGCCGTCGAGCTCTCCGAGCTTCGTGCCGTTGGCGTAGAGCGCGATGTAGAACGGGAAGGCCGAGGTGACGTTCAGCCGCATGGTGCCGCCGGTGCCGGTGAACACGTAGTACTCGTTCTGCTGCCACGAGTTGTACGGGTTGCCGCCGCCGAGCTGCACGGTGTGCGAGAACGGCAGCGCGGTCGCGAACACGTACATGTCGTAGAGCGCCGGGTCGCCCTGGCCGAAGTCGTCGCTGATGGGGCCGATGTTGTACGCGGCGAGCAGCGTGTCGATGGCGGTGAGGTTCGCGCCCGGGAGGCTCTTCATGCCGGTGATGAAGCTGCCCAGCGTGGTGACCGCGCGGGTGTTCTTCTCGTGGTTGGCCATCACGTCGTAGATCTGCCCCATCGAGAACGACGTGGTGTCGAAGGTCTCGTTGGTGCCCGTGTCGTGGAGGTCCCACAGGAGGCGGATGATGGTGTTCTCCGAGAACGCGCTGGGCTGCGCGTCGTCGTTGTTCACGTTCTCCGCGTCGCTGCTCCAGCCGGTCAACACGCCGTTCGACCACGAGGTGTCGACGTAGTCGGTCTTGTTGAGCGCCATCGCCGCGAGGCTGGTGCCCCAGCCCTCGCCGAACGCGATGCGCGGGTCGAGCACGTTGTTGCCGCCGCCGTGCGGGCCGCCGGGGCTGTCGCTGCGCGAGAGGTTGAACTCGAAGTAGTGCCCCCACTCGTGGACGATGACGTTGCTGTCGAACTCGTCGGTGTCGGCGCCCTCGAGGCCCAGCACGTAGATCTGCCCGTCATCGGGCGCGAAGTGCGACGTGCTGATCTGCCCCTTCGTCTTGTCGCCCTGCTCGGGGGAGTTCTCGGGGCTCCAGTTCACGTGCAGCTGCGGGAAGTTGACGTTGCGCTCCGCGAGGAATGACTGCGACGCGGTGTACATGCTGTCGAGGATCGCGAAGGCCGCCGCGAGGCGCTTGCTGGCGCTGTAGGTCGAGCCGGTCCACCCGTGGGTGGCGTGCACGTCGACGGTGGTGGCGCTGCCCACGTTCGCCGCGGCGCCCCACGTCGGGTCTCCGTCGGTGTTGTCCTCGACCTGGATGGGCGGCGTCGTGGTGCGCGCCAACGCCTGCACGTGCAGCACGCCGCCGTTCGCCTGCACGGTGACGCTGTACGCGCCGTTGTCATCGGTGGTGGTGGTCGCCAGCACCGTCTTCTTGTCTTGAAGCACGCGCACCACCGCGTTGCGCACCGGCCGTTCTTCGGCGTTCGCGAAGTCGAGGGTCGCGCCGTCGTTCGTCGCGACCGACGGCACGTAGTCGTAGGTGACGTGGCCGGAGAGGGTGAGCGAACCCGACGACGTCGTCTCATTGCCGGGGAGGCCGCCGGTGGTGCCGTCGCCGTTGTTGAGCCCGCCCCCTCCGCCGCCACCACCGGTTGGATCGCAGCCGGCGAAGAGCGCGCCCGCGATCAACATGGGAACCACCGGGAGTTTCACAAAGCCACCTCCATCAAGAACGGGTCTACCGGCCGACTGCGGGGCGCGAGCGTAGACCCAAAATCTCGCGTTCGCCCACGCGCTTTTGCGGTAGGTCGCGCGCCATGCAACTCGTCAGCGTGAAGCAGGCCCTGGCTGGACAACCGGCAGTGAACGCGAAGGTCGAAGTGCGCGGCTGGGTGCGCACGCGCCGCGACTCGAAGGCCGGCATCTCGTTCGTCAACGTGAGCGATGGCGGCTGCTTCGCGCCGATCCAGGTCGTGGTGCCGAACACGCTCCCCAACTACGAGAGCGAGGTGCTCAAGCTCACCGCGGGCGCGTCGATCTCCGCGACCGGCACGCTGGTGCAGAGCCAGGGCAAGGGCCAGTCGTTCGAGATCCAGGCCGACTCGGTGAAGGTCTTCGGGCTCGTCGACGACCCCGAGACGTACCCGATGCAGCCCAAGGAACACACGATGGAGTACCTGCGCGAGCAGGCGCACCTCCGCCCGCGCACCAACACCTTCGGCGCGGTGAACCGCGTGCGTCACCACGCCGCGCAGGCCATCCACCGCTTCTTCCACGAAGAGGGCTTCTTCTGGGTCAACACGCCGATCATCACCGCCAGTGACGCTGAAGGCGCGGGCCAGATGTTCCGCGTCTCGACGTTGGACCAGGCGAACCTCCCGCGCACCGAGGCGGGGAAGATCGACTACGGGAAGGACTTCTTCGGCCGCGAGACGTTCCTCACCGTGTCGGGGCAGCTGAACGTGGAGGCGTTCTGTCTGGCGCTCTCGAAGGTGTACACGTTCGGGCCGACCTTCCGCGCCGAGAACTCGAACACCACGCGCCACCTCGCCGAGTTCTGGATGATCGAGCCGGAGATCGCGTTCGCCAACCTGAACGACGACGCGGATCTCGCGGAGCGGTTCTTGAAATACGTCTTCAAGGCGATCCTCAACGAGCGCATGGACGACATGAAGTTCTTCGAGGAGCGCGTGCAGAAGGGCGTCATCGCGCGGCTCGAGGGCTTCGTGGGCTCCAGCTTCGAGCGCATCGACTACACCGACGCGATCGAGATCTTGAAGAAGGCGAAGAAGAAGTTCGAGTACGCGCCGGAGTGGGGGAAGGACCTCCAGACCGAACACGAGCGCTACCTGACGGAAGAGCACGTCGGCCGCCCGGTGGTCGTCATGAACTACCCGGAGCAGATCAAGGCGTTCTACATGCGCATGAACGACGACGGTCGCACCGTGGCCGCGATGGACATCCTCGCGCCGGGCATCGGCGAGATCATCGGTGGCTCGCAGCGCGAGGAGCGCCTCGACCTGCTCGACGCGCGCATGAAGAAGATGGGCCTCGAGCCCTCGCACTACTGGTGGTACCGCGACCTGCGCCGCTACGGCTCGGTGCCGCACGCGGGCTTCGGGCTCGGGTTCGAGCGGCTCATCGTCTACCTGTGCGGC
>CAMLFP010000083.1 GCA_946479335.1 uncultured Archangium sp.
CGGAAGCGGGCTTCGCGTCGGCGACCGTCGAGCCCGGCCCGTGGTGGAGCCCCACACTGCGCCCCGAGGTCTTCGTGCGCGCGCTGGCGTGATACGCGACCCGCATGCTCTACGAGCTGGCGCGACGTCTCAAAGAACAGGGCCGCAGCGCCGCGGAGATCCGCGCGGAGCTGCTCAAGGTCGGGGCCAACCCAGAGGAGATCACCGTGCTGCTCGGCAGCCTCGGCTTCTCTGCACAGACGCACGCCACCGCGCCCGAGCTGCTCGCGCGCGCCTCGCGCGTCACCGGCAGCAGGTGGACGCTGGGGCTGCTGCTCTTCCTCTTCATTCTCGGCGCGGTGCCGCTGTTCTTCGTGCTCCACGCGCTCCTCGACGCGGCGCGGGTCGGGCGCTGATCAACCCCAACGGGTCATCAGGCGCTCCCGGTCGAACAGCCGCCGCGCAGCGAGGAGGATGACCACGTCGAGCAGCAACACCACCACGCCCATCAGCCCGTAGTACGCGGCGCCCGAGTGGAGGAAGCCCGCGAACTGGCCCGCGGCGAGGCCCACCAGCGGCAACACGAAGAGGCCCGAGAGCTGCTGCGCCAGCCGCGAGTCACCGACGCGCGCGGAGATCAGCACCGCCACGCCGTTGCCGAAGAACGCGAAGAGCGGCGCGACCACGAAGACGCCGAAGGTCCACATCGAGTTGGGCATGATCAGCTCGTGCGCCAGCGGCCACGCCACGACATCGACGCCCACGCACAACAACCCGAACGCGATGAAGCACACCGCCACCGAGGGGATGAGCGAGGCGAGAGACTTGGCGATGACCAGCTCCAGCGGCGTGATGGGCGACGAGAGGAGCGGCTCCAGCGTGCGCTTCTCCTTCTCGCCGGCCACCGCGTGCGAGGAGATGAGGATGGGCACGAACACCGGCATCACCAGGTACAGCACGAACCAGTCGGCCAAGACCTTGTCGACCAGGAAGCGCGCCGCGTGCTCCGGGTTCACGTGGAGGTCGTAATAGAGCGCCATGGTGCGCAGCGACGGGTTGTCGGGGTCGGCGACGTAGGTGCGCACGATGCCCAGCGGCACCAGCACGATCATCATCGGCAGCGCCAACATCGACCACAACATGCCGCTGTTCTTCCGCAGCTCCAGCAGGTCCTTGGTGACCACGGCGCGCACCCGCGCGAACGAAAAGCCCATGTCGACTTCACAGCACATCTAGCCGCTGCCGACGCTTGTGAGCGAGCCCGCTCCGCACCTCGCGGGTGGGTGACTCGCGACCGTCAGTCAGCTCATCCGTACCACCGCGCAGCTCTGCGCTAACGTCCGGCGCTCTCCCCGGGGGCTCCACATGACGCCGACGCGCGCGCTGTTGTTCGTGACCTGTGCCGTTCTTTCTTCGTGCAGTCTCGACACGGCGCTGCCCATCCCCCTGCAAGACGGGGTGGTCACCGGGCGCCTCGAGCTGACCGGCACCACGGTCGCGGGCGTGCCGCATGAGGTCGTGCTGCTCAGCGACAACGGCGACAAGTTCACCGCGCAGAGCACGCCCGACGACGCCGACGGCGGCGCGCACGGCGAGTTCCGCTTCTCGTCGGTGAAGCCGGGCCTCTACGCGCTGACGGTCACCATCGCGGGCTTCGAGCCGGTGATGGTGCCCTTCGTGCGCGTGAAGGCCGCGGGCACCGTCGACGTCGGCACGCTCAAGCCGGAGCCGCGCACCCAGCAGAACCAGCTCGGCCGCCTCCGGTGGACCATCAGCAACGCCGAGGGCGCGGCGGTCACCGGGGCGCAGGTCGAGTGCTGGTTGCCGGAGGCCTCGCTGCCCACCGCCACCGTGGTCACCGGCGCCGACGGCTCATTCTCGGTGAGCCTCGCGAGCGCGGCGTGGCGGCTCGAGATTTCGCACCCGTACTACCAGGCGAAGACGGTGCTCGACGTGAGCGTGGCCGAGGGCACCGACGTCGATCGCCGCGCGGAGCCCATCGTGCTGGCCATCAGGCCCGCCACCATCACCGGCATGGTGATGAAGGAGCGCGACGGCCTGACGCCGGTGCCCGCGGAGGGCGCGGTGGTGTCGCTCACCGGCAGCAGCAGCACCGCGGTCGCCAACGCCGCGGGTGAGTTCACGTTGTCGGGCGTGGTGGCGGGCGTGCACGAGGTGACCGCGACGCTGCCGGGCTTCGTGGTCGAGACGCCCGCGGGCATCAACGCGGAGCCCGACGGGCTGGTGACGCTCCCGCAGCCGGTGCTGCTCAACCTCCGGCGCGCGTCGGTGCGCGGCACGGTCAGCACGGCCGACGCCGCGCGGGCCGACAACATCACCGCGACCCTCGCGCCGGTCGGCTACGGCGCGGCGGCGGCGGTGGGCACGGTGAACTCGACCGCGCAGTTCCTCATCAACGGCGTGCCGTGGGGCGACTACACGCTGACCCTCGCCAAGCCCGGCTACTTCAACGCGCAGGTGGCGGTGCGCGTCGACGGGCCGGCCATCACCGTCGACCCCGTGGTGCTCTCGCCGCAGACGGGCGACTTCATCATCGACGACCAGGACGCCACCAACACCCCGGGCTTCACCCGGCGCACCGATGTGGTGCTGATCTTCACCAGCGCCGCGAACGCCGTGGAGATGCGCGTCAGCCAGACCAACGACCTCGCCGACGCGGGCTTCGTGCCGTTCACCAACAACGCGCCGGTGCAGCTGACGCCCGGTGACGGCGACAAGCTGGTCTACGTGCAGCTCAAGGACAACGACGGCGCCATCGGGCCGGTGCTCTCGAGCCACGTCGTGCTCGACACCCAGGCGCCGCCCGCGCCGCTCGTCACCCTCGACGCCACCGGCGTGGGCCCCACCGGCGTGAAGTTCACCAACGCGAACGTCACCATTCCCTTGCGCGTGGTGGGCAACGACACCGGCTCGGGCATCGCGTCGATGCGCGTGGCCGCCGACCCGACGACGACCACCGGGCTGCTGGGCACGCCGTCGTTGCCGTACCAGTCAGACACCGCGTACACGCGCACCACCACGCTCGACGGCACGCAGGTCGTCTACGCGCAGGTCATCGACCGCGCCGGCAACCCCAGCGCCGTCGGGCAAGACACGGTGGTCGTCGACTCCACGCCGCCGGCCGGGAGTCTCGCGATTGAGCCGGGCACCGCGGCGACCGCGGCGGGCTTCACCAACCAGCCCTCGGTGACCCTCGACATGACGTGGGCCGCGGAGCCCGACGGCGGCACCGTCTCGGTGAAGCTGGCCAACGCGCTGGGCCCGGAGCTCGAGGCGGCCCTCTACGCGGGCGCGCGTGCCACCTGGGCGCCGTGGTTCCTCGCGTCGGGCAACGACGGGCTGCGCACCGTGTCGGCGCAGTTCCGCGACACGGCCGGCAACGTCAGCGCGCCGGTCAGCGCCACCATCACGCTCGACACCACGCCGCCCACGCCCATCTCCGCGAGCGTGACGCCGTCGCTGAGCCGCAGCGCGACGGTGACGGTCAACGTGGCGTCTTCCGCGAGCGACCTCTCGCCCACCCAGGCCATCACCGTCTCGGAGAACGGCAGCTACACCTCGGCCAACACCGTGGGCCCGGCGGTGATGCCGGCCAACGGCCAGGTCTCGTTCACGCTCACTCCGGGCGACGGGCAGCGCACGCTCTACGCCCGCTTCAAGGACGGCGCGGGCAACGTCTCGGAGGCGACGCCGCAGGTGACGCTCGACACCACGCCGCCCACCGGCGCGATGCTGCTGACCGGCACGCTGGCCGACGGCACCACGTCTGACACGTTGACCTCCACGGCGACCATCACCGCGCAGGTCATTCAACAAGGCGCGGCGTATTACGTGGCCAACGACTCGATGACCTCGTGCCCCGCTGCCGACCCCGTCTCGGGCTGGCTCGCGCTGCCCTCCGACGGCCGCGTCGCGGTGACGCTGAGCGCGGCGGGAGACCGCACCGTGAAGCTGTGTCTGCGCGACGCCGCGGGCAACGTGGGCGCGATGCTCACCGGGCCCATGCGCTACGTGTCGGGCGCGCCCAGCGGCTGCGCCTTCTCGGTGCAGGGCTACCGTGCCGACACCGGCAACGCGCCCGCCGGCCGCACCGCGCGGCCCATCATCACCGTGGGCGTGACCGGCTGCACGCCGACGGATTGGGTGGTGAGCGAGAGCGCGTTGACCTGCACGCAGCCCGGCCTCGGGTGGCTCCCCTACTCCGCCGGGCCCTTCTCGTTGACCGGCGGCGACGGCACCCACGTGCTGCATGCGTGCGTGCGCAACGAGGCGCGCGCGACGGCGGCGCTGACCAACTTCAACGTCGACCTCGACAGCACGCCGCCCTCGGCCCCGACGGTCACCCTCGACAACGGCGCGGCGTACGTGAACCTCGCGGCGTACACCGCGCGCGGCAGCGCGTACTCGGCCAGCGCGCTGGGCAGCGCGACCGGCGCGGTGGAGTGGTCGCTCTCCGAGACCACCACCTTCTCCACCTGGGTGACGCTGGCGACCAACAACCCGCGCACGTGGACCTTCCCCGGTACGGGCAACCGCCGGCTGTACGCCGTCTTCCGCGACGACCTCGGCAACACCAGCCAGCCCGTCAGCGACGACATCACCTTCGACGTCATCGCGCCCTCGACCACCGGCCTGTCGCTGGTGCTGAGCAGCAACGCGCCAATCACCGGCTTCGTCGCCTCCAACACCTTCGGAGTGCAGGTGCAGAGCGCGCCGCCGGCCGACGCCGCGAGCGCGGTGGTCGCGCAGGTCGCCACCAGCACCGTCTGCACCACGGCGGGGGTCTTCAGCGCGTCGCTGCCGCGCCCGGTGGAGACCACCATCCCCATCGTCGCGGCCGGTGGCGATGGCGCCAAGCGCCTCTGCGTGGAGTGGCTCGACGCCGCGGGCAACCCGAGCGCGCCGCTGACGCTCAACCTCACCGTCGACACCACGCCGCCCGCGCCCCCGGAGGTCGCCACGCCCGCGCAGCTGGTCAGCGCCCCCGCGAACACCGCCTTCACCGTCAACCTGGTGCGCCCCATCATCGAGACCAACCTGCTGCGCATCGAGCAGACCGGCGGCCAGCTCTCGACGTGGGCCGACACCGGCGCGGCGGCCACCGCCACCAGCTTCACCTTCAACCTCGCGGCCAACCCGGGTGTCGCCAACGTCATCAACACGCTCGCGCTGCGCGCCATCGACAAGGCCGGCAACGTCGGGCCGTCGAGCGCGGTGGTGGTCACCAACGACACGCGGGCGCCCCAGGCGCCGCTGCTGACGCCGCTGAGCGTCTCCAACTTCGCGGGGTCGGCCTCGCTGTTCTGGCCCGTGCCCTCCGACACCGATCTCTCCTACTACCTCGTCGACTACGGCCCCGCGCCGGGCACGTACACCGGCACGCTCGCGTCGGAGGGGAACTCGCCCCTGCAGGTCGCGGCGAGCGCCACCACCACCACGCTGCACGGCCTCATCAACGGCAGCCCGGTCTACGCGCGGCTCCGCGCCTTCGACCGCGCCGGCAACCAGAGCTCGCCCTCCGACGAGGTGATGTTGCAGCCCGACGTCATGTCACCCACCTTCATCGCGGAGACGACGTTCACCGACACCGCGCAGGTGACGGAGCTCGAGCTCGATGACGACGTGCTCATCACCGTGGGCACCAACCGCAACTGCTACGTCTTCGGCAGCCCGCCCAACACGCCCACCGAGGTGGTGCTCACCGCGGTCGATCTCTCGGCCCTCAAGTCCGCCACGCAGACCGGCGCGCTGGTCACCACCGCCCCGCCGCCCGTGGTGTGGACGCTGCGGTTGCCTGAAGCGCAGGAGCAACAGGAGTGCTGGGCCGGCGCGACGGACCTCCTCCTCGACGGGCCGTGGGGCTTCCTCGTCACCAATGATCACCTGCGCATCCTCCGCATGGGGAGCCGCACCGCGGCGCCCACGGTGGTCACCACGCTGACGCTGCCGTGGAAGGGCCGCCGCCTCGCGCTGACCGGCCGCACGCTGTGGGTCGCCGGTGGGGGCTTCACCTCGGCCATCGACGTGTCCAGCCTGTACGACGACAACGCGTCGACGCTGCCGACCATCGCCGGTTCGACCCTCGGCACCGTCACCTCGTGGAATGAACCCGCAGGCACGGTGACCACCGCGGGCCTCGCGGTGACGCGCGGGCGCCTGCTGCAGTTCGGCCGCTACGCCGGCCTCGACGGCGAGTACTGGAACGCCGCCGACGCGCTCGATCGCAACAGCGGCACCACCTTCAACGACATCGTCAACCAGCTCAACTCGCCGGCGCCGAGCACCTACTACTGGCTCAAGAACATGCCGCAGATATCGGGCAACCTGACGTTCTCGTTCAACGACGGCCAACTGCAGACGCGCGACCTCACCACGCTGTGGGGCGGCGCGCCGTTGCTGCTGCCGCAGGTCACCTCCGCGCGCGTCGACACCTCGTTCAGCACCGGCGGCCCCTGCACGGTGCTCGGCGCCGGTGCCTGGGCGGTGCAAGACGACTCGCAGTCGCCCACGCTGTATTCGTTCGACTTCAGCCGCGCGAGCCTCGGGCAGGCCAGCCTCGCGAGCCGCTTCCAGGCCGCGTCGGGCTCCGACTACCGGTACGGGCGCTCCATCAAGGCGTGGGGCCCGTACCTGATGATGGGCACCACCAGCGACTCCACCGGCAAAAGCGGCTCGGTGAAGTTCTACGAAGCGGCCACGCCGCGCGCGATGCGCGAGGTGGCGTCGGCGACCGTGGGCACCTCGCACTACGACGTCGACGGCCCGCTGGCCTACGGCGCGAATGGCTCGGTGCTCGACCTGCAGGCCGGGCTGGCGCCGGTCGAGCTGAGCGACGCCGGCGAGGTGTATTCGGGCTCGAACGGCATCAACATCACCGACTCGGTGCTCATCGGCGGTCAGGTGGTGTCGACGTACGGCGGCTCACCCATCTTGCGCGTCACCGACCCGAAGAACGGCGACGACCGCAACCCGGCGACCTCGGGCTCGTTCAACCAGTACGCGATGAACCACGACTACTACGACGTGACGCTGCCCCAGGCGCGCATGGTGCTGGCCGTCAAGGCGTGGGGCGAGGCGTTGATCGTCGCCGAGGAGCGCGCCGACGGCGTGTGGCTGGAGGCCTTCTCCGCCGCGGCCATTCGTGACGGAGACCCGGCCACCTCGCTGCAGGCCTCCGACTCGCGCGGCGCGGTGCGCATCTCCACTTCGCAGTCGTACGACGCGGGCGCGGGCAACCCGGTGCTGGTGCCCAACGTGGCGCTGCGGCTGCTCCACGGCCGCGCGTTCGTGTCGATCGACGCGATCTACTCGGCGTTGTCGCCCTCGGTCTTCGTGTACGACTTCCGCAACCTGTTCGACGACAATGCGGCCACCACGGGGTGGGTCGCGCAGGGCACGCTCCCTGAGACGAACGCGATGGCGCTCGCGGTGATGGGCACGCGCGCCTACGTCAGCACCTCCGGCGCGACCTCCGTGTGGGACATCAGCCCCGCGATGGACGACGCGCCCGCCACGCTGCTCACTGCCACCGCGCCGCTCGGCTCCGTCTCCACCAACTACCTCGTGCAGCTGGAGCTGTTCGCCAGCTGGCTCTTCGGCGTGAACACCCAACAGGGCTCGTCGGCGCGCACCGTGGCCATCGACGTGTCGAACCCCGTTGCGCCGCGCGTCGCGACCGTCAGCCTCACCTCCGCGGGCAGCGCCTCCACCTCGGGCACCGTCGGTCAGGTGAACCTGCCGTCGTCGCTCTTCGTCGCGGGCGAATACCTGTACGTGAGCGGCAGCGTGCAGACCTTCGCCCGCACCACGGTGATTCGGCTCGAGTGAGGTTACGGCGCGTCGTCTTCTTCTTTGACCAGCTCGAGGTAGGCCTCCTCGAGCGGTCGCGCGGCGCGCAGCACGGAGTGGATGCGCGCGCCGGCGTGCACCAGCGCGGCGACGACGTCAGGCGCGGCGGCTTCGTCGTCGAGCGACACGGTGAGCTTGTGGCCGTCGGCGATGACGCCCCTCACCCCAACCCTCTCCCCGAGGGAGAGGGAGTTCGCATCGCCCTCCACGTGGATCTCCAGGGCCAGGCCTTCGCGCCGCAGCTCGGTCAACGCGGCCACCGTGCGCAGCCGCGACTTGATGACCGCCACCCGCGAGCACAGGCGCTCCACCTCCGCGAGGTTGTGGCTGCACAGCACCAGCGTGCGGCCCTCGCGCGCCAGCTCCGCCACCGCGTCGCGCACCGTGCGCGCCGACTGCGGGTCGAGGCCCGACGTGGGCTCGTCGAAGAAGATGACCTCCGGCTCGTGCAGCAGCGTGCGCACGATGGCCAGCTTCTGCCGCATGCCCTTGCTGAAGCCGCCCACCGGCTCGTCTTCACGCCCGCCCAGCCCGAAGCGCTCCAGGTACGAGAGCACCCGCGGCCAGGCCGTCGCCTCGTCGACCTCGTGGAGCCGCATGAAGAAGCGCAGGTTCTCCCGCGCGGTGAGGCGGTCGTAGAGGCCGGGCTGCTCCGTCAGCAGGCCGACCTTCCGCCGCAGCTCGGTGCCATCGCCCTTCCCCAGCTCGACGCCGCACACCGTGGCGTGCCCGCTCGACGGCGTCAGCAGCCCGGTCAGCATGCGCACCGTGGTGGTCTTGCCGGCGCCGTTGGGGCCCAGCAGGCCGAAGACCTCGCCGGGCTTCACCTCGAACGAGAGGCCGGTGACGGCCACGCGCTCGCCGAAGCGTTTCTCGAGCCCCTCGACGCGAATGCTCATGCGGCGGCCGCCGCTACTCGATGGTGACGAGGACGAACTTGTTGTTCAGGTCCTTGTCGATGAGGGTGACGGTCTTGTCGCCGCCCACCGCGTTCTTGAGGATGCCGAGGCGGTTGTGCTCCACGAGGCTCCACTTGCGCCCGGGGAGGTTGCCGTACTGGCGCATGAGCTCCTGCGGGTTGCCGTCTTTGATCAGCTTGACGGTGTTGCGCGAATAGAAGGTCTCGCCGCGCCAGTTCATCAAGAACGCCGCGATGGGCTCATCAGGCCGGCGCTGCGTGAAGTAGCGCCAGAATTGATCTCGCTGCGTCCAGTGGTGCGAGAGGTCGACCCAGTGCGACCAGTTGAACCACAGCGCGAAGGCCAGCGCGCCGGCGAGGCCCGCGGTGAAGGTCATGTTGCGGTTGCGCATCAGCGCGAAGCCGCCCGTCACCAGGAAGCCCAGCAGCATGAAGCCGTAGAGCACCTGCTTGCCCGTGTAGCTCCCCAGCACCACGCGATCGAGCAGCTGCGTGGGGTACGGGCGGTCGTAGTTGTAGACGAAGAGATCGGTGAAGTCCTTCGGGGTGGTCGAGAGGTCCTTCGCGACCAGCAGGAACAACGGCACGCCGAACAGCAGCACCAGCAGCCACTCGTCGAGCCCCTCTTCCCACACGCGGTCGAGGAAGATGCCCATGAGGATCGCCAGCGGCGGCAGCATGGGGAACACGTAGTGGTGGAACTTGGTCGCCGAGCTGCCGATGAGCGCCCACGAGACGACGAACCACAGCACCGAGAGGAGCGCCACGCCGTCAGCCGCCGACGGCCCGCGAATCTTCATGCGCGCGGCGGCCGCGAAGGCGCCGGGGAGGATCAGCACCCAGGGGAACATCGCGTAGCCACCCTGGAGGATGAAGTACGTGAAGTCGCCGCCCGGCGTCGTGGTGTGCACGCCGCTGCCCAGGCGCGCGAAGTGGTCGTGGATGATGAAGCGGAACCAGAAGATCTTCGACTCGTCGTCGACGCGCCAGAAGGTGAACATCTCGTAGTACCAGGGCAGGCACACCGCGAGGAACAGCAAGATACCGGTGCCCAGGCGCATGTCGTAGGTCAGCTTGATGAACTCTGGAGGCTCCGTCGCCGTCGCGGCCTTCGAGCGCGAGAGCTGCCAGGTCGCGGCCGCCCAGAACGCCAGCGAGC
Organism: uncultured Archangium sp.; assembly: GCA_946479335.1. Next base: position 9,927 of record CAMLFP010000083.1, read on the forward strand.
CCCACATGATGCCCAGCCACGTCGGCGCCGAGATGAGCGACTTGTTGTCGATGACGGGCACGGCCATGAAGGTCGTCCCCCACTTCGAGCCGAGCGTGTAGGCGATGATGCCCGCGACGAGGGCCGCCGCGAGGCCGCCCAGCATCGGCTGCATCAGGCGCTTGAGCACCCACATCAGGTGCGCCTTGAACGTGCCCGGCGCCGTCTCGCGCAGCAGCACGTAGAAGCCGAACACCACCATCGGCACGCCGAAGCCCAGCAGGCCCTTGGCCAGCGTCGCGATGGCGAAAAAGATGTACGCCGCGTACCACCACTCGCTGCGGTGCTTCGTCTCGCGGTCGAAGAGGCCGACCATGGTGCACGACAGCCCGCAGATGGTCGCCGAGACGATGGGGGTGTCGGTCACCGCCTGCCGCGACAGCAGGAAGTAGAGCGGCATGGTGGCCAGCGTGAAGACCGCCGCCAGCGCCGCGCGCATGTTGACGGTGATGGTCAGCGCGTACGCCAGCAGCGCCAGCGCGAGAATCGAGAACGACGCGAACGGCAGGCGGAAGCCCCACTCGGTGAAGAGCGGGAGCGCGTCAGGGCCCTCGGCGATGCTGGAGAAGCGCCACGGCAGCGTGGTGATGCGCGACCAGACGAAGAGCGTGAGGAAGAAGGCGCCGGCGCCCATGCCCAGCACGCCCCAGAACTCCTTCACCGTCGACGCGCCCTTGAGCTTGCCGTTGTAGAGCGCCCAGCCCAGCCCACCGAAGAGCGCGGCCAGCACCAGCGCCAGCAGCGGGCCCATGTCGGCGGCCTGCATGCCGATGGCCATCATCCACATGGTGAAGGCGGGCTTGGAGAAGAACCACGCGTTCTCCCAATACGGGTGCACGTAGTCGTGGCGCTGGATCATCTCGCGCGCGACCTCGCCGTAGTGCGTCTCCCATGGGTCCCACAGGCCGACGGCGCCGAGGTACGGGAGATAGAGGATGGAGCCGAGCAACGTCGCGACGAGCGCGGCGCGCAGCTCCGGAGCCCACGCGCGGATCTTGTCCAGCGACTTCGAGGCGAGCAGCTCCTTGCCGAGGATCGCCTCGGTCAACGTGGACGCTTCAGGGGTCGACGACATGGCGGCGGTTCGTCGCACGAGCGGGAGCCCAAGGCAACGAGCGTGTAGGCCCGTTTCCGCCCTACGACTCGCCGCCGGAGAACCACGTCAGCAGGTCCTTCAGCGCGCCCACCGTGACGGGCTTGGGGAGGTAGGCGTCCATCCCCGCGGAGAGGCACAGCAGGTCGTCGCCTTTGAGCGCGTTGGCGGTGAGCGCCACGATGGGGAGATGGCGTTTGGTGGCCTTCTCCACCTCGCGGATGGCGCGCGTGGCCTCCAGCCCGTCCATCACCGGCATGTGCACGTCCATGAACACCACGTCGGGGGAGCTCTCGGCGATGGCGGTGACGGCCGCGTAGCCGTCGGGCACCACCGTCACCTCGTGGCCCAGCTTGCGCAGCAGCGCGGCGGTCATCGAGGCGTTCACCGCGTCGTCTTCGGCCAGCAGCACCTTGAGCGGCTTCGCCTCCGGGCGGGCGGCGGCGCGCGCGGGCTCGGCCGCTTCGATGACCACCCGCGGGAGGGGCACCGACAGCGTGAAGGTGGAGCCCTTGCCGACCTCGCTGTGCACCGAGACGTCGCCGCCCATCAGCCGGGCGATGCGCCGCGCGATGGCCAGCCCGAGACCGGTGCCGCCGAAGCGCCGCTGCACGCCGGAGTTCTCCTGCTCGAAGGCCTCGAAGATGCGCGCCTGGTGTTCGGGCGCGACGCCGGGGCCGGTGTCGATGACGCGCAGCTCGACGCGGTCGCCCACCGGCCGGCGCACCTCGACGCGCACGCTGCCGGCGTCGGTGAACTTCACCGCGTTGCCCACCAGGTTGTTCACCAGCTGCCGCACGCGCGCGACGTCGCCGCGCACCGGGCCGCGCGCCTCGGGCGAGACCTCCACGGTCAGGGTGATGCCCTTCTTCTGCACCTGCGCGAAGAAGCTCTTCGCGCTCTCGCGCACCACCTGCTCGAGGTCGAAGACGCGCGACTCCAGCTCCAGGCGGTTGGCTTCGATCTTCGAGAGGTCGAGCACGTCATTGACGATGGCGAGCAGCGACTCACCGGCGGAGGTCAGCACCTCGACGTACTCGTTGAACTCCGGCGGCAGCGGGTGGTGCTTGAGCAGCTCCGTCACCCCGAGGATGCCGTTGAGCGGCGTGCGGATCTCGTGGCTCACGTTGGCGAGGAAGAGCGTCTTCAGGCGGCTGCGCTCCAGCGCTTCTTCCCTCGCGGCCACCAGCTCACGCTCGGCGACGCGCTCGTCGGTGACGTCGCGCACCACGAAGAGGAAGTCGCCGTTCTTCATCGGCACCACGCGCGCCTCGAAGTCGCGGCGGTCGCCCTCGACGGTCAGCGAGTAGTCGAAGTTCTGGTGGATGTTGTTGAGCCGCGCGACGCGCATCGCCTCCATGCCCGACTTCGCGACGGCGTCGGGCATCACCTCCGAGAGGTGCTTGCCGAGGAAGAACTCGGGCGCGCGGTACAGCTGCGTCGCGTCGGGCGTGCGGAAGCCGAGGAAGCGCCCGTCGTAGCTCAGGTGCAGCGTGAGGTCGGGCGAGGCCTCCAGCAACGCCTCGGCGCGCGCGGCGACCTGCTCCAGCTCCTCGAGGCGCACGTGCCCGGCGTCACCCAGGTCATCGCTGCTCGCCGGCATCGCCACGCCCACCACCGTCGGCGGCTCGCCCTCGCGGCGCCGCACGCGCACCGCCACGCGAAACCACGCCCACACCTCGCCCCGCTGCCGGCAGCGCAACACGAAGTGCACCGGCTCGCTGCTGTTGAGCGCCTCGGAGAATGACGCCACCGCGGTCGCGTGCCCGTTGGCGTCGAAGCGCGTCAGCCAGCCGGCGCCGAGCGCTTCGGCGAGCGGCTGCCCCGTCAGCTCGACCCACCGCTGCGAGAGGGCGCGCGCGTTGCCGTTGAGCTCGCACTCGAACGTGACCGCCGGCAGCACGTCATCGCCTGGGACTTCAGCAGCCACCAAGGGGCCCCCGTGAGGTCATCGGCCCCAGCGTCCCTCAGGGTCTACGAAAGTCAATGTGTGCTCCGGCGGGCGCCAGCCACACCGACTTCATGAAGTTGAGCGCCGCGGTGTCACCGCCGAGGTCGCGCGTCGCCAGCTTCAGCACCCCGAAGTGCGCGCCGGCGACCAGCAGCGCCACCACCAGGCGCGTCTTCGCCTGCCACAGCCGCGCCCCGGCCCACGCCACGGCGGCCGCCGAGAGCGCCAGCAGCAGCGCGCCCGACGCGGGGTTCGGCACCCACGCCGCGAGCCACGAGACGGGCAAGAAGCCCTCCGCGTAGAGCGGCAGCACGAGCCCGAAGACCGAGGTGCTGATGTCGGAGGGGATGTAGTTGACGCCGGTCACCAGCAGCGACGCCGCGAGCGACGAGAGCGCCAGGCCACCGATGAGGGCGAAGGGCAGCGGCCGCGCGCGCGCGCGCTCCCACGCCAGCGCGATGGGGAGGAACAAGAACGGCAGCAACCCGGTGAGGTGGCGGGGCCCGACGGTCCACCCCCACGAGGTGTGGTCGAACGACGAGGTGAAGTACGTGTGCGACGCGAGGAGCGCGACCAGCAGCACGAAGAGCGAACGGTCTCTCTCCTTCACCGCCCGCAGCCCGAAGAAGCTGACCGCCAACACCGGCGAGATGGCGAAGAGCCCGCGCAGCGGCGAGAAGAACGAGTGCGCGAAGCCCTCCCAGTACGGCAGCTTGATGCCAAGGAAGCCGCCCTGGTGCCAGTGCATGTACTGCGCGTCGTTCAGGAACTTGTAGCCGCTGGCCAGCGGGCTCCCGAACGCCGCCTGGTGGTACCAGCCGAGGAAGAGCAGCAGCGGCGCTGACGACACCACCACCAGGCCCACGGCCTTCGCCAGCTCGCCCCACTTCTTCCACCGCGCGGCGACCACGTAGGCGGCGACGCACAGCACGCCCAGCACCGAGGTGTATTCGCAGACCACCGCCGCGCCTGCCGACAGCCCCGCCAGCGCATACCCGCGCAGCGACCACGCGCCGCGCTCCACCTGCCACGCGCAATAGAACGACGTGAAGAGCAGCACCGCGGTCAGCTGGTGGCTCATGAAGAGCTCCGCGTTGCTGAAGGCGATGGTGCCCAGCGCGTACACGAAGGTGAAGAGGTCGGCGGTCGGCTGCTCGACGTACGCCGCGAGGAACCGGCGCAGCAGCACCAGCATCAGCAGCGCGGGGAAGATGGTGATGAACAGGCGGCTCCAGAAGATCTGCTGCAGCTCGGTGACCTCGCCGGAGACCTGCTTCAACACCCAATACACCGGCGCGCCCAGGTACGAGAGCAGCGGCGCCTTCGACGGGTAGTACGCGACGGCCACCACGTTCTGCCGCGCCGGCGCGTCGGGCCCCACGCAGGGGAGCAGGCGCTCGCCATTCGCGTCACGCACGGTGGCGGTGCACGAGAGGTCGCCCACGCTGCCGTGCAGCTTCAGCTCCTCGAGGATGTTGATGGTCCCGAAGTCGATGAGCGAGCGCGACTGGAAGAGCCGGCACAGCTCGTTCGGGCTGCGCAGCTTCGGGTGGTACGGGAACGACAAGAGATACAGCGCGGCGATCAGCCCGAAGCCCACGCGAGGTTGCAGCCAGCGCTCCATAGAGGTGGGCGCTTTACTGCACGCGCTCGCCGCGACGCACGGACGATGATCTGCCCCGGGGTCGCGGCGCTTCCCCGCTCACAGGGGGACCGGCGAGTCCACCACCAGCCCCACCAGCCACCCGGCGAGCGCCGTCACCCCCATCGCGAGCCCACCGCCCAGCGTCACGCGCAGCGAGGCGCGCACCATCGGCGCCCCGCCCAACCAACCGCCCAGCGCCCCGAGCCCCGCCAGCCCGATGAGCGAGAGCCCCGCGATCGCCGGCATGCGCAGCGGCTGCGGCGCCACCATCAGCGCCACGATGGGCACCATGCCCGACACCGCGAAGCTCACCGCGGAGATCCACGCGGCCTGAAGAGGGCGCGCCAGCGTCTCGGGGTCGAGCGTCAGCTCGTCGCGGAGGTGCGCCCCGAGGCCATCATGCGCGCTCAATTGCGTGGCGACCTCCTTCGCCAGCGCCTTCGAGAGCCCGCGCCGCTCGTAGATGCCGGCGAGCTCCTCCAGCTCCGCCACCGGCTGCGTCGCGAGCTCGTGCTTCTCGCGCTCGACGTCGGCGCGCTCGGTGTCGCGCTGCGAGCTGACCGACACGAACTCGCCGACCGCCATCGACATCGCGCCGGCGACGAGGCCCGCGACGCCGGAGATGAGGATGGCCTGCTTCGGCGCCGCCGACGCCGCGACGCCGATCATCAAGCTGGCCGTCGACACGATGGCGTCGTCGGAGCCCAGCACCGCCGCCCGCAACCACCCCGCCCGCCCGGTCCGGTGCGCTTCGCCGTGCGTGCGGCGCGCGCTCTTCCCTCGCTTCGTTTCCATTCGCGCCAGTCTACGCACGGCCCGGCCCGCGTCGCTGCTTCCCGGCGCTCGCGCGGCGACTGCGGGGGTGTGCAAAGCGTGCGCGCTCGCTTTTGACGCGCGTCGCGCGCAGAACGCGCTGATGAGCGAGACCCTGTGGAGGCCGCTGTTCCGTCTGGGTGCGGTGGCCGGCGCGCTGGCCATCGTGGGGACCGTCGCCGATCTCACCCTCGGCCTCGCGCAGGGCACCGACCTGACGCGGCTGCCGCAGACCGCCGGCGAGCGCTTCGCGCAACTGGCCGCGCACCCGTGGGTGGGCCTGTACGACCTCGACCTGCTCAACGTCATCATCTCGCTGGTGTCGCTGCCGATGGTCGTCGCGGTCGGCGCGCTGCTGATGGTGCGAGAGGCGCGACCGCTGGCGGGGCTGGCGCTGGTGCTGAGCCTCATCGCCACCGCGGTCTTCGTGTCATCGAACGCCGCGCTGCCGATGCTGTCGCTGAGCGCGCAGTACGAGCACGCGGGCTCCGAGGCGCAGCGCGCGGCGTTGCTCGGCGCGGGCGAGGCGCTGCTGGCGCGCGGCGCCCACGGAGCGCCCGGCGCGTTCCCCGGCTTCGTGCTGTCGACGCTGGCGAGCCTCGCGCTGGCGCTGAGCATGGTGGGCACGCGCGCCTTCGGGCGGCTGACCGGCCTGCTGGGCGCGGTCGCCTTCCCGCTGCTGCTGCTCTACCTCGTCGCCATCACCTTCGTGCCCACGCTCCAGACCGTCGGGGTGCTGCTCGCGGCGCCGGGTGGCCTGCTGGCCATCGCCTGGCAGGTGCGCGTGGTGCTCGGGCTCGCGCGCGCCAGCTGGAGCTGACCGTCGCGCAGAGGTGCCCGACGCGCTGCTTCAGAACAGCTCGTAGCGCGCGCCGAGAATCACGCGGTCGTTGCGGTTGAAGTACCCGAACGGGCTCCACGCGCTGCCCTCGTAGATTTCGCCCATCGCGAAGAGCTTCAGGCCGTCGACGGCCTCCCAGGTGACGCGCGGCGTGATGGAGAAGCTGCGCTGCACCA
>CAMLFP010000084.1 GCA_946479335.1 uncultured Archangium sp.
GCCTCTGCGGCCACCGCGATGTTGTTGAACAGACAGAAGCCCATCGCCTGCGCGCGCTCCGCGTGGTGCCCGGGCGGGCGCACCAGCGCGAAGCCGTTGGTCACCTCGCCGCGCAACACGGAGGTGGTGAGCTCGCACGCGGCGCCGGCGGCGAGCAGCGCGGCATCGGCGCTCCCGGGGCTCATCGCGGTGTCACCATCGAGCTGCGCTGACTTTCCCGCGAGCGAGACGACATGCTCGACGTGCGCGGCGTCATGCACGCGCAGCAACTCCTCTCGCGTCGCAGGTCTCGCGCGCTCACGGTGCACCCCGGCGATGGGCGCCGCCTCGAGCACCTCCCAGATGGCGCGGAGCCGGCCCGGCGACTCGGGGTGCATCGGCCCGGCCAGATGCTGGAGGTACGCCTCATCGGTCACCACGCGCGTCATGCCGCGCATGTTGCCTCACGTTCCTTGAAGCCGCCGCTCCGCGCTGCCACATTCACCGGCTCGTGGCTACGCGTTCAACGAAACCAGGGCTCACCGGCGTCATCATCCTCGCGCTGCTGGGCATCATGACGCTGCTGGTGGTGGCGCTGTTCATCATCGTGCCCATGCAGGCCGACAGCTACCTCAACGACACGCTGTGGGAGCGCGGCCGCGCGGTGGCCAAGGAGATTGAGCGCAAGGTGCCGCTGACGCTCCGTGAAGGCACCGACGCCACGGCGACCGCGGCCATCGACACCATCGTGCGCGGTGAGCGCGACATCGTGAATGTGTGGGTGCTGGCGTGCCCGAGCACGTGTGAGCCGCGCAACGTCGTCGCGCAGAGCGCCGACACCGACCTGGAGCGCACGCGCACCGTGCTGGAGCAATTCAACAAGGACGCGCGGCGCGCGCAGCTGCAGCTCGACTCCGGGGAGCTCCTCGTGGCGCACCCGGTGCCGGTGCAGGGCGGCTCGGGTTACGTGCTGGTGGCGATGGACCGCGGCCGCATCGACGAGGCGCGCGGCTCGATGCGGCGCACGCTGTTGCTGGTGGCCATCACCGCCGTCTTCATCATCGTCGCGGTGTTCATCATCTTCTCGCGGCTGCTGCTCATCAGCCCGCTCTCCACCATGCGGCGCATGGCGATGCGGCTGGCCGAGGCCGACCTCTCGGGCCGCGTGGAGGGCGCGCCGACGCGTGAGTTGGACGAACTCGCCGATTCGCTCAACAACATCGGGCAGGGCCTGCGCGACACGCTCGGCCGGGTGCGCGGCGTGGCCGAGAGCGTGGCGCAGGTGATTGATCAGATCTCCCGCACCGCCTCGACCACCACCAGCGGCTCGTCGACGGTGTTGACGCGCGTCGAAGAGACCTCCAGCGCGATGGTGGAGATGCTCAGCAGCCTCAAGGGCATCGCCGAGAACGTCGAGGTGCTGTGGCAGTCGGCGGAGGAGTCGAGCTCCTCCATCATGGAGATGTCGACCACCAACGACGAGGTGGCGGCGAACGTGACGAAGATGGCGGCGTCGGTCGAGGAGACCACCAGCGCCATCGAGCAGACGACGTACTCCATCAAGGAGGTCGCGCGGAACGTCGAGGACCTGCTCAAGAGCACCGAGGCCACGTCGTCGTCGATTCGCGAGATGGACATCGCCATCGGCCAGGTCGAGACCAACGCCTACGAGACGGCGCGCCTCTCGGAGCAGGTCTCGAAGGACGCCGAGACCGGCATGGAGTCCATCCAGAAGACCATCGTGGGCATCGACCGCATCCGCGACTCGTCGCAGACCGCCGCCGACGTCATCGAGCAGCTCGCGCGCCGCATCGGTGAAATCGGCAACATCGTCGACGTCATCGACGACGTCGCGGAGCAGACCAACCTGCTGGCGCTCAACGCCGCGATCATCGCCGCGCAGGCCGGCGAGCACGGCAAGGGCTTCGCGGTGGTGGCCGATGAGATCAAGGACCTCTCCGAGCGCACCGCGGCGTCGACGAAGGAGATCGCCGACCTGATCCGCGCGGTGCAGGCGGAGTCGCGCAACGCGGCGTCGGCGATGACCACCGGCGTGCGCAGCGTCGAAGAGGGCGTGCTGCTCGGCCGTGAGGCTGAGACCGCGCTCAAGAAGATTCAAGAGTCGGCGAAGAACTCCACGCAGATGGTGAAGGCCATCGCGCGCGCCACCGTCGAGCAGGCGCGCGGCAGCAAGGACGTCACCACCGCCGTGGAGCGCGTGCGCGAGACCATCGAGCAGATCAACAAGGCCACCAACGAGCAGGCGCGCGGCGGCGAGCAGGTGATGAAGGCCGCGGAGCAGATGAAGCTGCTCACCGCGCACGTGAAGCGCTCGGTCGACGAGCAGAGCCACGGCGGCAAGCAGATCTCCCGCAGCATCGAGAACATCAACGAGATGGTCGGCCACCTGAACCGCGCGCAGAAAGAGCAGACGCGCGGCTCCGAGCAGGTGCTCAAGGCCATCGAGACCATCCGCAGCGTGGCCGACACGCAGAACCGCTCGGTGAAGCAGCTCGAAGAGGCCATCGAGACGCTGCGCAACCAGGCCGACGTGCTGCGCGGAGAAGTGCGCCGCTTCCGCGTCTGACTACTCGATGCCGCTCAGCCCGAGCTCCTGGTGCATGCGCAGCGCGAACTGCGTGACGGCGTCGGTGTAGCGGGTCGCGCGCTGCGGGTCGGCCCACTTCTCTTCGGTCTTGCGGCGCACCTCCTTGCCGGTGCGCTTGTTCTTCCAGATGGTGGTCCACGCTTCGATGTGCGCGGCCTCGGCGCTCGGGTCGGCGCTCGGCGTGAACGTGCCCTCGCAGATGACGGTGGGCTGCGCGGCCGTCAGGTCGACGAGGAAGTACTCCAGCGCCGCGCCGTACTCGCGCACCAGCACGAGGTGCTTCACGTGGAGCCCCCGCTTCGTCATGGCCTTGAAGGCCTCGTCGGCGGTGCCGGTGAGCATGTAGTCGGCGTAGAGGCTGTTGGTGCTGGTGCCGCGCAGCACGCGCGGCAGCGGGTTCGTCGGGAAGTACAGATTCAGGTCTTCGTCGCGCAGCTGATCGTCGGCCTTCGCGCCTCCGCGCAGCGCTTCGTTGAGCATCAGGTAGTCGGTGTCGTGCGCGTCGCTCGACGGGTCGAAGGTGAGCGGCTCCGGCGCGCGGCACGTGCTGTCCACCGAGACCGGCGGGCGCTTCTCGACGACCTTCGCCGCCGCGACGACCTTCGCGCGCAACGCGCCGGCGGCCGGCCGCAGCTCCTCGAAGACCTGCTTCTGGGTCTTCGAGTCACACGCGGAGAACGCGAGGAGCACGACGAGGAGACGTGAGCGCATGCGCTGAACGCTACCGCCGCACGCGGGCGCGGGCCGTGAGCATTCTGGCGACGGGCGTCACGACGCCAGGCGCTGCAGCACCCACTCGTTGCCGGCGAGCGCGAAGACCTTGCCCGGCAGCGGCGCCACCGCGGCGTGCCAGCGCGCGAGCGGCGTCTCCCAGTCTTCACCGCGCGCCTTCGCGATGCAGGCGGTGAGCAGCTCGCAGTACCAGGGCGCCGACGCGGTCTCCTTCACCTGCGCGAGGCAGGCCTGCGCGTAGATGACGTCGCCCTCGAAGGCCGCGAGGCAGCCCAGCTGGTTCATGGTGTCGGTGCGCAGCCACGCGGGCGACTCCTCGGTGAGCCGGCTCGCCATGTTCCGCAGTCGTTCCCGGCCGCGCGCCACGTCGCCCGCGTCGAGGCACGCGAGGCTCCAGCCCAGCTCGATGCCCTCCACCTCACCGTCGACCGGCAGGAGCGCTTCGACCTGCTTCAGGTCCACCGCGGTCGAGAGCCGCGCGCCGTGCAGCACCGCCTGGAGCGCCGCCGCGTTGAACCAGTGCGCCAGCACGCGCCGGGGCTGCAGCAGCTGCTCGAGGTCGGTGCCGCTGGCGGGCGGCGCAGGCAGCAGCGCGCCGGGGATGAGCGCGGTGAACAGCGTGAAGGCGCCCATCACCACCACGACGCCCAGCGGAGAGGCGAGCGACTCCGCGCGCGCGCGCCACAGACACCACAGCGCGCCCGTCACCGCGGCGGTCATCAGCGGGCCCGCGGCCGCCACCCAGCGCAGCCGGGAGGCCAACCGTTCAGCCCCGCGCGGCAGCGCGTTGACTCCGCCCGACAGGTCGAACCCGACGCCGATTTTCAGCCGCGGCCCGGTGAAGTCGAGCTTGAGCGGGCCGAAGCGCAGCGCGCGCAATTCGAAGTTCGCGAAGCGCGCCGCCACGAAGTGCGCCAGCTCGTGCAGCGTCAGGTGGAAGAGCCACGCGCTCAGCGCCAGCGTGGTCATCACCACCGTCGAGCGCAGCACCAGCTCCGCGCCGCGATCTCTCGCGAGCAGCGCCAACCGCGCCGCCACCGCCGCGAAGATGAGGAGGGTCACCAGCCGCCGCTTCACCCGCCTGTTCGTCGCACAAGTTTCCTGTCACCGCGCGGGTCTTTCTCGTATCTGCCGCCGCATGCCTGACGGCGCGCCGCACGAGTCGTTGACCCGCAAGCAGTGGGGCATCGTCTTCCTCATCGCCGCCGTGCAGTTCATCAACATCCTCGACTTCGTGATGGTGATGCCGCTGGGCCCCGACTTCGCCCACGCCCTGGGGATGGACGAGTCGCGCCTCGGCTACGTGGGCGGCGCGTACACCGGCGCGGCGTGTCTCTCCGGGCTCATCGGCGGGCTGTTCCTCGACCGCTTCGACCGCCGCAAGGCGCTGGCCTTCGCGATGGGCGGGCTGGTCATCGGCACCGCGGTCGGCGGCCTGGCCTTCGACCTGCCGTCGTTGCTCTTCGCGCGCGTCATCGCCGGGGCGTTCGGCGGGCCGGCGACCTCGCTCTCGTTCTCCATCATCGCCGACACCATTCCGCCCGCGCACCGCGGCCGCGCGATGGGCACGGTGATGGGCGCCTTCTCGGTGGCCTCGGTGCTGGGCGTGCCGGTCGGCCTGTGGTTCGCGGAGCAGTTCAACTGGCGCGCGCCGTTCCTCGGCGTGGCGGCGCTCGGGCTGGTGGTGTGCGGCGCGGCCATCTTCATGCTGCCGCCGCTGACCGCGCACCTCGCGCGCGCGCAGCTGAAGGTGCGCGCCGCGGAGCTCTTCGGGCGGCCGCTGGTGCAGCTCTCGTACGTGATGACGGCGGTGGTGATGGTGGCGGGGTTCGTGGTCATCCCCAACATCGCGTCGTACCTGCAGCTGAACCTCGGCTTCCCGCGCGAGTCGCTCAAGTACGCGTACGGCGTCGGCGGGCTGGGCAGCCTCCTCGCCACGCAGCTCGGCGGCCGCGCGGTCGACCGCTACGGCAGCTTCCGCGTGGGGCTGAGCGGCGCGGTGCTGGTGGTGGGCATCGTGTACGGCATCTTCTACGTGCCTCGTCACGACGTGCCGGTGTGGGTGGTGCTGGTCACCTTCGTGTTCTTCATGATGGCCAACGGGCTGCGCAACGTGGCCTACAACACGCTCGCGACCAAGGTGCCGCCGCCGGCGCTGCGCGCGCGCTTCCAGTCGCTCCAGTCGGCCGTGCAGCACGGCGCGTCGGCGTTCGCGGCCATCCTCTCGTCGCAGCTGCTGACCACGGTGAAGGAGCCGGACGGCGCGAGGCACCTCGCGGGCATGCCCTCGGTGGCGCTGGTGAGCATGGGGCTGACGGTGCTGGTGCCGGTGTTGATCCGCGCGGTGGAGGTCGGCGTCGCCCGCGAGGGCAAGTCCCATTGAGTGAGACGGAACCGGGTGGGCTCGACTCGACGTTGATCCGGTGCGCACCCGTGCGCTAACAGCCCCTCGCCCGTTATGAAGACCCGCCTCCTTTCACTCCTCGTCGTCGCTTCGCTCACCGCCCGCAGCACCTTCGCGCAGGAGGAGGTGGAGATCGCCGCGCCGAAGTCGACGCTCGATTCCTCGCCGCCGCCCAAGCGCCGTGCCCTGACCGCGCAAGACCGCGAGCAGGCCCTGAGGGCCGAAGAGGAGCGCAAGAAGCGCGAGGAGGAGGAGAAGAAGCGCGCCGAGGCCGAGCAGCGCGCCGCCGAGGCCGAGGCCCGCGCCAAGGCCGCTGAAGAAGCCGCCGCCAAGCGCACCGCGGAAGCCGAGGCCAAGGCGAAGGCCGACGAAGAGGCCCGCAAGGCCGCCGAGGCGAAGGCCGCCGAAGAGAAGAAGAAGGCCCAGGAGGCCGAGGCCAAGCGGCTCGTCGAAGACGAGAAGCGCCGGAAGGAAGACGAGAAGCGCCTCGCCGCCGAGCAGAAGAAGATGGACGCCGAGGAGAAGAAGCGCCTCGCGGAAGAAGAGAAGCAGCGCAAGGCCGACGAGGCGAAGGCCGCCGCCGAGAAGAAGAAGGAAGAGGAGCTCGAGCGCCAGCGCCTCGCCACCGAGGCCCGCCAGGCCGCGCTGGAGAAGGCCCGCGCCGACCTCGAGGCCAAGAAGCTGGAGCTCGAGGCCAAGAAGCTGGCCGCCGAAGAGGAGCGCAAGCGCAAGGCCGACGAGGCCGCCGCCGCCGCCGCGGAGCGCAAGCAGAAGGCCGACGAGGCGCGCCTCGCGAAGGAAGAGGAGAAGCGCAAGCAGGCCGAAGAGCGCCAGGCGAAGCTCGACGCCGCGAAGGCCGAGGCCGAAGAGAAGAAGCGCGCCGCGGAAGAGGAGCGCCAGCGCAAGGCCGACGACGCGAAGTTCATCGCCGAGCAGCGCAAGAAGGAGGCCGATGAAGCGGCCGCCGCGAAGCGCGCCGCCGACGAGGAGAAGAAGCGCGCCGCCGAAGAGGAGCGCCAGCGCAAGGCCGACGAGGCGAAGCTCGCCGCGGAGCAGCGCAAGCAGAAGGCCGATGAGGCCGCTGCCGCGAAGCGCCAGGCCGACGAAGACAAGCGCCGCGCCGCCGAAGACGAGAAGCGCCGCAAGGAAGACGAGCGCCGCCAGGAGCAGGAGAACAAGCGCCGCGTCATCAGCGGTGGCTCCTCGACCTCCAGCCCCTCCACGACCGCAGCGGCGTCTCCCGCCCCCGCCCCCGCGCCGGCCGCGAGCAGCCGCATGCCGGCCAACAGCATGGCCGACGCCCAGCGCGACCCGCGCTTCGTGCCCTCCGCCATGGCCGATGACGCGCGCGTGAAGGTCTCGTCGCTGGCCGACAAGTTCCCGTACTACGGCATCACCAACAACGGCTGCAGCGCGGGGAAGAACTTCGTCAACGCCGAGCTCCTCTCGCCCTTCGACGGCATGCCCGCGGGCACCACGCTCGTGCTGCGCATCGAAGACGTGACGCTCGGGCCTGCGCGCCCCGGCGCCAGCCTCGCGTTCTCCGGCCTCCGCCGCGCCGGCAAGGCGCCCGATGGCACGTTCGTGTACTGCGGCCGGGGCACTGCCTTTCCGGTTCGCCGCTGAGCCACGCGTTTGGGGTAAAGCGGTCGGCGCGTGTTCAACATCGGCTCCGGTGAAATCGCGTTCATCGCCGTCTTCGCCCTGCTGGTGCTGGGGCCGAAGCGGCTGCCGGAGCTGGCGCGCGGCCTCGGCAAGTTCGTGCGCGAGTTCCGCCGCCAGACCGACGAGGTGCGCGGCGTGGTCGAGCGCGAGTTCTACAAGCTCGACGAGGAGGGCCCGAACCAGGAGCCGCCGTTGACCGTGCGCGCCGCGCCCGACGCCGTGCACAGCGGCGAGGTCCCCGAGCTCCCGCCCGCCGTTCCTGCCACGCCGGCCGTGGAGCCGGTCGCCGCGCCCGACGCGCCGGTGGCCGTGGCGCCGCCCGCTGACTCCTCGAAGCCCTCCGCCTGACGATGGCTGCCTCGCAAGCGCACACGCCCGACGAGTTCCGCATGAGCTTGATGGAGCACCTCACGGAGCTCCGCTCGCGGCTGCTGCGCGTCACCGTCGCCGTGCTGGGGCTGGGCGCGTTCTCGCTCCTCTTCGCGCGCGAGCTGTACGGGCTGCTGATGCGCCCGGTGTTGCTCTCGCTCCCGCCCGAGGCGAGCTCGCTCGTCTACACCTCGGCCATCGAAGAGATAAACGTGCTGATGAAGATCGGCCTCTACGCCGGCATCTTCCTCGCGACGCCGGTGCTGCTCTGGCAGGTCTGGGGCTTCGTCGCGCCGGGCCTCTACGAGAACGAGCGCAAGCTGGCCGGGCCCTTCATCGTCTTCGGCACGCTGGCCTTCATCGTCGGCGCGCTGTTCTGCTACTTCGTGCTGCTGCCGCAGATGTTCACCTTCCTCCTGCAGAAGGAGGACACCGCCGCCGCCAACCATCGCCTCGCCGTCGCGCGGCTGCATGAAGACGACGCGGTGCGCGCGCTGCGGCTGGCCGACTTCGAGAAGGCCTCCGCGTGGGCCAACCTCGCGCTGGGTGAATTGAAGGCGCCGGGCGTAGGGCAGACCTCCGAGGGGCTGTTCGGCCTGCAGCTCACGCTGGTGCCCAAGCGCGACGTCGACCTCCGCGCGCGCCTCGAGGGCCTGGGCCGCCTCATCGACGCGCTCCACGCCGCGCAGGGCCCGGAGCTCAACGCGCAGCTGCGCCCCGTCAGCGAGGCCCGCGCCCGCGCGGTGCAAGCCTGGGGAGAGAAGGACTGGGACCGGGTCTCCGACCTCCTCGACGAGGCCGCGAAGCAGCTGGCGGCGACGGTGCCGTCGCGGAGCGCCGAGCTCACCGGGCTGTGGGAGCTGGAGCGCCTGCTGGGCAGCGCGCACGCGCAGGCCGAGTCGCTCAACTGGACGCGCCCGATGCTCACCATGAACGAGCAGCTGACGCTGGTGCTGGTGCTGGAGCTCGCCTTCGGCGTCATCTTCGAGCTCCCGCTGGTGATGGCGGTGCTGGGCCTGGTGGGGCTCGTCTCGTCGAGCTTCCTCTTCAAGTACCAGCGCCACGCCTTCGTGGTGTGCCTCATCGTCGCCGCGGTCATCACGCCCACCGGCGACGCGGTGAACCTGGCGCTGATGGCCGGCCCCATGCTGCTTTGTTACGAGTTGGGCGTGGTGCTGGTGTGGCTCGTCGAGAAGCGCCGCGCGCGCGCCGCCGCGCAAACGCCGCCCGCGCCATGAGCCTCGACCGCCTCGCCAGAGCCGCGCGGTACGCGTGGGCCGTGGCGTGGCGCTTTCGCCTGACGATTCTGCTGGGCGCCATCTGGTTCGGCGTGCTGCCGTGGTTCTACGTGCTGCGCTACCCGACGCACCCCACCTTCGGGCGCGCGCTGCACCACGTGTACTTCCTGCTCTTCGGGCAGCCGTCGCTCGACTACGTCGAAGACTGGTTCCTCGAGGTGGTGACGCTGTCGATACCCCCGCTGGGGCTGGCCACGGTGGTCGACGGCGTGGTGCGGTTCTCGTACCTCTTCAACGCCCGCCGCCGGGCCGACAAGGAGTGGATCGAAGTGCTCGCAGAAAGCTTGAGAGGCCACGTGGTGGTG
Organism: uncultured Archangium sp.; assembly: GCA_946479335.1. The sequence continues at coordinate 9,361 of CAMLFP010000084.1, forward strand.
TGCGGCGCGGGGCGCGTGGGGCTTCGCGTGACGCGCGAGCTGCGCAAGCTGGGCCACGAGGTGGTGGTGGTGGAGAAGCGCGCCGACGCGCCCTTCGCCCAGACGCTGCGCGACGAGGGCGTGGCGGTGCTCATCGACGACATCCGCGCGCCGGGCAGCCTCGCGCGCGTCAACATCGCCCACGCCTCGGCCATCGTGTGCGCGACCGACGATGACCTCTCGAACATCAACGCCGGGCTCGACGCGCGCAAGCAGAACCCCGGCGTGCGCGTGGTGATGCGGCTCTTCGACGACGACCTCGTCTCGCGGGTGCGCGACAACTTCGACGCCGAAGCGCACTCCACGTCGGCGCTGGCGGCGCCCGCCTTCGCGCTGGCCGCCCTCGACCCGCGCATCGAGCACAGCTTCCACGTCGGCTCCCAGTTGCTGGTGGTGAGCCGCTTCGTCGCCGGCGCGGCGCTCGCCCAGTTGGACCTCTCGGCCCTGCGCGACCGCTTCGGCGGGCTGACGCTGGCGATGAAGCGCGGCGCCGAGGGCGAGGTGCTGCACCCGCGCGGCAACACCCACGTGCAGGTGGGCGACGAGCTCCTCGTGCAGTGCAACTACGCCGAGTACCGCGAGCTGCGGCGCTTCACCGGCGAAGAGCAGGCGCCGCTGACCGCGTGACGCTTCGCGCTCACCACACGATGAGGTAGCGGCACTCGCTCTGGCTGACCGGCGTGGGCTTCACGTGCTGGGCCGTGGCGCCGACCGAGCGCATCGCCGCCTCCAGCGCGCCGACGTTGAAGGGCACGGGCAGCAGGTCTTCGACGTGGGTGAGCTCCATCTCGCGCGGGCCGAGCCGGCGGAAGGAGCGCTTCCCGAAGCTGAAGGAGGTCGCGTAGGCGGTGGGCGCGTTGGCCATCAGGCGCGCGGGGTCTCCGCGGCCGACGATGCCCAGCAGCATCTTGCCCATCGGTGACGAGAAGAAGCCGTCGGCGCTGGCGTAGCCGAGCGCGCGCAGCGCTTCATCGAGGCCCGCCGGCTCCTCGAGGGCTTCGGCGCACGCGCGCAGCAGCCTGAAGAAGTCGCTCGCCGGGTACGACAGGAGATCGGCCGCGCGTTTGCGCAGCGTCTTGTCGAGCACCGCCGTCGCCACCGCCGAGCCCCTCTTCGCCGCGACGTGCTCGAGCATCGCGTTGAAGACAAAACCACGAACCGTCGCGCCATCTGGCGTGCGATTCAGGAGCTCCACCAACCCATTGTTATCCAAAGGCATGTGCCGAAATCCCCGTGCTGCGGGTCAAAAGACGAAATGAAGATGTGACGCAATCGACGGAAGGGCGCCTCGTAAGAACGGCATCAACGGCGCCGGGTTTTGGAGTCGCGGGGCGCCGCCGGAATCTTTCAGGAGAGAGGAGAATCGTATGTTCGCGTCTGCGCGAAACAGCAGAGGTGTTGTCTCATTGAGTGTGGTGGCGATGGCGTTGGCCGCCTGGGTCGTCGGAATGGGCGCGATGGTAAAGTCGTGGCGCGACGGCGCACAGGTCACGCACGCAACCGGTTGTCAGGTCGTGTGCAGCGCCCAGGCCGTCTCGGTCCGCTGAGCAGCACACCCCGTCACGACCTCACGCGCGCACCGCGCCGGAGGTCATGTCGGAAAGGAAAAGAAATCAGGCCGGAAATAGTGCCCCGTCTGGAGCGTTACCGGTTCGAAGTGCGGCCCTGACGGGCGGAGAAAACGAACTCCCAGGAACTTCTGGTTTTTCGTGCGAGGGTGGTCCTCGCCGCCGGAAGAGATGAATTGCACCCCTCGTTTTCTTCGCCCGTTCAGGGCAGCTGTTTTTTTCTAAACCCCACCGCGCTGAAAGGCCAGTCACGGAGCCGGGGTTTGTGGCCCCAGCCCGGCCTTCTTGCGCGCCTCGAGCAGCTTCGCGACGTCGCCCGGCGGCAGCGGCTGCACGGCGCCCAGAGAGCGGCTCGCCAGCAGGATTTTCGCGTAGTGCTCGACCAGCTCCATGCGCAGCAGCGCGAGGTTCAAGTCGGGCCCCAGCGTCAGCGCGCCGTTGCCGGCCAGCAGCATGGCGTCGACCTTCTTCGCGGCGGCCTCGACGCCTTTGACGGCCTCCGGCGTCTTCGGCATCGCGCGCGGCACCGTGGGGATGGAGTCGCCCAGCGACACCACGATTTCCGGCATGGCGATGGGCGCGAGCTCCTGGCCGGTGAGGCCGAAGGCGGTGGCGGTGGGCGGGTGCGCGTGCAGCACCACGTCGACCTCCGGGCGCGCGCGGTAGGCCGCGAGGTGCAGCTCCAGCTCTGAGAACGGCTTCCTGCGGCCCTCCAGCACCTTGCCGTGGAGGTCGGTGATGATCAGCGACGCGTCGTCGACGTCGGCCTTGGAGAAGGCGGTGGGCGTCATCAACAGCCGGTCGCCGCGCAGGCGCACCGAGATGTTGCCGTCGTGGTTGGCGACCCAGCCGTTGGCGTGCAGGCGCCGTGACAGCGCGACCAGCTCTGCGCGGAGCTTTGGCAGGGGCGCGAAGGGCATCTTCAGGCGACGTCGACCTGGTCGACGACTCCGACGATGAGCGCGCGGATGGGCGCGTTCGGGTCTTTGAGCGTCATGCGCACGCCGCCGCCCTCGTTCATCACCAGCACCACGTCGCCCTTGCCGGCCGAGGAGGTGTGGTCGATGGCCAGGTACGACTTGCCCAGCGGCTTCTGCGTCTCGTCGAGCGGCTGCACCACGAGGATCTTCCGGCCCTCGAAGACCGGCAGCTTCTCGGTGGCGACCACCGTGCCCAGCACGCGGCAGAGGTTCATGCGTCGACCTCATCGACGAGGCCCACGATGGCGGAGTCGACCGGCACGAAGGTCGGGTCGCACGCCAGCGCCGCTTCGCGGGACCCTTCGAGCATCACCAGCGAGCCCGGAGACGCCGACGCGCGGTCGACCGCCACCTCGACGGGGCCGGTCGGCTGGTTCGCGTGGTCGACCGGCTGCACCAGCAGGAAGCGCGCGCCCTCGAGCCCGGGGACGCGGTTGGTGGCGACGACGGTTCCGAGGACTTTGCCCAGGTACATGGCGCGCGGCACCCTATTACGGCGCGACGGCGACGCCCACCTTGAACGGCAGCTCCAGCTGCGTCTCGGCGTCGGAGCCGGGGAAGACGATGCGCTTGCCGGCCGACATCATGCACTGGCCCCAGTCGCTGATTTCGTGCTTCTTGGGGTCGATGCCCGCGGCCTTCACCGCGCCCGAGGGGCCCACGGTCAGCACCACCGTCACGTTGCCCACCGCGAGGTTCGGGTTGCGGCGGAGCGCGTTGTCGATGCACGTCTGGAAGGCCTTCTGCTTGTCGGCCACCACCTTCGAGACGGCCTCCTGCGAGAGGCCCGCGCTGTTGACCTGGGTGCCGGAGCCGGTGTCTTCGCCGGTCTTCCGCACCTTGGGGCCGGTGGTCTTGAGGCCGGTATCTCCGTAGAAGGCGGCGAGGTTGGGGTCTTGCTTCTTCGGCACCACCACCTCGGGCTCGGCGGCCTTCCGGGCGAGGAGGGCCTTCTTCTTCGCGGCCTCCTCGGCGGCGCGGCGCTCGGCCTCGGCCTTCTTCTTCGCGCCGTCGCCGGTCAGCAGGTCCTTGAGGCCCTCGGCGCCGCCCGCGGAGAAGAAGCTCTCCTGCACCTCTTCGCCCTGCTCGTTGGTGCGCGTCACCGTCGGCAGCTTCACGATTTCGAACGTGTTGAGGATGTAGACGAGCAGCAACGGCCCGCCGACGAAGGCCACCGCGAAGAGGGCGATCTTCCACGGCGGGTTGCGCTTGTCGGCGCCCGACGCGATGAGGAACGAGCGCGTGGTCTCGCCCATCGGCGCGTCACCGTCGGTGGCGCCGAGCGCCGCGAAGGGGTCGAAGGCGGGCTCCTGGGTGGAGGCGGAGGCGGGGGCCGGCGCGGCGTCGTCACCGAACAGCCCGTCGAGCGGGCGCTCGGGCGGGGCGGGCTTCGCAGGCGCGGGCGGCGGCGGCTCCATCACCGCCGACACGGTGGGCACCAGCGGCGCCAGCTCGGGCACGTCCTGCACGCGGCTCCACGACGCCATGCCGGCGCGCCACACGTGCGTGCGCGGCGTGATTTCTCGCGCGCTCGCCCGCTGGAAGAGCTGCTCGAAGTCGAAGGGGCCCTGCTGCTGACCGGCGACCATCGCGAACCACTGCGGCTCGTCGGTGGGCGCGGCGACGGCGGCGGGTGGGGCCTGCGGCGCGGGCGTCGGCGACGACACGTGCAGGTTCACCGAGATGAGGTGCTGGCACTGCTTGCACCGCACCTTGAACACGGTCTTCCCTCCGAGCTTTTCGTCGGAGATGACGTACTTCTTGCCGCACTGGTCGCAGGTGACGTTCACTTCTGGAGGGCCCTGGCGGCAACCTAGCTTGCGATTCGTTGACTTGGAATCTTGGCGCCACTAAGTCGCGCGCCCCATGGCAGCCAAGGACCTCGGAACCAAGCACGTCTGCTTCAAGTGTGGCGCGAAGTTCTATGACCTGAAGAAGCCGAACGCGGTGTGCCCGAAGTGCGGCGCTGACCAGAAAGACGCGACCGCCAAGCCTGAGGGGCGCCGCAGCCGCCTGTCGGCCGTGCCGAAGATCGTCGAGCCCGTCGAGCCCGTTGAGAAAGAGGCGGGCGACGAGATCGAAGAAGTCGAAGAAGAGGAAGCTGAAGAAGAAGAGGCGTGACACCCGGCGCCGTGGCGCGTTCGCGCCGGTGCCGTGGCCGTTCGCCCGCGGGAGCCGAAGCCACCGGTTGGTGGCGCTTCAGGCTCACGCCGCCAACTGGCGGATGACTTTGACGATCTGCTCCCAGCCGGGCTCTCCGAGCGCCTGCTCTCCCGACGGCTTCGGCGTGGGTTTCGTTTTGCTGCGTCCCATGGTTCCTCCCTTCGTGCGGGCGGTACAGCAAGCCGCTTGCCAGCCTGAAACGGCCGTGCAGGGCGTTTGATTTCTTCGCGGTTTTTGCGCGCGGCTTCTGGCTGCGATGAGCGCTCGCCCTGACATCGGCGTCAGGGGGCCCACGTTAAGTCATGGACTCGCCAGCAAACTTTCGGCTATTGGCGCATTCGTCTTTCACCGGAGGAATACTGCTTGCGGGACAAACTGTTGGCCCTCGCAGCGCTGCAGAAAGTCGATCTCGACATCGCGGCGCTGAAGAAAAATGCCGAGGGGTACCCTCGCGAGATGGCCGAGCTTGAGAAACAGCTCGGCGCAGCAAAAGCAGCAGTCGACGCAGAACGTTCCAAGCTGGAGCAGCTCGAATCCCAGAAGCGCTCGCTGGAAGAAACCATCGCCGAAGACAAGGACAAGGTTCGCAAGTGGGAGGCCCGGCTCGCCGAGCAGCGCTCCACCCGCGAGTACTCCGCGTTGGCGCGTGAAATCGACATCGCCAAGAAGGGCCAGCAGACGGCGTCGGAAGACGCGCAGGAGCTGGGCCGCCAGGCCACCGTGCAGCGCGAGTTGCTGCGAGGCAGGGAGAACGAGTTCACGACGCAGACCAAGTCGCTCATCGAGAAGATCGACGTCCTCAAGGGCAAGCTGGCGGAGGTCGAGGCGCAGGTGAAGGCCATCGACGCGAAGCGCAGCGAGGCCGCGAAGACGGTCGATGAGCGCCTGCTGCGTCAGTACGACGTCATCCGCAAGAAGCGCCTCCCCGCGCTGGTGCCGGTGAACGCGCCGGGCACGTGCAGCGGTTGCCGCATGAACATCCCCGCGCAGCGCTTCAACACGCTGGTCGCCTCGCGCGGCATCGACACCTGCCCCGCGTGCTCGCGCATGATCTACGCGGCGGAGGTGCTGGAAGCGCCACCGGCGAAGTAACGTCTCTCCGGCTGCATGGTGACGAAGAGTTCCAAAGCGCTGACGGGGAAGGCGTTGCAGTTGGCGGTGCTGCGCTTCATCGCGCGCGAAGAGCCGCTCGGCGCGACGTTGTCGGCCTTCCCGCAGCTCGACCGCGTGAAGCTGCAGCGCGCCCTGGAGCGCGCCGCCTCCGCGCTCGAAGGCAACGGCATCGACCTGGAGCCCGCGGGCCCGGCGTACCTGCGGTTGCGCCTCTATTCAGACGGCGCGGCGCGCGGCAACCCGGGGCTGGCCGGCGCGGGCGCGGTGCTGGTGGAGCCCTCGGGGCAGGTGGTCGACAAGCTCGGCAAGTTCCTCGGGCGGCAGACCAACAACTACGCCGAGTACATGGGCCTGTTGATGGGCCTCAAGCGCGCGCGTGAGTTGGGCGTGCGCGAGGTCGAGGTGTTCGCCGACTCCGAGTTGATGATTCGCCAGCTCGGCGGGCGCTACCAGGTGAAGTCGCCGTCGCTGCGGCCGCTGTACCTCGAGACGTTGCAGGTGCTGAACGACTTCGAGCGCGTGAAGCTGGTGCACGTGCCGCGCGAGATGAACCGCGCCGCCGATGAGATGAGCAACCGCGCCATCGACGAGCGCATGTGAAGCCCACCGCGCCGACGCTGGAGCTTTCGAGCGTGCAGGCGTGGGCCGCGTGGCTCCGTGAGCATCACGCGAGCTCTGCCGCGGTCTTCCTGCGCATCGAGAAGCAGAACGCCAGCACGCTGACCTACGCGAGCGCGTTGGAGGTGGCGCTCGTCTGGGGGTGGATCGACGGGCAGAAGGCGGCGCTCGATGACACCGCGTGGCTGCAGCGCTTCTCGCGGAGGACCGCGAAGAGCCCGTGGTCGAAGGTGAACCGCGCGAAGGCCGAGGCACTGATGGCGAGCGGCCAGATGCAGCCGGCGGGCCTGGCGGAGGTGCAGCGCGCGAAGGCCGATGGCCGGTGGGAGCGCGCGTACGACGGCGCGAAGACCGCGACCGTGCCGGATGACCTCGCGGCGGCGCTGGCGAAGAAGCCGCGCGCGCGGGCGTTCTTCGACGCGCTCGACTCGGCGAACCGCTTCGCGATTCTCTACCGGGTCACCACCGCGAAGCGCGCCGAGACGCGCACCGAGCGCATCGAGAAGTTCGTCGCGATGTGCGCCGCGGGGCAGACGCTGTTCCCGCCGAAGAAGGCGAGGAAGAAGCCCGCAGTTCGCTCAACAGGGCGGTGACGGCGATGGCAGGCGAGCGCT
>CAMLFP010000085.1 GCA_946479335.1 uncultured Archangium sp.
GGCCCTTTGCGGAACTCGAAGGTGCCCTGCGCCTGCAGGAAGACCTGCGCTCCGAGGATGTCGCTCGGCAGCAGGTCGGCGGTGAACTGCACGCGCGCGAAGCTCATCGAGAAGCAGCGCGCGAGGCCTTCAGCGAGCGTCGTCTTGCCCACGCCCGGCACGTCTTCGAGCAGCAGGTGCCCGCGCGCGACGAGGCAGGTCAGCGCCAGCTTCACCTGCTCCGACTTCCCCAGCACGAGCTGACCGAGGTGGTGCTGCAACTTCTCCAGGAGCTCTCGAGGTGGTTGTGGCATCGCTTGACGCATCGAGTGTAATGGCCGCGCACCGTTCATGGGCCGAATTCGCCGCCTCAGTGACGAGCTGATCAACCAGATCGCGGCCGGCGAGGTGGTGGAGCGCCCGGCGAGCGTGGTGAAGGAACTCGCGGAGAACTCCATCGACGCGGGGGCGACCACCGTGCGCGTGCTGCTCTCCGAGGGCGGGAAGACGGCGATCGCGGTGATCGACGACGGCCACGGCATGTCACGCGACGACGCGGTGGCCTCGTTGGAGCGCCACGCGACCTCCAAGCTGCGTGACGCTGATGGGCTCTTCAACATCCTCACCAAGGGGTTCCGCGGCGAGGCCATCCCGTCGATCGCGTCGGTCTCGCGCTTCACGCTCACCACCAGCGAACCCGGGGCGACGGTGGGCACGCGCATCAGCATCGAGGGCGGCGCGCCGCCGGTGATCGAAGACGCGCCTCCGCCGGGCGGCACCCGCATCGACGTGGAAGATCTGTTCTTCAACGTGCCCGCGCGACGCAAGTTCCTGAAGCGCGAGTCGACGGAGCTGACGCAGTGTGAAGAGGCGATCACCCGGCTGGCGCTCGCGCACCCGGAGGTCGGCTTCTATCTGTCGCACGGGCAGTCGCTGCTCATCTCGAGCCCGGCGACGCCGCAGCACCCGAAGGAGCGCATCGCCGCGCTCCTCGGTTCCGAAGTGGAGCCGCACCTGCTGGAGATCTCCGAGCGGCGGCTGGGCATCCACGTGCACGGCTTCATCGCCTCGCCGGAGTACACGCTGGCCACCGCGCGCGGGCTCTACACCTTCGTGAACCGTCGCTACGTGCGCGATCGCGGCGTCAACTCCGCGGTGCAGCGCGCGTTTCAAGACACCCTCCCGCCGGGCCGCCAGCCGGTGTGCGCGATCTTCATCGACATCGACCCCGCGTCGGTCGACGTCAACGTGCACCCGCAGAAGCTCGAGGTGCGCTTCTCCGACCCGCGCCTGATTCAAGACGCGTTGGCCGCGGCCGTCTCGCGCGCGCTCAAGGCCGCGCCGTGGCGGCAGCAGGGCGCCGACGCCGCGCCCGAGAACGTGCACGCGCACTACGAGCTCGCGGTCGATCGCTTCCTCACGCGCATGCACGACGCGCCCGGCCTCGCGCTCGCGCCGCTCATCGCCGCGGAGTCGCCGTCGGGCTTCGGCACCGCGCGCCCGGGCATCAACGAAGCGCCGCCCGAGGGGTTCTTCTCGGCGCTGCGGTTCCTCGGTGAACTCGGGAAGCGCTTCTGGGTCTGCGAGGGGCAGGGCGGCACGCTGCTGGTGTTGGACCCTCGCGCCGTGCAGGAGCGCGTCGCGCTGGAGGCGCTGCGGGAGCGCTTCGCGTCGGGCGCGCTGGCCAACGCATCGCCGTCGCTCTTCTCGGCGACGATCTCCACCGCCGACGCCGCGCAGATCCTCGCCGTGCGCGAGCGCCTCGCGACCTGGGGCGTCGAGGTGGAGGACTTCGGCGCCAACACGCTGGCGCTCAAGCGCGTGCCGCATGAGTTGGAGTCGAGCGACGCGAACACCTGGCTCCCCGAGCTCGCGAACGCGCGCGATGACGAGGCCGCGTTGCGCACGCTGGCGCACGCTGTCGCCTCGCTGCCGGCGCGCCAGGTCACCCACGACGAGGTGCGCGCGTTGTTCCGCCAACTCGACGCCGCCGACTTCTCGGTGGAGACCGTGCGGTCGACGATCGTGGTGAGCCAGACGCCGCTGCTCGACCTCGAGGCCCGCGCGAGCGAGCGCTGAAACCCCAGCGAGTGAGCGGAACCGACCGCGGAAGCCGGCGGGCGGCGTGGAGAACGGGAGCGCCGCGGACGTTCTCCCGCGCGAGCGAGCGCTGAAAACCAGCCGAAAACTTGCGGGGTCGCGCCTCGCCGCTACGGTCCGCTTCACGCCTGTAGCAACTCCACTTTCAAGGAGGCGCGAGATGGACGGAGTCATTCGCGGCCGTGACGTTGTCGCCAACGCACGCCTGATCGTTCGCGAGTTCGGCCTGCCGTGCTTCTTCCGCTGTCTCCGCGCGTGCCTCTTCGGGCCACGCACCACCTTCCTCGAATGTGTCTGGGAGAAACGACGATGACTGAACTCGCCAACTACACCGCGCAGCTCGTACCCGCCGGCTACGCCGAGAAGGCGATGGCGTCGCTCATGCAACTCCACTCGGAGTTGATGGACGAGAAGGAGCGCCGGGTCGACCTCTACCGTCGCCTGATGGAGCGTGAGCAGGCGCTCGCCGAGCTCAAGATGTACGTGAAGCTCCTCGAAGAGAAGATGGCGCCCGCGGCCGGGCCGGTCTCTCCGCCGGTCGTGCACGCCGCGCCGCCGACGCCGCCGGTACCGCCGCGCACCCAGGCCGCGCGCGTGCCGCCGCAACCTCCCCGCGTCGCGACCCCTGGTGCGCGCGTTCGCCCTGAAGACTGGAAGAGCTGGTGATGAGAAGAGCAGTGGTGATGTGCGCGTTCCTGCTGGCCGGGAGCGCCTCCGCGAGCGGCGTGGAGAACGCCGGTCGTATCTCGATCGGCGCGGGCGCGCGGTGGGTGCCCAACTGGTGGTTGGCTGATCACGCCGCGACGGCCCGCACGCCGCTGGTGGAGCACCGCGCGATCGGCCCGTCGCTCAACGCGAGCTTCGGTTACGGCGTGACGCCGTGGCTGGAGCTGTCGATCGACTTCTTCGGTGGCTGGGAGCCGCTGGCGATCAAGCTGAAGGACGGCACGGTGGGCCGCTACAACTCGTTCATGGGCGCGGGCGCGATCGGCGGGCGCGTGATCGGCAAGCGGTTGTGGGGCCCGGTCAGCCCCTGGCTGTCGGTGCAGGGCGGTGGGCTCTTCAGCAGCCTCTCGGGCCCGAACGTCGCGCATCAGGAGAAGTTCCAGCCGGCGATCTTCGCGGGCGGCGGCATCGACGTGAACGTCAACGCCAGCTACGGGCTCTCGCTCGACGTGCGCTACCTGTACGGGCGCAACTACTTCCCCGGCATCTCCGGGTTCAACGCGGGCGGAGTGATGGTGACGCTCTCGTTCGTGATCTTCTTCGCGCCCGATCAGAAGCGCGAACTCGAAGTTCCGGGCTTCTGATAGAGGCGTCGCATGGCCGAAACGTCTCCCGAGTTCAGCAAGATGTTCGACGAGATCCGCCGCGAGGTGATCGAGTCGCGCAACATGACGATCAAGACCGACAACGCGCTCAAGTCGTTGCACGCGGAGTTGAAGATCGTCTCCGGTCAGCAGGACGCGTTCCAGAAGCGCACGTGGTTCAGCACCGGCTCGGCCTACGTGCTGTTCTCGGCGCTGTGCGTCGCGGGCGTGATCGTGATCAGCAACGCGCGCGCGTCGGCCGCGAACGCCGAGCGCGAGCGCCTCGAGAAGCAGGTCAGCGAGCTCAACGCCACCATCGACAAGCTCAAGGGCGAGGCCAACGCGGCGCAGGCCGCCGAGCAGTCGGCGCTGCAGGTCTACAAGACGATGACCACGCTGCCCGGCGAGGAGCGCCTCAAGGGCATCGACGCGTTGTCGAAGCTCGATCAGGGCAAGCTCTCGCCGTTCGCCAAGCTGGTGTTGCAGGAGCGCGCGGTGCTGCTGCGCAAGGAGGTCGGGGGCGCGGTGCTGGAGAAGGGCAAGGCCGCGTTCCGCCGGCAGGACTGGGCCGAGACGATCAACCAGCTGAACCGCTTCCTCACCATGGAGCCGCTCCCGGACGACGCGCTCGACGCCTCGTTCTTCCTCGGCAACGCGTACTTCCAGTCGCGCAAGTACGCCGAGGCGATCCCCGTGCTGACGCGCTTCGTGGAGGGCGACAAGAAGGCCCGCCTCCGCGACTTCGCGCTGCTGATGCTGATGCAGTCGAACGACATGACCGGCAACAAGGACGCCGCCGTCGCCAACGCCAAGGAGGCGCTCGCGACGTACCCGGCCAGCGAGTTCCGCGGTCAGTTCGCGGGCCGGCTGCAGCGCACCGCGGCGCCCGCCGCTCAGCCGGCCGCGCCGGCGCCTGCCCCCGCGCAATGAGCACGCCCGACCCGAAAGACCCGCGCTTCAAGGTCGCCCGCCGCGTGACGCTGGGCGTGTACCTCACGTTCTCGGTGGCGTTCTCGTGCCTCATCATCTTCAGCGTCTTCAAGTCGGTGCTGGAGATGAGCCCGGAGCGCCCCGCGCCCGCGCAGACCAGCTCGGAGGCCGAGTGCATCACCGAAGCACGCCAACTCTTCGGTGAGCTCGATCAACGCCGCCAGCTGCTCGCGACGGGCAACGAGGTGTCGCACGCCGATCAACGCTTCCTCGACTTCCGCGTGCAGTGGCTCCAGCGCAAGCGCGCGCTCGAGGCCCGCTGCGCGCTGGAGCTGCGGCCCTCGCTCAAGGAGACCTTCGCCACGCTGGAGAAGGTGCTCGACCTCTACACCACCGAGTCGGTGCAGTTCGCGGGCGGCGTCGGCCCGGCGGTCGATGAACTCAAGGCGCAGCTGGGCGAGAAGTAACCGACCGGCGTTCGCCGCTCACTTCGCGGCGGGCCGCAGCACCTGGTAGTTGCCGTGCGCGTCGGCGGTCGCGGTGCCGAGGAGGATCGACGCCGGCACGCCCGCGAAGTTCTGCACCCGGAAGAAGCGCAGCTGCGCGTACGAGGCCTCGGTGGGCTTCGCGGCGGTGACCGTCGCGGTGACCACGCCTGAGACCGTGCGACCGCGGGAGAGCACCACGTCGGCCAGCGGCACCGGCTGCCCCGCGCCCTCCGCGGGGATGGTGACCAGCCGGCTGGAGAGCGGCGTCTCGATGCCCGGGAGGAACTCGAAGCGCCAGACGCCGGGGTCCATCGGCAGCTCGAAGGTGCCGTCGGCCGCAGTGACGCCATCGACCTCGTCGAGCGGCAGCCACGAGCCGCCGGTCGCGTCCTGCGCGATGGCGTGGATGCTGGCGTTCGCCGCGCCGGTGACGCCCTCGGGCTCCAGCACGCGCCCGGCGACGCGCGGGCGGTCGGCCAGCGTCACCGTCGACGGCGTCAGGGTGCAGGTGCCATCGGCCCACGCCGCGGTGACCGCGAGGTTGGTGGCGGCGGCGCGGCTGGTTCGCGGCGGCACCATGTAGAGCGTGAAGTGCTCGCCGACCTGGGAGGGGATCGCCGTCACCTTGAAGGAGCCATCGGCCTCGGTGTTGACCAGCCGCGAGCGGAAGGTGCCGCCGCCCTCGACCGGGCCCTCGAGCAGCACCTGCGCCTCGGCGATCGGTGCGCCCGCGCTGTCGAGCAGCACGCCGCTCAGCTCGCCGGGTTGGCCGAAGTCGCCGTATTCCAGCGAGATGGCCTGCGGCAGCGGCGAGGGGAGGGCGAAGCGCTTGGTGGGCACCGGCGCGCCGGGGTCACTGGGCGCCGCCACCAGCAGCAGCGACTTCGAGCGCGCCTGCGGGCTGACGATGATCGAGAACTCGCCCGTCGACGACGACACGGGGAAGCGCTGCGAGACGGGCTGGTTGGTGGCCGCGTCGATCAACTGCAGCTCCACCGTCGGCGCGGTGCCGTTCACGTAGTCGGCGCTCAGCAACACCGGCTCCGGCGGCACCAGCGAAGAATCGGTGGTCTTGATGAGCTGGCCGGTGAGCGCGGGCGCGCTGTCGGCGCCGGCGAAGACGAAGTTGTACGACGTCGCGGGCGAGGCGGGCTCGATGAGCTGCTCCGAGGTGACGGGCGGCACGGTGACGTCGTCGGCGAACGCGGTGAGGACGAACGCACCCGAGGGCAACTTCACCTCGTAGAAGCCACCCTCCGGCGCGGCGATGCGCGTCTGGGTAGTGCGCGTGATGCCCGGCAGCAGCAGGCTCTGCCCGACCGCGCGCACGCTCACCGGCAGGGTGTACGCGGTGCGGTACAGCGGGTTGGGGTCGGCCGTGCGCTCGCGGAGGAAGGTGCCCGACACCGCCAGCGCCTCGCCCAGCTCGAAGTTCTGCGCGCGCGTCAGGGTGCCGTCGGCGATCGCGAAGTCGCGCGCGCCGTACGACGAGAGCGTGCCGCCGGTGACCTCCACCACGATGCCGGTGCCGGGGTCGCCGCAGCCCTCGGCGAAGCAGATCTGCCCGCTCTCGCACTGCGCGTCGGAGGTGCAGGCCGACTCCGCCGGGCCCTTCATCGCGAAGCACCCGGAGAGCCCGACGGCGAAGATGACGAGCGCGGCTCTCATTGGCAGGCCGGCCCCACGCGAAGCACCCACGTGTACTGGTCGATGGAGCCGGGGTCCTGCACCTGCGACCCGTCGGGCATGTTCACCGTCTTGCTGGCCGCCGCGATGGTGCCGGTGTCGCTCTCGTCGAAGTCGGTGTCGACGACGAACACGGTCAGCAGATGCGTGCCCGTGGTGAGCGAGCTCATCGCGGTCTTGAACGCGGTCGAGTTGGGCTGCGTCACCTTCCGCGTCACCGTCGCCCCCGGCGTCACCGGGTTCGGGCGGAAGGGCAGCGAGACGTCGGTCTTGTCGATGAACCAGAGGCTGCGAATGGTGTCACCGACGTCGGGGTCGTTGACGTTGATGAAGAAGGTCGTGTCGTCACACGGCGTGGCCGAGGTGTTGGGCTTCGTGCCGCTGGTGAAGTCGTACGGCTGGGCCGCCGGGTCCGTCAGCACGATCTGGAGCGGTTGATTCTTCACGGGAGGCAACGTCGGCAGGACCTGATCACTCTGAGGAAAGAGACACCCCGACCCGCCCACCAACCCCAGCGCAGAGCACAGCAAGACGCGCGCCATGATCTGCATGGCGGTCGAATGCTGTGATTCCAAGCGCTTGGGCATACTCAGGCCTCTTCGTACTCTGTCGTCGGTGCCCCACCTGCGTCGGCCTCGAGCTTCTCGAGGTGGCGGAAGATGGTGCGCGGGTCGACGCCGAGATCCTTGGCGGTCTTGGTGCGGTTGCCGTTGTTCCGCTCCAGCACCTCGTTGATGTACCGCTTCTGGAACTCCTCCTTGGCCTGCGCCAGCGCCAGAATCGGCGGGAGGTTGTCGGGCCGCAGATCGAGATCTTCGGGCCCCAGCAGCGGCTTGTCGGCCAGCACCACGGCCTTCTTGATGCGGTTCTCCAGCTCGCGGATGTTGCCCGGCCAGTTGTACTTCTTCATCGCCACGATGCCCGAGGGCGTGAAGCCCCTGGCGCGCGACTCGAACTCCTTCGCGTAGCGGTTCAGGAAGAACTTCGCCAACACGGTGATGTCGTCGCCGCGCTCTTTCAGCGGCGGGAGCTTCAGCGTCACCACGTTGATGCGGAAGTAGAGGTCTTCGCGGAAGGCGCCCTTGCGCACCTCCTCGTCGAGGTTCTTGTTGGTGGCCGCCACGATGCGGATGTCGACCGGCTCCGGGCGGTTGTCGCCGACCTTGTAGACGACCTTCTCCTGCAGGGCGCGCAGCAGCTTCACCTGCAGCTGGAGCGGCATCTCGCCGATCTCGTCGAGGAACAGCGTGCCGCCGATCGCCGCCTGGAAGCGCCCGAGCTTGGTGGCCACCGCGCCGGTGAAGGCGCCCTTGACGTGCCCGAACAGCTCACTCTCCAGCAGGTTCTCGGGGATCGCGCCGCAGTTGATGGAGATGAACGGCCCCTTCACGCGCGGCGAGTGCCGGTGGAGCTCCTTGGCGATCAGCTCCTTGCCGGTGCCGGTCTCGCCGTAGATCAGCACCGAGATGTCGGTGGGCGCGATCTTGTCGATGCGCTTGTAGACCTCCTTCATGCCCGCGCACGCGCCCACGATGTCGCCGTAGGTCTGCTCGTCGAGGCGGGTCTTGAGCGTGGTGTTCTCGAGCTTGAGCTCGTTCACCAGCAGCGCGTTCTGGATCAGCAGCGACGCCTGCGACGCGAAGATGGTCAGCGTGTCGAGCGCCTTCTGATCGAAGCGGTTCACCAGGCGATCGTTGCCCAGGTAGATGAGCCCGAAGAGCTCGCCCTTGTGCATCAGCGGCGCGCACATCACCGAGAGCAGCTTCAGGTTCACCACCGACTCGGAGCGGTTGAACTCCGGGTCGTCGAGCGCGTCGGCGATGATCACGCCTTTCTGCGACTTCACCACCTTGGTGACGATCGAGTCTGACACGCGCTCCAGCGCGTCTTCGATGGTCTCGCGCTGCACGTTGCGCGCGACCTTCACGCGCAGCTGGTTCGACTCCATGAGAATGAGGAAGCCCTTGTCGGCGCGCGCCACGTCGATGCACTCGTCCATCAGGTTCTCCAGCAGCCGATCGAAGTCGGTGTTGGAGATGAGCCGCTCGGAGAACGCGGTGAGGCGGCGCAGCGCGGCCAGCTCGCGGCCGGGCACGCCAGGCTGTTCTTGCGTGGAGGCGTCGGGGTCCTTCGAGTCGTTGCGCGGGAAGCGCGTGGCCAGCGCCGGCGTGGCGCTCGCCGCCTCCGCCGTCGAGTAGTGGAGCTCGGAGTCGCCCAGCTTCACCACGTCGCCGGCCTTGAGCTCGTGCTCGTCGGTCGCCTTGCCGTTGACCGTGAACTTCTGCTCGCCGCCGGCGCGGTACGTGAGCCCGTCGAAGATGATGGCGAACGCGGTCTCCGGCACGCGCGGGTCGTCGATGGCGATGTCGTTGTCGGCGCCGCGCCCCACCGACGTGATGCGCTTGAGGAGCGAGACGCTGCGGCTCTTCCCGTCGGGGGTCTTGATGGTGAGGGAGGGCATGGGAGTGCTCCTTTGTTTTTAGAACCTGATGGTGAGGCCCGCGCCGATGCCGCCGACCGCGGGGTAGAGCCGAAGCTGCGCTGTCGGCGTGGTGGCCTTCACCGGCACCTTCTGCTCGGTGACGACCTCGTCCTGGTGATGCCAGATGGCCTCGCCCGCGCCGATGGCCCACAGGGCGTAGAAGGCGGCGCCGGTCGCGTACTTGATGCCGGTCCACACGTCGCGCTCGGTGCGCCGGCTGTCGGGGATCTGGCGCACCGTCACCGTGTACGGGGTGTTCTCCTGGCCGGGCGGGCGCACGCGGTCCCAGAACTCCAGCGTCACGTCCTGGAAGAGGCCCTCGACGGCGAAGTACGAGACCAGGCTCAAGATCGCCGTCAGGCCCTCGACCACCGCGAAGGCCGCGCCCACGCCCAGGCGCCCCTGCTGGAACTGCCCCGCGCCGAAGGGCAGGAGGTTGACGATGAAGTTCCGCTTCTCGACGGTGCGCACCGTGACGGTGCCGTCGCGCAGCGCCTGCTGGCGCTTCCGCTCCTCTTCTTCTCGCGCGAGGCGGGCGCGCTCCTCGGCGGCGCGCTTGTCCTGCTCAGCGCGCAGCGCCAGTTGCTGGCGGATGAGGTTCAACGCGTCGACGTTGTCGCGCTTGATCTGCTCGAAGAGCCTGATCGCCGGCGGCGGCACCGCGAACGGGTCGAGCACGTGGTCGGGGTTCAACTTCAACAACGCGAGGTAGCTGAGCTGCGCCGCCTTCAGGTCGCCGGTGTTGAACGCCGAGACCGCCGAGAGCTCGAGCAGCTTCACGCGCTGCGCGTCGGTGAAGTTCGCGACCGAGAACGACTCGTCGACGCGCCGCACGACCTCCGCGTACTGGCCGGTGTCGTACAGCGACTGGATGATCTGGATCTCGCGCTCCGGCACCACCTGCGCGAACGCCACCGAGGCCGCGAGGGAGAGGAGCAACGGGAGCCGCGTCACGGCGCACCTCGCACGATCACCAGCGGCTTGCCCGGCACCACGAACTTCTCGCCGCTCTCCGCGGCGCCGCCGACGCTCACCGTGTACGCCACGCGGTGGCGCATCTCGTTGTTGCCCTGCGGCGGCGTGGTGATGCGGAAGGGCGTCGCCTGCGATTCGCGCACCGTCTTCTCCAGCGCGCCGACGCGCACGCGGGCGTCGTCAGGCCACCCCTGGAACGAGACCAGCGACGGCTTGAGCGGCGCGATCAGCGGCAGCTCGTCGCCGGCCTTCACCTCGAGCGTCACCGTGCGCCCGGCGGTCTCACAGACGTCGCAGGTCACGGTGAAGCGGTGCTTGCCCGGCGTCAGCTTGAGCGCGTGCCGCGCCAGCGCGTCGGTGCTGCGGGGCTGCGAGTCGACCTGCAGATAGCCGTACGGCCTGATCAGCGCCGCCACCTCGACCGTCTCCGGCAGCTTGAGGAGCGGCAACTTCATCGGCACCGGCGTGGTCACCGGCACGACGCGGCCCAGCGGCTCGTTGGTGAGCGGCTGGAGCTTCGCCGGCCAGTGCACGTTGGTGAGCGCCACCTGGCTGGGGACGAATTCGTAGCGCGGGGTGAACGGGGGAGGCCGCGTCGCGTAGCGGTAGCCCTCCACGCCGGCGCCCGTGGCGATGCCCACCACCGCGGCGATCAGCGCGCCGCGCCGCAGCTGCTGCAGGCGGGCCTCGCGCTGCTTGCGCGACCGGAGCTGGTTGAGCAACGCGAGCGCCCGCGCGTTCTGCGGGTCGTGCGCCAGCGCCTGATTGAGCGCCGACATCGCCTTCGCGCTCTTCTTCTCGGCGATGAACGTCTCGGCGCGCGCCAGCAGCTGGCCGGTGACGCGCCCGGTGAGCTCCTTGCGGTAGCCGCGCGGGTCGAGGAAGAACTTCGGCAGCTCCTCGGAGGGGCGCGTGAGGCCCATCGAGTTCAGGTAGTCGCCGAGCGCGTCGCGCAGCTGCCCGGCGTGGGCGAAGCGATCTTTCGGCGCGCGCTGCAGGCAGTGGGCGATGATCTCCGCGAGCTCGTCGGCCACGCTGGGCACCACCTGCCGCGGGTCGTCGTACACACAGTCGAGGATCTTCTTGAGCGTCGCGGTGGTGTTGGGCGCGGTGAAGGGCAGCTTCCCGGTCGCGAAGAGGTACAGCATCGTGCCCAGCGAGAAGATGTCGGCCTCGGCGCCGGCCTCCTCGCCCTCGATGATCTCCGGGGCCATGTGCGCGGGGCTGCCGACCAGCGCGCCGGTCATCGTCATCTTCTCGCCGTGGTCGATGATCTTGGCGATGCCGAAATCCATCAGCTTCAGCACGCCGTCGTCGCGCACCATGACGTTCTCGGGCTTGAGATCACGGTGCAGCACGCCGGCCTCGTGGGCGTGCGCCAGCGCGGCGGCGATCTCGAACATCACCATCGCGGCCAGCTCCGGCGGCTGGAGCGCCTCCTCGTTGATGAACTCGCGCAGCGTCTTGCCGCGCACCAGTTCGGTGACGAGGTACGCCTCCTCGCCCGACTCCGCGGAGTAGTCGAAGACCTCGAGGATGTTCGCGTGGTGCAGCCGCGCCACGGCCTTCGCCTCACGCTCCAGCCGCTTGCGCGACTCGAGGCGGCTGGCGAGGTGCGGGTGCAGCACCTTCACCGCCACCTCGCGCTCCAGCGTGGTGTCGAGGCCCTTGTAGACAACACTCATCCCGCCCTGGCCGAGCTGCTCCAGGATGCGGTACCGCCCGATGTGGCGGCCGACGAGTGACACTCAGACTCCGAAGGAGATGCCGATCGACTTCGCGAGGCGCACCTTGTCGCCGGCGATGTCGACCTGCCGATCTTTGCGCGACATCGAGAGCGACGAGAAGCCCAGCTTGCCGTCGCGCAGCGCGACCATGTGATCCCACTTCCCGTCGCGCACGAGGTCCAACACCATCGCGCCGTACATGGTGGCCAGCACGCGATCGCTGGGGGAGGGCGTGCCGCCGCGCTGCAGGTGCCCCAGCACCGTGACGCGGATCTCCGCCTCGACGTGGGGCGCGAGCAGATCGGCCAGCACCTTGCCCGAGCCGCCCAGCCGCACCACGCCGCGCCCGGGGATCTCGTCGGCCGACTGCGCGACCGCCTGCGTGCCGCCCGCGGGGAACGCGCCCTCGGAGATGGCGATGATCGCGAACTTCTTCTTCGACTCGTACATCTCCTGGATGCGCGCGACGATCGCGTCGACCTTGTACGGGAGCTCGGGGATCAAGATGAAGTCGGCGCCGCCGGCGATGCCCCCGTCGACCGTGAGGAACCCCGCGTTGCGGCCCATGATCTCCACCACCATCACCCGCTGGTGCGCCTCGGCCGTGGTGTGCAGGCGGTCGATGGCCTCGGAGATCACGTTGATCGCCGTGTCGAAGCCGAAGGTCTGCTCCGTGCCCTCGAGATCGTTGTCGATGGTCTTCGGGCAGCCGACGACGTTCACGCCGTGCTCCGCCAGCTGGTGCGCCATGGTCAATGTGCCGTCGCCGCCGATGCACACCAGGCCATCGAGCTTGAGCGCCTTGATGCGCTTGAGCGCGACCTCGCTCATGTCTTTGTAGACGAGCTTCCCGCCCTCGCGGACCGGGTACGAGAACGGGTTCGCCTTGTTCGACGTCCCGAGGATGGTGCCGCCCTTGGGGAGGATGCCGCGCACCTCCGCCAGCCCGAGCGGCATCGTCATGTCGGGCAGAATCAGCCCTTCGTAGCCGTTCAAAATTCCGACGAACTCGTAGCCGAGTTCGAGCACCCCTCTGCGCACCAGCGCGCGCAGCACTGCGTTGAGGCCGGGGCAGTCACCGCCGCCGGTCAGCACTCCAAGTCGCATCAAGCCTCCGAAAACGTGAAAAACATGTCGGTGGGACATGCGAGCCTATGACGCTGACGCCAGAAATCGCCAGCGCTTCCTGACAATCGGGTCACGGGTGCATGGCGGTCACGCCACAGTGCGCTACAGGCGGCGCCGCGACGAGATGCGCTCCAACAGATGCTCGAGCACGCCGAGGCGATCAACGCCGGGTTTCTTCGGGGCCGCGACGCGCGCGAGTTGGTACAGCTCGGCGAGGCGTTCCTTGATCAGCTCCTGGTGCGGGTTCTCGTCGAGGAGCGCGCGGTAGAGCTCGAGCGCCTCGGTGAAGCGGCCCTGCGCGGCGGCCTCTTCGGCGAGGTGCATCGGGGTCTTGAGCGCGGAGCGATCGACGCGCGCCATGGTCATCTTCCGCCACTCCGACGGCTCGAGGCTCTCTTCGAGGTGCTTGATGCGCTCGGCGATCGCCGCGTCGCCGGGGAAGGCGTCGGACAGCTTCGAGAGCGCCGCCCACGCCTCCGAC
This sequence comes from uncultured Archangium sp., assembly GCA_946479335.1. The sequence continues at coordinate 13,287 of CAMLFP010000085.1, forward strand.
AGCTCGCCGCGGCGCAGGTGCCGATCGATGGCGGCTTCGAGCTGGGCGCGGTCTTCGGGCGTCACGTGGCGCGGTTCTCACACGCGCAGGCGCGCTCGGGAAGATCCTGGCGTCGCGTCCGATGATGACAAGCTCGCGCGGGAGGGCCGACAATCTGCGCGCCCGATGCCCGTGCTCCTTCTCATGCTGTTGTCGGCGAGCGACTCGTTGGGGCCGCCGCTGCGCCAGGAGGGCTTCGTGGTGCGCCCGCCGGTGAACTTCCGCATGGCGCGCATGGATCTCTTCCACGGCACGGAGGTCGGCGGCGTAACGCCCGGCGGTGGCACGCGATACCTCTCGGCGGCGCTGATGGATGGAGACGGTGAAGACGCCGCGTCGTTGCTGTTGTTTGTCGCCGATTCGACCCTCACCGTCGGGCCGTCGTCGCGCGATTCGCTCTCGACGCAGGTGGTGCACCACTTCAATGACGAGCTCGGCCAGCCGTTCTCGATGGAGCGGGCGGAGATCGTCGACGGGCGGGTGCAGGTGCTGGGCTCGATCCGCGAGGGGAGCCAGCTGCGGCGAATCCTCGTCGCCGCGTGGCCGGGTGAAGGGCGGCACGTGGTGGCCACCGCGTCGGTGCCGTCGGGCCGGTGGGACACGCTCGCGCCGAAGCTGGCCGACAGCTTCTCGACGATGCGCGTGGAGCCGCTCGTCGCCGGCCGGCCCCCGCAGCGCTACCTCTGGGCGTTCCTGGCGATGATCGCCGCGATGTTCTTCATTTCGGTCGGCTTGTGGCGCCGCCGGCAATCACTGCGCGGTGACGTCGACGGTCGCTGAGCCGAGGTCCTTGTCGCCGCGGCGCACCTTGAAGGTCCACTTGCCGACCTTGCTCAGGTTCGCGCCACGCCAGCCGCGCGTACGCCCGAAGCCCGCGACCGGCACGTCGATGGTCTGGCGGATCTCGTTCTCGTGCAGCACCTGAATCGTGACGTCGTCGTACTTGCCGTCCTTCGGCACGTACCACTGCAGCCACGCGAAGACGGTGGTGCCCTTGTTCACCTTGCCGGTGACGGGCTCGATGCACGTGAACTGCGTGGGGCTTCCCTTGGTCTGGTCGACCTTGATGCAGGGGATCACGTCGAGCAGCGCGGGCCCGCGGTCCTTCCCGGTCTCCAGGTACTCCATGACCTGCTTGATCATCGCGGAGTCAGGCGGCGGGGCGGTGTTGACCGGCGCGGCGGGCGCGGGTGCGGCTTCTTGCGCGAAGGCGAGTGCGGAAGCGGTGACGATGGCGGTGATGATCGTGCGGAACATGCGGTGTTCTCCCCCTGACGACGTGTTGGACCCATCGAGTCTGCCGTCAGACGCAGCCGTGAGGAATGGATTTCGAGGGGTCTGAATGGTACGGCGCGCGCCGTCCATGCCGTCCGAAAACGCCCACATCCGCAACTTCTCGATCATCGCCCACATCGATCACGGCAAGTCCACGCTGGCCGATCGTCTGCTGGAAAAGACCGGCACGGTGAACGACCGCCAGAAGACGGCGCAGTTCCTCGACAACATGGACATCGAGAAGGAGCGCGGCATCACCATCAAGGCGCAGACGGTGCGCATGAACTACCGCGCCAAAGATGGGCAAGACTACATCTTGAACCTCATCGACACGCCCGGCCACGTCGACTTCGCCTACGAAGTCAGCCGCTCGCTCGCCGCGTGTGAAGGCGCGCTGCTCGTCGTCGACGCGACCCAGGGCGTCGAGGCGCAGACCCTCTCCAACGTCTACATGGCGATGGAGCACGATCTCGAGATCATCCCCGTCATCAACAAGATCGACCTGCCGTCGGCCGACGTCGAGCGCACCAAGCACGAGATCGAAGACGTCATCGGTCTCGACGCATCGGTCGCGGTGCCGGTGTCTGCGAAAGAAGGCGTCAACATCGACCTGCTCCTCGAGCAGATCGTGAAGACCGTGCCGCCGCCCAAGGGCTCGAAGGCAAGCCCGCTCAAGGCGCTGGTGTTCGACAGTTGGTACGACAACTACCGCGGTGTGGTGATGCTGGTGCGCGTGATCGAAGGCAGCGTCACCGTCGGTCAGAAGATCAAGCTGTGGAGCAACAACAAGCAGTTCGAGGTGCAGGAACTCGGCGTGATCGCGCCGTTCCCGACCCCGGTGAAGCAGTTGATCGCCGGCGAAGTGGGCATCTTCGTCGCCAACGTGAAGGAACTCGCAGACGCGAAGGTCGGCGACACCATCACCGACATCGAGAACCCGACCGCGGAGCCGTTCCCCGGGTTCAAGGAAGTCAAGCCGATGGTGTTCTCCGGCATCTTCCCCATCGATGCCGCCGACTACGACAACCTGCGCGATGCGCTCACGAAGCTCCGGCTCAATGACTCGGCGTTCACGTGGGAGCCCGAGTCGTCGACGGCGCTGGGCTTCGGGTTTCGCTGCGGCTTTCTCGGGCTGCTGCACATGGAGATCGCGCAGGAGCGCCTGGAGCGCGAGTACAACCTCAACCTCATCAGCACCGCGCCGAGCGTCGTCTACAAGGTGTTCCCGCACGGCAAGGAACCCATCCTGGTCGACAACCCGTCGAAGCTGCCGCCGGTGCAGAACATCGACCACATCGAAGAGCCGTACCTCACCGCGAACATCCACGTGCCCAACGAGCACCTCGGCGCGATCTTGAAGCTCTGTCAGGACCGTCGCGGCATCCAGAAGGGCATCGAGTACCTCGGCACGTCGGGCACGCGCGTGCGCGTGACGTACGAGATGCCGCTGGCCGAGGTGGTGTTCGACTTCTTCGACAAGATGAAGTCGATCAGCCGCGGCTACGCGTCGCTCGACTACGAACTCGCCGGTTACAAAGAGTCAGACCTCGTGAAGTTGGACATCCTGATCAACGGCGAGCCCGTCGACGCCCTGTCGATCATCGTGCACCGCGAGCGCGCGTATCAGCGCGGCCGCGAGGTCTGCGAGAAGTTGAAGGGCGTGATCCACCGGCAGATGTTCGAGGTCGCGATTCAGGCGGCCATCGGCGGGAAGATCATCTCGCGCGAGACGGTTTCGGCCGTGCGCAAGAACGTGCTGGCCAAGTGCTACGGCGGCGACATCTCGCGTAAGCGCAAGCTCCTCGAGAAGCAGAAGGAGGGCAAGAAGCGCATGAAGTCGGTGG
>CAMLFP010000086.1 GCA_946479335.1 uncultured Archangium sp.
CGCGCCCTCCGACGCGACGGTGCTGGTGCAGGGCGAATCAGGCACCGGCAAGGAGCTGGTGGCGCGCGCCATCCACGCGCTCTCCGGCCGCAGCCGCGCGCCCTTCGTGCCCGTCAACTGCGCGGCCATCACCGAGACGCTGCTCGAGTCGGAGCTCTTCGGGCACGCGCGCGGCGCCTTCACCGGCGCCGTCAAGGCGCGCCGCGGCCTCTTCGAAGAAGCCGACAAGGGCACCATCTTCATCGACGAGGTCACCGAGACCGCGCCGGCCTTTCAATCGAAGCTGCTGCGCGTGCTGCAAGAAGGCGAGCTGCGCCGCGTCGGCGAGAACGCCTCGCTGCGGGTCGACGTGCGCACCGTCGCGGCGACCAACCGCGACATCGAAAAGGAGGTCGCCGAGAAGCGCTTCCGGCAAGACCTCTACTACCGCCTCGCCGTGGTGACGCTGGTGGTGCCGCCGCTCCGCGAGCGCCTCGAAGACGTGCCCGTGCTGGCGCAGCACTTCCTCGACAAGGCCAACGCGCGCAGCCGCCGCCCGCACCGCTTCACCCCCGCGGCGCTCGAGCGCCTCCAGAGCCACAGCTACCCGGGCAACGTGCGCGAGCTCGAGAACCTCGTGGAGCAGGCCGCTGCGCTGGCTGAAGACGAAGACCTCACGGCGGACGACTTCCCGCTGCGCAAGCCCAACACGCCGGTGGGCACCCCGGCGGTCGGTGCGCCCACGCCCGTCGGCGGCCCGGTGCAGACGCTCGAGAACGCGGTCAACGACGCCGAGAAGCGCGCCATCACCGCCGCCCTGGAGAGCTCGCCCAACGACCTCTCCCGCGTCGCCGAGCTCCTCGGCGTGTCTGCCACCACCCTCTGGCGCAAGATGAAGCGCCTGGGCCTCAAGACCACCGGTGACGAGCCGGTCAACTGAACCTGCTCATTTCACTTTTGAAATACGCCGGAATTTCATCTGTGAAATGGCGCCGCGGGTTTCGGCTCTCAACTCTTTGAAAAGACGCACGTGACGGCTGGCACAGAGTTCGCTGGTCGTACCGGCGCGCTCGGGATCTGAGCGCCGAAGGGGTTCCCCCCCACCACTTCGGTCGCCGCTCGAGCCCTCAGTACCCACGAAGACCTGCGGCTCGGTGCGAAAGTACCGAGCCGCCTTCGTTTCTGCGGGCGTTCAGTCGTGCGATGCAGTTGCAACGTTGAAATTCCGAGATTGCGATTGCACCATCTGTCAGCGCGTAAGTTATTGAAATCAGAAAACTAAGTGGCTGGCACGGTACTCGCAAAACTCGCCGCAAGCCTTCGGGCTGAGAGTTGAAGTGGTTCCCCCCCACCACTTCAGCGCCCCGGAGGCCTGTAGTGAATGAAGACCCGCGGCTCGGTGCTTCTCGAAAGAGAAGCTCCGGGCCGCCTTCATTTTTCTGGTCGGCTTCTCGGTGAAACGCTCGCAGAAGCGCGAGCGAGTTCCCTGCGAGGCCTCCAGATGAACGCCCCTCGAAAACACATTCGCCGACCGGAATGACCGGTCGGCGAAGGGAGCTGCGTCACGCCTCGTTCGGCGGCTACTGGCCGAAGACCATGCCGGCGCGGCTGAACCACTCCGTCACCGGCCCGGGGATGACGCCGAACGCCACCACGGCGATCGACGAGGTGACCAACGCGAACTCCGTCGTCCAGTGGCGGACGGGCAGCGTCGCGTCGGCCGGCGCCGGGCGCATGAACATGTACACGACGACGCGCAGGTAGAAGTACACGCCCGCCACGCTGGCGAGGATGCCCACCACCGCGAGGCCGATGAGGCCCGCGTCGATGGCCGCGCTGAACAAGAACAGCTTGCCCAGGAAGCCCACCGTCGGCGGCACGCCGCCCAGCGAGAGCATGAAGAGCGCCATCGCCATCGCCCAGCCCGGCTTGCGCTGCGCGAGGCCCGAGAAGCGCTCGAGGTCCCACGTGTTGCCGCGCGTCTCGTCTTCGCGGCGCTCCAGCGCGGCGATGGTGCCGAAGGCGCCCAGCGACGTCACCGTGTACCCGAGGATGTAGAAGAGCAGCCCCTTGAAGACCATCGGCGCCACGTTGCCCGGCGCGATGAGCGGCGTCGCGTTCAGCACGCCCACCTTCATCGACGCGTCGACGGCGCGAGGCGCGAAGAGCGCGGCCACGCCCAGCAGCATGTAGCCGGCGTGCGCGATGGAGGAGTACGCCAGCATGCGCTTCACGTTGCGCTGCGGGAGCGCCAGCAGGTTGCCGCCCACCATCGACAGCAGCGCCAGCACGCTGAACACCGTGAAGAGCACCGAGTGGTCGATGCCCTTGCCGAGGAAGAGGAACACCCGCACCAGCGAGATGAACGCCGCGGCCTTCACGCCCGCAGACATCAGCGCGGTCACCGGCGTCGGCGCGCCTTCGTAGACGTCAGGCGTCCACTGGTGGAACGGCACCGCCGCCACCTTGAACGCGAAGCCCACCAGCACGAGCCCCAGGCCCGCGTACACGAGGCCCGGCTTGCTGGCGAAGGCGGCGGGGAGCGCCGCGCTCACGTCGACCAGGCGGGTCGCGCCCGTCGCGCCGTACAGCAGCGCCGCGCCGTACAGCAGCAGCGCCGCGGCGAAGGCCCCGAGGATGAAGTACTTGAAGCCCGCTTCAGACGGGCGCGGGCCCCGGCGGAGGAAGGCGGTCAGCGCGTAGGTGGCGACCGACATCACCTCGAGGTTGATGAAGAGCGTCACGAACTCCGCCGACAGCGACAGCAGGCTCATGCCCGCCGACGCGAAGAGGAGCAGCGCGTAGAACTCACCACGCTCCGCGTTGCGGTGCTTCAAGAAGCCCGCCGAGAGGAACACCGCCAGGAACGCGCCGAGGCACACCAGCGCCGTCGTCCACTGGGAGAACGGGTCCAACACCGCGTAGCCCTGCAGCACCAGCCGCGCGGGCTCGAAGGCGTTGTGGCCGGCGACGAAGCCGGCAACCGCCGTCACGATGCCCGCGAGGATGGCCTGATACGTGCGCTGCGTGGAGGTGAGGAACACCTCCGAGAGCATCAGCGTGACGCCGCCCAACAGCAGCAGGCCGGCCGGCATCACCGGGAAGAACTCTGAAAGCGTGAAGTCTGGAGTCGTCACAGGGAAACCTTTAGGGGTTCTGCGCGGGCTGCAGCTGGGGCTGCACCGGCTGGAAAACGACGGGGCGGTTGGGCTTGAGGAGCTGGTTGCGGAACTGCGCCGCATCCTGCGGGGCCGGCATCGGCGCCGGAGCCGCCACCGCGACCGGCGACGCGGGCAGCGCACGCACCTCCACCCGCACCTTCGAGTCGTCGGCCACGCCGCCCAGCGCGTACTTCGCGCGCGCCACGAAGCGCTCGCTCGCAGGGTTCAGCACGTCGAGCACCGGCTGCGGGCGGAGGCCCATGACGACGATGAGCACCAGGAAGGGGATGGCCGCCGCCAGCTCGCGGCCGGAGAGGTCCTTCAGCGTCAGGTTCTCCTGGTGCGTCAGCGGGCCGAAGAAGACCTTCTGCACCATCCACAGCATGTAGGCCGCGCCGAGGACCACCGCCGTCGCGCCGAGGACGCCGAACGCGAGCGGGAGGTTCGACTTGATGGTGCCCAGCAGCACGAGGAACTCGCCCACGAAGCCGTTGGTGCCCGGCACCGCGATGCTGGAGAACGTCACCACGAGGAAGAACGCCGTGTACACCGGCATCACCTTCGCCAACCCGCCGTACTCGCTCATCAGACGCGCGTGGCGGCGCTCGTAGAGGAAGCCGAAGAGCAGGAACAGCGCGCCCGTCGACACGCCGTGGTTCAGCATCTGGTACGCGCTGCCGGTCGCGCCTTCGGGGGTGAAGGCGAAGATGCCCAGCATGCAGTAGCCGAGGTGGCTCACCGACGAGTACGCGATGAGCTTCTTGATGTCGCGCTGCGCGAGGCACATCAGCGCGCCGTAGACGATGCCGATGACCGCCAGCGCCGCGATGACGCTCTGATAGTGCCGCGCCTGCACGGGGAAGAGCGGCACCGCGAAGCGCCAGAAGCCGTAGGTGCCCAGCTTCAGCATCACGCCGGCCAGCGCGATGGAGCCCGCCACCGGCGCCTGCACGTGCGCGTCAGGCAACCACGTGTGCACGGGGAACATCGGCACCTTGATGGCGAACGCGAGCGCGAACGCGAGGAACAGCCACGGCCCGAAGCGGAAGAGCGCCATCGCCACCGGCGTCAGGCCGCTGCCGTCGCCGCCCGGGTTGTTCTGCAGGTACAGCGCGAGCTCGCGGTTGGCCGTCAGCAGGCCGTTGTACAGCGTCGAGTAGTCGAAGCTCCGCGCGCCGGCGGGCGCCGCGAGGAAGTACACGGCGAAGAGCGCCAGCAGCATCAGCACCGAGCCGACCATCGTGTAGAGGAAGAACTTGATGGCGGCCTTCTGGCGCTCCTCGGAGCCCCACACGCCGATGAGCAGGTACATGGGCACCAGCACCGACTCGAAGAACATGAAGAACAGCAGCGCGTCGATGGCCGAGAACGCGCCGTAGGTCGCGGTCTGGAGCACCAGCAGCGCGAGGTGGAACTCCTTCACGCGCTCCTGCACGAAGCTCCATGACGAGAGCACCAGCATCGGCCCCAGCACGCCCGTCAGCAGCAGCAACGAGATGCCCAGGCCGTCGACGCCCACGTGGTAGCTGACGCCGACGTCGGTGAGCCACTCCAGGCGGTACTCGAGCTGGAACTCGGTGGGCGACTTCGCGTCGAAGCGCAGCCACGCCCAGATGGTGGTGAGCAGGCTGCCCAGCATGCCGGCGAGGGTGACCGCGCGGATCTGCCCCTTCTCGCCCTTGGGCAGCAACGCCACCAACCCCGCCACCAGCAGCGGGAAGAAGATGACGAGGTTCAGAATGCGTGAGTCGTAGATGGAGTTCATCTTTTAGAGCACCTTGAACAACGTCCACACGAGGCCGCCGGCCGCCGCCAGCGCCATCACCGCGGCGTACATCTGCGCGTCGCCCGTCTGGAAGAACCGAAGCATCGCGCCGGTGCGCGCCGTCACCCACGCCGTGCCGTGCACCAGCACCGAGTCGATGAACACCGCGTCGACCACCCGGTGGAGGATGCGCGCCAGGAAGCCCAGCGGCTTGATGATGAGGAAGTCGTAGACCTCATCGACGTAGAACTTGTTGTACGAGAACTTCTTGAGCGGGTTGAGGAAGTCGAGCTTCCCGCCGCCCGGCAGGAAGCGCCGGTAGATGAAGAAGGCCAGCCCGCCGGAGACGATGGCCATCAGCCACGCCTGGAGCCACGGGCCCAGCATCGACTCGTGCTCGTGCGGCACCTCGAGGAACTGCTTCTGCGCGACCAGCTCGTTCGCCGTGCGGAAGACGGGGTCGAGGAAGTTCTCCATCAGCGTCTGCGTCACCTCGGTGCCGCCCCGCTGGATGTGCATGATGGGCAGGCCGTGCACCAGCGCGACCACCGCCAACACCGCGAGGATGACGAGCGGCACGGTCATCGCCGGGGCCGACTCGTGCGCGTGCGGAACCTTGGCGTCCTTCGCGCGCTCGCCCTCGAACGCCAGGAAGTACGCGCGCATCATGTAGAACGCGGTGCCCGCGGCGGTGACGGTGCCCAGCACCCACGCCACGGTCTGCAGCGTGTGGAAGCCCGCGATGTGCTGCGTGTGCGCGATGTGGAGGATGGCGTCCTTCGAGAAGAAGCCCGACAGCGGCACGATGCCGGTGATGGCGAAGGTCGACACCAGGAACGTCGCCCAGGTGATGGGCATCTCCTTGCGCAGGCCGCCCAGCTTGGTCACGTCTTCTTCTTCGGCGTTGCCGTGCATCACGCTGCCTGCGCCGAGGAAGAGGCACGCCTTGAAGAACGCGTGGGTCAACACGTGGAGGAAGGCCGCCCAGAAGGCGCCCACGCCGATGCCGAGGAACATGAAGCCCAGCTGCGACACCGTCGAGTACGCGAGGATCTTCTTGAGGCCCTTCTGCGTGAAGGCGATGAGCGCGGCGACCAGCGCGGTGGTGGCGCCGATGAGCGCGATGACGATCATCGCGGTCGGCGAGAGCACCACGAAGTACGCCATGCGGCAGAAGAGGTAGATGCCCGAGGTCACCATCGTCGCGGCGTGGATGAGCGCGGAGACCGGCGTCGGGCCGGCCATCGCGTCAGGCAGCCACACGTAGAGGGGGATCTGCGCCGACTTGCCCGCCGCGCCGAGGAGGAAGCACAGCAGGATGATGGTCAGCGCCAGCTCGTAGGTCAGCCCCTCGAGCGGCCCGGAGACGATCTTCTTGTCGAGCAGGTTGGGCAGCGTCTTCGCGGTCTCCTCGAGCACCGAGAAGGCCAGCGGGCCCTTCTCCATCACGCCCGCGTTGTAGCGCGCGGTCACCGTCTCTCCGGTGACGCCGGCGCGGCCGAGCTCCTGCGCGGGCAGCTTGGCGATGCTCTCCACCGTCAACACGGTGAGGAACGCCGCGACCAGGAAGCCGAAGTCGCCGATGCGGTTGGTGATGAACGCCTTGCGGCCGGCGAAGGCCTTCTGCGGGTCGTCGTACCAGAAGCCGATCAGCAGGTAGCTGCACATGCCGACGCCCTCCCAGCCCACGAACAGCAACGGGAGCGAATCGGCCAGCACCAGCGTCAACATCGCCGCGACGAACAGGTTCAGGTACGCGAAGAAGCGCCAGTAGCCCGCGTCGTGGCTCATGTACTCCGACGCGTAGATGTGAATCAGCAGACCGACGCCGGTGATGACCAGCAGCATCGTGCCCGACAGGTGGTCGGCGTAGAGCCCGAAGTTGACGCGGAACAAGCCCGCCTGGAACCAGGTGCCGAAGTCGTGGCCGACCGCGTAGCCCACCGCGCCGAACGGCGTGCCGGCCGCGGTGCGGTAGTCGTTGATGGTCCAGAACTCGAGGAGCGACAGCAGGAAGCTGCCCGCCACCGCGCCGATGGCGACGAGGTGCACGTTGGCGCGGCCGATGACCTTGCCGAACACGCCGCTGATGAAGGCGCCGATGAGCGGCAGCGCGATGATGAGCCACAGGGAGCTGCCGGCCTGCTCGGCGTCGATGGGCGCGCTCTGAAAGAAGTGCTGAAGGTTTTCCACGGTGAATTCCTCAGTGCTTCATCGACTGGATTTCCTCGATGTTCACCGTGCCTCGCGCACGGAACACCGAGATGACGATGGCCAGACCAACCGATGCTTCGGCGGCGGCGACGGCGATGATGAAGAAGGCGCTCAGGTGGCCGAGGTCGTCACCGCGCTCCCGCGCGAACGCGAGGAAGGTGAGGTTCGCGGCGTTCAGCATCAGCTCGATGCACATGAACACCACCAGCGCATTGCGGCGGATCAGCACGCCCAGCATGCCGAGGCAGAACAGCCCGGCGGCCAGAATCAGGTAGTGCGTCGTGGGGACGGTCTCAATCATGGCTGACTTTCAGATGCGGGGCTTGGCGACGACGACCGCGCCGACGATCGCGACCAGCAGCAGCAGCGACACCGCTTCGAACGGGAAGAGCCACTGCGTGTAGAGCACCTCACCCAGGTGCTGGATGGTGCCGAAGCTCTTGATCTTCGCGGAGTCCATCGCCCAGGTGGGCTGCGTCACCGGCAGCTTGCGGAACACCGCGGTCAGCGCGCCGAAGAGCGCCACCACCGCCGCGCCGCCCGCGATGCGCGAGGGCGTGAAGCTCAGCACCGGCCCGTGGTCGGTCAGCGAGAGCAGCATGATGACGAACAGGAACAGCACCATGATGGCGCCGGCGTAGACCAGCACCTGCAGCGCCGCGATGGTGTGCGCCCACAGCAGCACGTACACGCCCGAGAGGAAGAAGAACGTCGCCACCAGCGACATCGCCGACGCCACCGGGTTGCGCGAGAAGACGACCGCCGCGCCGCACCCCAGGGTGCCGAGCGCGAAGACCCAGAACAGGACCATCTCCGGGAAGAGGCTCATTGGAAATCTCCGAAGTGGCCCCACGGGTGCTCACCCCAGGGGCAGCGCTTGAGCGCGATGTGCTCCTCGAACTCCTTGCGGAACTTGGTGATGAAGCTCAGCACTGGCCACGCGCCGGCGTCGCCCAGCGCGCAGATGGTGGTGCCCAGGCCCATCGCCGGCCACGGCGAGACCGACTGCGCCACGTTCATCAACACGTCGAGGTCGGCCAGTTCGCCGCGCCCCTCTTCAATCTTGCGCAGCACGCGCGCCATCCACGGCTGGCCCTCGCGGCACGGCGTGCACTGGCCGCACGACTCTTCGGCGTAGAAGCGCGAGACGCGCCACACGCTGCGCACGAGGCAGGTCTTGTCGTCCATCACCATCACGCCGCCGGAGCCGGCCATCGAGGCCAGCGGCTTGAAGGCGTCGAACTCCAGCTTCACGTCGAGCTCGTCACCCGACAGCACCGGCGCCGACGACCCACCGGGGATGACGGCCTTCACCGTGCGGCCCTCGGGCAGGCCCTGACCGTAGGCCTTGTCGTAGATGAGCTCGCGCATCGTGGTGTCCATCGCCACTTCGTACGTGCCGGGGCGGTTCACCGAGCCCGACAGCGTCACGAGGCGCGTGCCGCCCGACTTGCCGGCGCCCAGCTTCATGAACCACTCGGAGCCCTTCTCGAAGATGCGGGGCAGCGAGGCGATGGTCTCGACGTTGTTCACCACCGTGGGGCAGCCGAAGAGGCCCACCACCGCGGGGAACGGCGGCTTGAGGCGCGGCCAGCCCTTCTTGCCTTCGAGCGACTCGAGCAGCGCGGTCTCTTCGCCGCAGATGTACGCGCCGGCGCCACGCACCTGGTACACGTTCAACTCGAAGTCGGTGCCCATCAGCTTCTTGCCGAAGATGCCGGCCTTGTAGGCCTCGGCGATCGCCGCATCGAGCCGCTCCGACGGGTGTTTGAACTCGCCGCGCGCGTAGATGTAGCAGGCGTGCGCGCCCAGCGCGTAGCAGGCGATGGCGATGCCCTCGAGGAGCAGGTGCGGATCATTCTCGAGGATGAAGCGGTCCTTCGCGGTGCCGGGCTCCGACTCGTCGGCGTTGATCGCGAGGTAGCGCGGCTTGTTGTTCTTCTCGAGCGACGGCACGAACGACCACTTGAGGCCCGTGGGGAAACCGGCGCCGCCGCGGCCGCGCAGGCCCGACTTCTTCACCTCTTCGGTGATGGCCGCGGGCGCCATCTTCAACGCCTTGGCGAGCTGCTCGTAGCCGCCGTTCTTCTTGTAGCCGTCGAGCGTGTGGTTCGGCCCCTTGAGCCAGTCACGCGTGATGACCTTCTCGGAGAGGATGCTCATTTCAGTTTCTCCGCGATGAGCGCGTCGACCTTCGCCTTGTCGAGGTTCTCGTAGTGGTCTTCGTTGATCTGCAGGCACGGCGCGGTGCCGCACGAGGCGAGGCACTCGGTCTCGCGCAGGAAGTACTTCTCGCCGTTCTCGCCGGCGGTGGTGTGGAGCTTGTCTTCGAGGTAGCCGAGCAGCCCCTCCGCGCCGCGCAGCGCGCAGGCGAGGTTGGTGCACACGTCGATGACGTAGGTGCCGGGCTTCTTCGTGTGGAACATCACGTAGAAGGTGGCGACCTCGTAGGCCGCCTCGACCGTCGTCTCGAGGTGCTTCGCGACCAGCTGCATGCCCTCCGGAGGCAGCCAGGTCTTGATGGTCTGCAGCAGGCGCAGCGCGGGCAACATCGCCGCGCTCTTGCGCTCAGGAGGGTAGTGCGACAGCAGTTCAGCGATGCCCGCGTCGAACTTTTTCTGTTCTTCCGCGGTGAAGAGAGGCTCCGGCATGGCGGCGCGGTGCGTAGGCCGGGGCTTGAGAATGGTCAACGAAATCCGATCTTTGGGCGCGGGTTCATTCGCCGCGCTTCACGCTCGCATCACGCCGGGGGCTCAGAGCGACACGAAGCTCATCACCCGCTGGCCCGGCACCAGCGGCGGCGTGCCGTCGAGTTCCAGCAACGTCTCGAGGATCTTGGTGTCGTTCTTCTCGACCGGATCATCGGTGCGCACGTTCTTGCGCCCGAAGCGGCGGCCGATCTCCACCACGGTGCCGGTGAAGCGCTGCTCGCCGAACGCGTCGGCGGTCACCCACGCGCGCTCGCCCACCCGCAGCCGCGCCACGTCGCGCTCGTCGACGTCCATCCGCACGCGGAGCTTCGAGGTGTCGCCCAGCACCACCAGCGCCGCCGAGCTCTGGAAGCTGTACAGCTCGCCGGGCCGCACCCGCACCTGCAGCACCTCGCCGTCGGAGGGCGCCCGCACCGCGAGCCGCTCCACCTGCGCCCGGGCCTCCGCCACCCGCGCTTCGGCCGCCCGCGTGCGCGCGCGCTGGAAGGCGACTTCTTCCAACCGCGACCCCGACTCGGCCGCGCGGAAGCGTGCGTCGCTGGCCTTCGCCGTGGCCGCGTCGGTCTGGGCCTGCCGGCGCGCGCGCTCCAGCTCGTCAGGCGTCGCCGCGCCCGTCTTCGCCAGCTGCTCGGTGCGCGCCAGCACACCGGCGCTCAGCTCGGCCCGCGCCAACGCCGCCTGCGCCTCGGCCGCCGCCGCGTCGCGGTCCTCCACGCGGGAGCCCTTCTGCACCCGGCTCAGCTGCGCGCGCTCGCCCTCGAGGTCCGCCTCCGCGGAGCGCAGCGCCGCCTGCTCCACCGCGTCGTCGAGCTGCACCAGCAGCTCGCCCTGCTTCACGCGCTGCCCTTCGTGCACCAGCGCCTCGCGCACCACCGCCGACACCTGCGCGGCGACGTTGGTCTCGCGGTCGGCCGGCTCCACGATGCCGTTGCCGCCGATGATGGCCGCGCTCACCGGAGGCAGCGGATCACGGTTGTCGGCTCCCCCCACCCGCGACTTCGCGTCGCGCGTCGCCTTCTGCTCGTCTTTGGGCCCGGGCTCGGTCACCGGCGTGGCGCTCGCGTTGCGAACGATCTGCGCGCCGCAGGTGGCCAGCATCAACAGGAACACGACGGTCTGCACCCGGCCGCTCGTCAGGCTCGTCATCAGGGTCTCTCCTCGGTGGTCAGCCGGCCGTCTTCGATGTGCACGGTGCGGTCGGCGTAGTGAAAGATGCGGTTGTCGTGCGTCACCACCACCACGGTGTGACCGCGCTCCGCTGAGAGCTGCTTGAGCAACTGCGTGACCTGCTGGCCGGTCTCCGCGTCGAGCGCTGCCGTGGGCTCGTCCGCGAGGATGAGCGGCGGCCGCCCCGCCACCGCGCGCGCCACCGCCACGCGCTGCCGCTGCCCGCCCGACAGCTCGTCGGGGAAGCGCTTCAACTTCGGGCCAAGCCCCACCTCGGTCAACACCTCGCGCGCCTCGGCCAGCGCCGCCTTGCGCGTGTAGCCCCGCAGCTCGAGGGGGAAGGCCACGTTGTCTTCGACGCTGAGCGCCGGCAGCAGGTTGTGCCCCTGGAAGATGAAGCCGATGTACGAGAGCCGGAGGTCGGGCAGCTCCGCCTCGCGCCGCCCGTGCACCGCCTCGCCGAAGAGGTACAGCTCGCCCGCGGTGGGCGTCAGCACGCAGCCCAGAATCGAGAGCAGCGTGGTCTTGCCGCTGCCCGAGGGGCCCACCAGCATCATGAACTCGCCGCGCGGCACCGTGAGGTCGATGCCCTTGAGCGCCTGGAAGGCCAGCGCCCCGTCGCCGAAGGTCTTGGTGATGCCCTTGAGCTGCACCGCCGGCGCCGCGCTCATCGGAACACCATCGCCGGCTCGAGCTGCCGCAGGCGCAACAGCGCCAGCACCGAGGCGAAGACGCAGACCGCCGCCATCGACGCCACGGTGATGCCCAGACTCACCGCGGGGAGAATCGGCGTCAGCGACGGGTTGCGCATCGCCTGCACCAGCGCGCCCATGAAGCCCAGGCCGATGAGGCTCCCCACCAGCCCGTAGACCACCGCCTGCACCAGCAGCAGCCGCGCGAGGTCGCCCATGGTGGCGCCGATGGCCTTGAGCGTGCCGAACTGCCGCATGTTGTCGACCACGCTGCTGAACATCGACAGCGCGACGGTGATGAGGCCCACCAACAGGCCCATCAGCGTGGAGGTACCGAAGCTCAGGCCGATCTGCGTGCCGGTGAGGATGTAGTGCAGCGTCTCCGCCTGGAACTCGTCGCGCGTCATCACCTTCGTGTCGGGCAGCGCCGCCTGCAGCCGCGCGCGCACGTCGACCGGAGACTCGCCGGGCGCCACCCCCACCATCACGAAGGTGTGCTTGTCGGGCGGCACGTGGAGGATCTCCCGCGCCAGCGTCTCCTCGGCGAAGGCGTACGCGGGCGCGAACGGCAGCAGACCCCAGGTGAAGCCCACCGCCTGCACCTTGTGCCCCGACAACTCTCGCACCGAGCCGAGGTTGAGCCCGCCCAGCTTCTCGCGCTCCGCGTCTTCGAAGATGACGGCGTTGGGCATGCGCAGCGCCTCGCGCGAACCGGCCACCAGGTTCCACGGGCCACCGGCGAAGCGCGGCGCGCGCGTGCCCACCAGCGAGAGCGGCTCGCTGCCACCGGTCGGCAACGTCAGCGCGGCGCCCTGCAGCAGCAGCGGCTCGGCCCACGCCACGCCCGGGGTGCCGCGCGCGCGGTTGAGGTGCGCGTCGTTCAGCGGCGTGCCCGCCTGGAACTGCCGCGTGCCGGGCGGGGCGATCCACACGTCGACCTGCGCGTTCTCCACGAACATACGGTTCTTGAAGACCAGCGTGAGGAAGGTGCCGACCTGGAAGTTCCCCAGCACCACCGCGAACACCACGCCGAACAGCGTGCCCGCCAGCTTGAGCCGGTCATGGAACATCATGCGCACGCCGATGGTGCCCATGGTGCGCCAGCGGCCGAAGAACCCGGGGCGCCCCCGGAGCGGCGTCGCGGGGGTCATCGCGCGCCCTCCCCGTCGAGCGTCACCCCGGCCGAGAGCGCGAGCTGCGCGCGGGCGGTGGCGGCGTCGGCGTCGGCCTCGGCCCGCGACACCTCCGCGACGAAGAGGTCGCGATCGGCCTGGATGACGTCGAACTGCGTGGCCACTCCGGCCTCGGAGCGCTCCCGGGCGAGCGAGGCGGCCCGCTGCGCCGCCGCCACCTGCGACCGCGCCGCCGCCACCTTCTTCACCGCCGCGCGCAGGTTGAAGAAGTCGCCGCGGAGCTGATCAGCCGCCGCGCGCAGCACCCGCTCGGTGTTGAGGTGCGAGAGCTCGTCGTTGGCCTGCTGCACGCGCGCCGCGCCCACGCCCACGAGGTCGAGGCGCCAGTTGAAGGTGACGCCGCCGCTGGCCTGTGCGGGCGAGCCCTGGAAACCGGCGGCGTTGGTGAAGCGCTGCGTGAACTGCGCGTTGACCGCCGGCACCAGCGCCAGCGCTGCCGCCAACCGGGTGCGCTCCGCGGCGCGCGCGTCGAGCCGGGCCGCCTCCACCGACGGGAGCGCAGCCAGGCGCTCCTCGAGCTGAGCGAGCTCGGGCAGCGACAGATCGTCCGGCGGGGCCTGGGGCGCGCCGGTCGGCGAGAGCCCGGTCAGCGTCTCCAACTGCCGGGCGCCGGTGTCGAGCGTGGCCTCCGCGGCGGCCAGCACCTGCTGCGCGCGCTCCACCTCGGCCTCCGCGCGCGCCAGCTCCAGCTCGCTGCCCACGCCCGCCGTGAAGCGCGCCCGGCGGAAATCGACCTGCGAGCGCGCGGCGTCGACCGAGCGCTGCGCCGAGGCCAGCACGTCGCGCGCCGCGGCCCACGCGTAGTACGCGGCCACCACCTGCCGCCGCACCTGCAACCGCGTGGAGTCGGTGCGGCGCTGCGCCGCCTCCGCGCCGGAGTTCGCCGCCGCCACCTGCGCCCACTTCGACGCGTCGACCAGCGGCACCTCCGCCTTGAGCGAGGCCTCCAGTTGGTCCTGCGCGATGATGGTGACCTCCTTGGTGCCGGTGCCCTCCGGGAGGCGGATGACCGCCGGGTACTGGTTGTGCGTCCACCCGCCGTTGGCGCTCAACGCGGGCACCAGCGCGCCCCACGCCTGCGCGAAGTTGGCCGCCGCCCGCCGGGCCTCGGTCGCGCTCTGCCGCGCGTCGAAGTTCTGCGTGTTGGACGACTCGAGAAACGCCGTGAGCGGCTGGGCGCTGCCCACGCCGGCCATCATCACCACCGCTGCCGCCAGCATTTTTCGTAGCACAGGTGATAACAACTAAGCACACCTCTGCCGAACGCAAGCAAATCAACACTCGCAGATGCCGTTGATAAATTAACTCACGCGCGCTATTTAATTTTCACAATGGCCAGGACCCGCGGGAGCCGCAACGCAGACTACGAGACCCGTCGCGCGGAGCTGACGCGCAAGGTGACGCTCGCCCTGCAACAGGACGGCGGGGTCAACGCCTCGCTGCGGGAGCTGGCCGCGTTCGCCGGCACCTCGCAGACCACGCTGCGGCACTACTTCACCGACCGCGACGGCCTGCTGCGCGCGGTGATGGAGGGCCTGCGGGCCGACTCGGCGCCGTACCTCGCGATGGCGGCGCAGCCCGTCGAGGGAGACGTGCGCGCCTCGCTGGTGCGCTTCGTCACCGCGGTGCGCACCACGTGGTTCAAGTACGGCGCGGGGAAGATGTACGCCTCGACGCTGGCGGTGGGGCTGGGCAACCCGCGGGTGGCGCCCAGCTTCGTCGACCACGTGCTCGAGCCGCTGCTGCAGACCGGCGAGGCGCTCCTCCGGCGCCACGTGGAGCGCGGGGAGCTGGCCATCGCCGACGTGCGCCACGGCGCGCTGGCGCTGTTGTCACCGGTGGTGCTCGCCCTGCTGCATCAAGACAGCCTGCTGGGCGCGCAGTGCCGGCCGCTCGACGTGCCAGCCATGCTGGAGACCCACGTCGACGCCTTCCTGCGCGCGTTCGCGCCGCTCAGGCCGCGGGCTTCTCGGCGTGCGTCTTCCAGATGAAGGTGTACACGTCGAGCAGGTCGCGCGGCTGCTGGCCGGCTTCCACCAGCAGCGCGCGGGTCTTCTGCGCGATCTCGAGGAACTTGCCATAGCCGAGCGCGCCGACGGGCTCGCTGCGCTCCACGGAGAGGTTCAGCGTGCCGCCCTGCAGCGCGAACGCGGTGGGCTTGACGGCCACGAACTCCGCGGGCGCGAAGAGCGCGGCGAAGACGGTGGCCAGCGGCCAGGTGACCTTCTTCTCCTTGCCGTCCTTGTCCTTGAGGTGGAGCGACGCGGCGAAGCGCTCGATGCGCTCCCCGGCGGGCGCCGCGCCGTGCAGCAGCTCCTTGAGGCCGGCGACGACCTGCGCGCGCGCGTCACCTTCGAGCTTCTTGAAGGGGATGTTGCCCTCGATGGGGAAGACGATGTTGGTGGCCGCGAGCACCGCCTGCGCGCGCGTGAAGAGCTCGTCGACGCTCTCCGCGGCGAAGGCCTCGGCCGACAGCGTGGTCTTCGCCTTCTCGATGGCGGCGTCCTTCGAGGTGCGCTCGCTCGCGGTGTACGCCTCGCCCGCGAAGCCGCCCGCGAAGAGCTTCTCGAAGACCGCCAGCTGGTCCTTGAAGGTGGCGAAGAGCGACTTCGCGCCCTTCTTCGCCGAGGGCCGCGCGGCGCGCTTCTGCGCGGTGCTCAACCCGATGGAGCGCGGGCGGCGGCCCGACGCGCGCGCCTGCAGCGCCGCCAACACGGCGGGCGTCACGGTGGCCGGCGCCAGGGTGCCGTTGGCCAGCGCCTTCTCGATGACGAACTTCTTCTCTCCCGCCTTCTCGAAGAACAGCACGCTCAAGTTCGGGAACTGCTGCACTTCGAGGCCCGTGCCCCACTCCGGGGCCTTGGTGTTGACGAAAGTTCGGTTCATGGAGACTCGTTGTGCTGAATCGTCTCCGCCGTCAATGACTCTTGGGTCAAATCGGCGGGGAGGCACGCATGAGCGCCGGGCGCCGCAGTGAGGTGGAGGTGCTGGGGTGGGCCCTCTTTGGCGCCGCCCTCACCACCTACGCCGCGGCGCGGCTGGCGGGCGCCGACACGCTGCGGTGGGTGCTCAAGCCGCTCCCGGTGTTGGCGCTGGCGCTGGTGGTCTCCCAACGGCGCGGGCGCGCGCGCGGGAGCGTCATCGTCGGGCTGCTCCTCGGCGCGGCGGGCGACGCGCTGCTGGAGCCGCGGCTCGCGTCGCTCTTCCTCCCCGGGCTCGCGGCGTTCCTGCTCGGGCACGTGGCGTACGTGGTGGGCTTCACGCGCGAGGCGCCGGGGCTCGCGCCGGTGCGCGCGCTGCCCTCGGTGCTGATCGTCGGCGTGGTGTTGGCGCTGGTGCTCCCGGCGCTCAAGGAGCCGCCGCTGCCCATCGTGCTCTACGCGCTCACCATCGGGGCGTTCGCGTGGCGGGCGGCCGCGCGCGTCGGCGTGGGGTCGCCGGTGCACGGCTGGCTCGGGCTCGCGGGCGCCCTGCTCTTCGTAGCGTCAGACACGCTGCTGGCGGTGAACCGCTTCGTGGCGCCCTTCGACTTCGCGGTGCCGGCGATCCTC
>CAMLFP010000087.1 GCA_946479335.1 uncultured Archangium sp.
GGGCGCGCCGCCCCAAACTCCCATCTCCCGCGGGGAGAGGGTCAGGGTGTGGGGAGCGAATCAAGCGCAACTCCGGAGACGAGCACGGTGCCCGCCGCGACGACGGATGCACCGCCGACCGCGGACAGCAGCGAAGCCGACGAGAACACCCGCGACCCGTTCACGCCGGAGTTCATCAAGCCCGGCTACGCGTGGTGGGCGCGCGTGTTGTTGGTGCCGTACACGCTGCTGCTGCAGGACATCCCCGACGACCCGCCGCCGGACGAGCACGGCGAGGTGCCGGAGTGGACGCCGGGCGACAACAACATCCCCTTCGGGCCGTGGATCGGGCTCGCGGGCATCGAGGTGCTGCTGTTCGGCCCGCGCATCGTGGAGTCGCTCGCGCACACGCCGTTCCGCCTGATGGCGGAGATCATCTTCGGCCAGTGACGCGTCAGCGCTTGTAGAGCAGCCAGTACGTCAGCTCCCGGTCGGGGTTCCACCGCTGCGAGGCCCACTTCGGGAGCCGGCTCTTCAACACGAAGTCCTGCCGGTGGAGTTCCTCGAAGCCGGCGGCCTTCACCTCGTCGACCGTCACGCCAAAGATGGCCGGGCCGGTGTCTGAGTCCCACAGCGCGAGGGTGTGCGGCGGCAGGTCGCGCAGGCGCTGCAGCGTCTCCTCGGGCTTCAGGCCGGTGACGGGAATCTCCGTCGCCTCGCGGTCGAAGGCGGTGACCGCGTAGGTCTGGCTCCACACGAAGCGGTCGACGGGGAGCGCCGCTTCGTTCGCGTCGAACCACGCCTTCATCTCCTCGACGGCGCGCGCGTCGCGGGCCCAGATGAGCATCGCGTCGACGTCGCGCACGTTGATGATGAACGACCACGCGCACACCACCACCCACGCGACGCGCGCCAGCCGCGAGGGCAGCCGTTGCGCGAGCAGGTTCCAGCCCACCGCTCCGGAGAGCGCGAGCGCAGGCGCGAACGACGAGAAGTACCGCGCGTACCCCGCCGAGCCGAAGAGGCCGAAGGTCCACAGCAGCGTGTGGACGACGAAGGTGAGCAAGAACACGGAGGGGATGAAGCGCGTCTGCGCGCGCCGGAGCAGCGGCCCCAGCCCCACCAGCACCGGCGTCATCAACACCGGCCCGCAGATCTCCGGCAGCTTCGAGACGTACGCCCACGGCGTGCCCGTGCCGTACACCGCGCCGGTCGGCGACCACGGCCAGTGATGGAGGATGAAGAGCGGGTCACCTGCGATGAGCGCCGACGCCAGCACCCACACCGCCATGCCGGTGCCCAGCGCGAGCGTCTTTGGCAGGCGCTGAAGCCACGTCGCGCCGAACGCCGGAGAGAGCAGCATCATCACGCCCCACACCGCGATGACGAACGGGCCTTCAGGCCGCGCGCCGGGGAGGAACGAGACCAGCACCGCGCCCAGCATCACGCGCCCCGAGACGTGCGCGAGCATCGCGGCGGCCAGCACGGTGGCGAAGAGCGGCTCCGTCATGGTGTCGGCCCACATCTCGAAGAGCGCGAGCTGCAACAGGTAGAAGGGAATCACGCGCCACGCGTCGCGCACGCCGAGCTTGAGCGCCGTGCGCCAGGTCAGCGCCGCGCCCAGGGTCGAGACCAGCACCGCCCAGAAGCGCGCGGCCGTGTACCCGGCGAGCGCCGGCACCGCGAAGACCACCGAGAAGAGCGGGCGCTGCCAGACGGAGATGAAGAACTCCGGGTGGCGCCACGCGGTGCGCGCCATCAGGTAGTGGTTGCCGCCGTCTTGTTGGTAGCTGTCGTGGTGCCACCACATCAACAACCCGCCGGTCGCCACGCAGGCCACGAGCCACCCGAGCGCCGCGCGCGTGCCTGACTTTTCTTCGGCGGGTTCCATCGGCCGCGTTGCCCCTATCGGAGTGAAGCGACTCAAGCCATAAGCGAACGCCGTGTCTCGCCAGCAACTCAAAGCCGCGCGTCGCGTGGTCATCAAGATCGGCACCAACGCGCTCACCAACACCACCGGCCGCTTTCACCGCGCGCACTTCACGCGGCTGGCGAACGAGCTGCTCGGCGCGACGAAGGGCCGCGAGCTGGTGCTCGTCTCGTCGGGCGCCATCGCGCTCGGCGTGGAGCGGCTGGGGCTCGCGAAGAAGCCGAAGGACATCCCCGGGAAGCAGGCGTGCGCGGCGGTGGGCCAGTCGCGCCTGATGCGCGCGTGGGAGGAGGCGCTCGAGCCGCGGCTGGTCGCGCAGGTGTTGCTCACGCACTCCGACGTGCAAGACCGACGGCGCTACCTGAACGCGCGCCACGCGCTGGAGCGCCTCATCGCCGACGGCGTGGTGCCGGTCATCAACGAGAACGACACGGTGTCGGTCGATGAGATCAAGTTCGGCGACAACGACACGCTCGCCGGCCTCGTCGCGGGACTGGTCGACGCCGACGCGCTCATCATCTTGAGCGACGTCGACGGGCTCTACGACGCAGACCCGCGCACGCACAAAAACGCGAAGCGCATCGACGTCGTCGAGAACGTCACGCGCGCGATGGTGGCGGCGGCGGGCGGGAGCGGCTCCAGCGTCGGCACCGGCGGCATGGCCACCAAGCTGCGCAGCGCCCAGCGCGTCACCGAGCTCGGCGTGGCGTGCGTCATCGCCGCGGGGCAGAAGCCGGGCACACTGACGCGCGTGCTGGCCGGCGAGGTCGAAGGCACGTTGTTCCTCCCGCACGCGCGCCGCGACGCCCGCACCGCGTGGATCGCGCATGCACTGAAGGGCCGCGGCACGCTCATCGTCGACGCCGGCGCGCACCTCGCGCTCACCGAGA
Source organism: uncultured Archangium sp. (assembly GCA_946479335.1). The sequence continues at coordinate 2,800 of CAMLFP010000087.1, forward strand.
AGAAGAAGAGCCTGCTGCCCTCGGGCATCCGCGAGGTGAAGGGCAACTTCGCGCACGGCGACGCCGTCGACCTCGCCACCGAGAGCGGTGAAGTGTTCGCGCGCGGCCTCGCGGCGTACGGCGCCGACGAGCTGCGCAAGCTGGCCGGCAAGAAGACCTCGCAGATCGAAAGCACGCTCGGCTTCCGCGGCCTCGACGAAGCGGTACATCGCGACGACCTCGCGATGCTGTGAACCGCGAAATCGTGTTGCGTCAAGGGGTCGCGCCCCTTGTTTCATTCGACGCGGCTGCGCTTTCGTTCACGCATCTCGCCGGAGGGCCGACCGATGCAGCGAGTCTCGCGACACAAGTCGATGGAGGAAGCGGGCAGCCAGCTGCTCATCAACGCCATCGACCCGCGGCGGTGGGCCACGCACGTACGCAGGGTGAACGTGGAGAACATCTGTCGCGTGGGCAACGTGCAGGTGTGCGCGTCGGTCGATGTCACGCCCACGCTGGAGACGTACCTCCGCGTCAGCTTCAAGGGCCCACGCCTCTCGCCGATGCAGGCCGCGGAGCTCCTCGAGCGCTTCACCTCGGCGCGGTACACGTTCATCCCCAACATCGAGTGGTTCGTCGAAATCGACGCGCGAGAGTGGATTCACTTCTCACGGCGATATTCGCAGCCCAGACTCGAGGCATGAGACGACTGCTCCTGTTGACGTGCTTCGTGGCGGGCGCCGCGTGGGCCGACGTCACACCTCCAGACACCGACGGTTGCTCCAACCGCACCGAAGACGCCGGCTGCAAGAAAGACGACCAGACCGACGGCTTCTGCGCGAAGTCCTCGTGCACCAAGCTCGACTACAGCCACGGTACGCCGCCGACCTCCCTCACCTACGAGTGCCTCAAGTGCACCACCACGACAGGCGAGCCGACGCCCGACGCGGGGCCGACGGAGACCGACGGGCGAAACCAGCGCGCCTGCGCGGCCGGCGGAGGCAGTCTGCTCATGGCGCTCGCGGCCCTGCTTTCCCGGAGGAAGAAGTGAGGCGCGCTTCATGGCTGCTGCTGGTGCTCGCGTGGCCCGCGTTCGCTGACGTTCCGCCCGCCGATGTCTCCGGCTGTTCCGGCAAGACAGAGAACGCAGCGTGCGAGCGCGATGACAAGTCAGCGGGCGTGTGCACGAAGTCGATGTGCAGCCGCAACGACTACAGCCAGGGAATCCCCCCGAAGAGCGTGAGCTACGAGTGCGTCAAGTGTCTGCCGGCGGCCGCCGCGCCGACGCCCGCGCCCGCTCAAGCGCCGAAGTCGAGCTCATGCGCGTCAGTCGAGGGCGGCGCGTTGCTGGCGCTCGCGGCGCTCCTCTCACGGAGGAAGCGATGAAGCGCGCGACGCTGTTGCTGCTGCTCGCGTTGCCCGCGTGGGCCGACATCCCGCCCGCAGAGACGGCCGGCTGCCGCGGCAAACAGGCCGGCGCCGCGTGCACCACGCCCGACGGCAACGCCGGCACCTGCGTGGAGATGCAGTTCAGCCGCCCCGACTACAGCCAGGGCGTGCCGCCGCGCGGCTACACCACGTACACCGCGCTGGGCTGCAAACAGACGGCGCCCGCCGCGAGCAAGAGCCTGCTGGCGTGGCTGGGCGCGGCGCTGGCGTTCCTCGCGATGGTGGCGGCGGCGCGCGGCGTGCGTTCGCCGCGCCCCGGAGCCGCCTGACGATGTCTGCGGAGGAGACCTGGCCCGCGCGTGGTCGAAAAAGCGTACCTGGTACGTATTTTCGACCACGCGTGAACGTGCTCGACGCCTTGCGCGCGCGGACCTACCGCGCGTTCGCACCGGCGCTGCGGCCCTTCATCGCCAACCGCGCGCTGCGCGTGCAGGCGCTGGCCGTCTTCTCCATCGTCAGCTCGTTGTTGATGACGTGGGCCGCGCCGCTGTGGCTGCTGGCGCTGGGGCCCATCGTGTTGGGTGTGCCGCACCTGATGGCCGATGCGCGCTACCTCGTCGCGCAGCCGGGCCTGCACCGCCACGGAGCGCTCTCATGGCTGTTGTTCCTGCCGCTGGTCGGCATCGCGCTGGGGGCGCCTCCCTTCGTCGGGTTGCTGTCGATGGTGCCCGCGGTGCTGCTGGCCGACGCGCGCTTCTCGCTCAAGCTCGCGGCGCTCGGCGCGTGGGCGGCGCTCTCGATGGTCGCGTTCCACTTCGAGAACAATTTCCTGCTGGCGTTCCTCCACGTGCACAATCTCGTCGCGCTCGCGTTCTGGTGGGCGTGGCGGCCGCGGGAGGCGAAGTCGCTCCTGGTCCCCGCGCTCGTGGTGCTCGCCCTGCTCTTCCTCTTCCTCGGAGGCGCCGACGCCGCCATCGCGCGCCCGGGGCCCGCGACCGGCACCAGCTTCACCGGGTTCGTCGAGAGCAACGCGCCGGGGCTGCCGCCGCTCTTCGCCGCGCGGCTGGTGTTGTCGTTCGCGTTCCTGCAGTCGCTCCACTACGCGGTGTGGCTGCGGTTGGTGCCTGATGACGCGCGTGCCCGGCCCGCGCCGCGCCCGTTCGCCGCGTCGTGGAATGCGTTGAGCCGCGACCTCGGGCTCCCGCTGTTGCTCGTGTGCGTGGCCGGCACCGCCGTCATCGCAGCGTGGGGCGCGGTGAACCTCGCGGAGGCGCGCGACGGCTACCTGCGGCTCGCGTCATTCCACGGCTACCTCGAGCTCGCGGCCGGCGCGTACTTCCTCGTGCAGCGAAGGCGGCCCCAACCGTGTTGAGAGACTGGCTGGTCGCCTTCACGCTCACGCAGCTCCTCGAGATGCCCGTGTACTTCAAGGCGTCGAAGAGCTGGCGCATCGGCTTCTTCGCGTCGGCGATGACGCACCCGCTGGTGTGGTTCGTCTTCCCGCTGTTGCCCATCGACTACTGGCCGATGGTGGCGTGCGCGGAGGTGTTCGCCGTCGTCGCCGAGGCCGTGTGGCTGCGGGTGAACAAGGTGCGAAATCCGTTCTGGTGGAGCCTCGGCGCGAACGCCTTCAGCTTCACCACGGGGCTCCTCATTCGCGAGACGACGGGGCTGGTGTGACTACTCGAGCAGTTTGAAGTACCGCAGCGGCTGCGCGACGTTCTTTACCGAGGTCTCCTCGAGCGCGCCGACGCGCAAGCCCTCGGCGTGCGGCGTGCCCTGCAGCACGCGCCACGCGCGCTCCATCACCAGCGTCTCGCGGAAGCCGCCGAGCGACTGCAACCGCGCCGTCTGGTTCATGCCGGTGGAGAACGAGGTGTAGTTGCGGTTGGGCCCGAAGAGGCCGCAGAAGCTGGGCGTCAGGTTCACGCCGATGGCCACGCCGAGGCCCGGCACCTTCAGAATCTCCGAGAGCCGCGCAATCTCCGGGTGCGCCGACATCGTCTCGCGCGTGAACTTCTGGATCTCGATGGCCGCCTTCAGCGCGGCGGCCGCGCGGTCAGCGAGCGAGTTCTTGAAGAACGGCGGGCCGAACAAGCCGATGACGCAGTCGCCGACCATCTTGTCGAACGTGCCGCCGTGCCGGTACAGGATGCGCACCGCCTCTTCCGACCAGTCGTCGACGAACTTGCCGATGCGCTCCGGCTTCTCGAGCACCTGTTCGCAGATCTTGGTGAAGCCGTTGATGTCCGCGAAGAGGATGCCGACCTCTTCATCGCGCGGCGAGAGGTAGCGCTGGCTGTAGTCGGGGTCGCGCAGCAGGTCGTCGATGGTGCGGCCCGAGAAGAACTGCGAGAGGTGGATGCGCTCGCGGTTGTAGTCGATGAGGCGCTGCGACAGCGTCGACGCCAGCAGGCGCAGCAGGTCCATGGTGTACGCCGAGAACCCGTCGCCGCCGCTCGAGACCATGATCTTCCCCAGCGCGTGGCTCTCGGCGACGCCGGAGATGAGCACCGTCTCCACCGCGCGCGAGCCGAGCGTGTCGCGCAGCAGGTGATTCGCGGGGAGGATGAGGTTCTGCCCGTGCGCGCGGATGGCGTCGTCGAGCTTGCTGTCGCGCGCGCCGTTGCTGGCGAACTTGAGCTGGCCGTACTCGTAGCTGCGGTAGTGCAGCGCGCCCGACTCCACCGCGTCGCGGTACATCAGCAGGAACCCGGGGACCTTCACCTTCTCGCACAGCGCGCGCACCGCGCCGTCCATGCCCACTTCGAAGACGCGGTTGGCCAGCGAGTGGTTGATGGCCACCAGCACCTGGTGCTTCTCCGCGGCGGTCTGCACGGAGGCCAGCACCGTATCGAGCTGCTCCGCGACGGTCTCCAGCAACCGCACCAACTGCGCCGCCTGCCCGCTGCGATTGCCCGCGAACAACAACCCGAACGCGCCGACGGGGTGACCGACGAGGTCCAACACCTGCGAGACGAACGTGTCGCCGCTCTCCAGCACGCGCACGCCCCAGCGGCCGCCGTCGAGCACCTGCCCGGGGAACGTGCCGCCGAACTCGCCGTGGTGGTACGTGGCCTGCGCGAGCTCCTCGTCGATGGTGTTCACCACCGCGCCCTTCGCGCCCATCAACCGCAACAGCGGCGGGAAGAGGCGGTGAAAGGCCTGCTGCAGACTCTCGCGGTGCTTGAGTGACTCCTCGAGGAGGTCATCTACCGCGCGCGAAACGGCCCGGAGCTGCTTGAGCTCTTCAAACGTGACGTCGGCGTCCATGAGGGGGGAAAGGTAGCAGGAAAAATGTGCGGTCCCGCTTTTGCGGTACAGTCTGCGACGCCATGTTCCTCGCCACCGCCGCCGCCTTCGTGTTGTCGACCTCCGCGGGTACCAAGCCGAACACCTACAGCGAGCGCTGGCTCTGTGACCTGTGGGCGGGCGCGCAGTGCGCCGCGAACGCGTGCAAGAAAGACGGCAAGGCCCGCTGCGAAGCGGTCAGCAAGCAGTGCCAGGCGACGAGCCGCACCGCCACCGTCGACGCCGAGAAGGCCGAGAAGAAGGCGGCGTGCGCGCGCGCGTTGCTCACCGCCGGCTGCAGCGACAAGATCCCCGCCGAGTGTGACGGGCTGCTCTGAGTTTCTGCGCTCGCTCGCGCGGGACAACCTTCGCTTCGCTCTCGTTGTCCTCGCCGCCCGCATGAAGCAGCGGTCGGGTCCGCTCACTCGCTCTCTACTTGTTCACCCACTTCACCGGACCACGCACGTAGTCGATGTACGGGCGCCAGCTCTTCGGCACCGGCCCGCGCGGCAGCAACACCGTGGTCAGCCCCGCGCGATGCGCCGCCTGGAGCCGCTTCAGCGCGCCCGGCGTGGTGGAGATGGTCTTCATGAACATCGTGCCGTGCGCCGCCGCGGAGATCTTCTTCGCGTCGGTGAAGTGCTTGAGGCCGCCCTTGCCGTACTCGAACGGCTTGCTGCCCTTGGCCTCGTATTCCACGCGCACGTGCAGCTTCGCCGCCTTGCGCAGCATGTATTTCATGGAGTGGATGCGGTAGCCGTCCTTCGAGCGCAGCCGGAAGACCTCCTTCGCGGTGAGCTGGCTGATGCGCGCGTCCTTGGGGATCTTGTGGAGCGGGTCGTAGAAGCCGCCGCGCTTGAGCACGTCGCTCCAGTGCGTGTTCACCGGCACGCCGTCCTTCGTGATGTTCACGTCGAGGTCGATGGCGTGCTCGTGCTTCGCCGCGCTCTTGAGGCCCTGCACCGAGTTCTCGAAGCGGTAGTTGTCGGCGTGGAGGAAGTGGCTCCACTTCTTCGGCACCTTCGGCGGCACGCGACTCGCGGGGTTGTCAGCGCGCACCGCGAGCTTGAGCACCTGCCCGGGCTTGAGCGGCTTCGAGAGGTCGTTGATGGCGCCCAGCTCGCCGCGCGTCAGGCCGACCTGCTTCGCGATGGAGGTCACCGTGTCACCGGCGCGCACGCGGTACGTGAGCGAGGAGGCCTTCGCCGCCGTCTTCGCGGGAGCGGCCTTCGCAGCCGCCGTGGTCTTCGCCGCGCTGAACGAGCTGGGCACCTTGAGCGTCGCGCCCGCGCGGATGGCGTTCGGGTTCGCGAGGTGGTTCGCCTTCGCCAACGCCGCCGCGGTGGTGTCGAACTTCGCGGCGATGCGGCTCAACGTGTCGCCAGAACGAATCTTGTACGAGCTCATGTGCGAAACATCTTCGTCAGCTTGCTTCGCGGGAATTCAGCTTCGATTGTGCGCGCGCTTTACAGCCCGCGCGAAGAAGAGCTCGCCCTTCTCTGCCTGACGCTCGCGCGCACACCACTCGCGGATCAACGCGACGTTGACCTTCCGGCGCTGTGCGCGCACCACGGCCAGCGCCTGCTCCAGCCCGCTGAAGTCGTTCCAGAACAAGAAAGAGGCGAGGCGATCGCGGCAGGCGTCGGTTGCTGACAACACCTGCAGCACCTCCGCGCCACGCCGCACGGTGCTCCACCGGGTGATGAGGTCGTCGCCAACGGCGAGCGGGCCACGGGGGAAGTCGAGCGTGAAGCGCGTGCGCGGGTGTCGATAGAACTGGCCGTGCTGCATGAAGCCGAGGTCGCGAAGCGCGTTCGCCCCGCCGTCGTCGCCGCGAAGCGTGATGACGAAGTCGAGGTCGAGCGATTGATACGCCTCGGGCGCGTAGAACGTCGCCGCGCTCCCACCGGTCAACACTCCGGTGACGCCCACGCGCGAGAGCGCGGTGCACACGGCGAACGCCACGTCAGTCAGCGACGAGGTCTCGGTGATCACCTCACGGCCTTCCCGGTCTGACGGGGCCGGCGCCGACGCGCAGCGAGTCGCTTCTGCAGCGCGGTGTCGGCTTGCCCGAGCTTCCACAGGAGCGCGTCGAGTTCCTTCGCGGCGACGTACCGCGGGCTCAACGTGATGACCCGTGTACTCCCCTGCAGACGGGTGACGATGACGCCCTCGCGCTCGAACGCCGCGATGGTGCGCTGCACCGAGTACAGCCGCAGGTCGAGCAACGCGGCGAGCTCGGAAGCCCAGGTCTCCTCAAGGAGGCGAATCGCCACCAGCACCGCGCTCCGCGTCTCGGAGCCGAAGAGAGCATTTGCCGCGTCGACCAGCGCCATGACGCGAACCTAGCACCACCAAACTTGTTGGTAACTCCACCAACTTATTTGGTGTCTCTCCAGCGAGTGGAATCGGGGCGTGACGGGCGGCCCGCGCAAGATTGACTCCGGAATCAATTTCTTGCTGAAAGGCGCGCCATGTCCAACGAACTCCGTTTTGACGGCAAGGTTGTGGTCATCACCGGCGCGGGTGGCGGGCTCGGCCGAAGCCACGCGCTGTTCTACGGGCGCCGCGGCGCGAAGGTGGTGGTCAACGACCTCGGCGGCAGCGCGAAGGGCGATGGCAAGTCGGCGTCGGCGGCCGACAAGGTGGTCGAAGAAATCAAAGGCGCCGGTGGCAGCGCCGTCGCGAACTACGACTCGGTGGAAGACGGCGACAAGATCATCAAGACCGCCATCGATTCGTTCGGGCGCATCGACATCCTCATCAACAACGCGGGCATTCTGCGCGACGTCAGCTTCGCAAAGATGACGCCCGGAGATTGGGACCTCATCTTCCGCGTGCACGTGAACGGCGCGTTCCGCTGCACGCACGCGGCGTGGCCGTACATGCGCGACCAGGGCTACGGGCGCATCATCTTCACGGCGTCTGCCGCGGGCATCTACGGCAACTTCGGCCAGGCCAACTACTCGGCGGCGAAGCTGGCGCTGGTGGGCTTCTCGAACACGCTGGCGCTCGAGGGCGCGAAGAAGAACGTGCTGGTCAACACCATCGCGCCGGTCGCCGCGTCGCGCATGACCGAAGGCATCTTGCCGCCCGAGGCGATGGCGAACTTGAAGCCCGAGTACGTCACGCCGCTCGTCGGTTGGCTCACGCACGAGAGTTGCGAAGAGAACGGCGGCCTGTTCGAGGTGGGCGGCGGCTTCTTCGGCAAGCTCCGCTGGGAGCGCGCGGAGGGCAAGTTCTTCCCCGTGGGCCGCGACATCCCCGCGGAGGCGGTGCAGGCGGCGTTCAGCACCATCACCGACTTCAGCAAGTCGACGCACCCCGCGAACATCACCGACTCGCTCGGGCCGGTGTTCGAGAACCTCTCGAAGGGCCCGTCGAAGGGCGGCAACGAGTTCATCGACGTCGACCAGGCGCTCGGCTGGAAGTTCCCCGAGATTCAGACCTCGTATGACGAGCGAGATCTCGCGCTGTACGCGCTGGCCGTCGGCGCGGCGAAGAACCCGACCGACGCGAAGGACCTCCACCTCGTCTACGAGCGCAACGGCGACGGCTTCTATTCGCTGCCGAGCTACGGCGTGCAGCCCGCGCTCAACGCGGTCTTCAAGTTCGCCGAACAGGGCATCACGCCGCCGGGACTCAATTACGGGTTCGACCGCATCCTCCACGGCGAGCAGTACCTGGAGCTGGTGCGCCCGCTGCCCGCGAAGGCGACGCTGAAGCACCAGGCGCGCGTCGAGAGCATCTTCGACAAGGGCAAGCACGCGCTGGTCGTCACGCACTTCGATTCGTACGACGCGGAGACCGGTGAGCTGCTGATCAAGAACGACATGTCGAGCATCGTGCGCGGCGCCGGTGGTTGGGGCGGCGAGCGCGGACCCTCCGCCGACGTCAACGTGCCACCCGAGCGCGCGCCCGACTTCACCATCACCGAGAAGACCGACACCAACCAGGCGCTGCTGTACCGGCTGCTGGGCGACTGGAACCCGCTCCACGTCGACCCGGAGTTCGCGACGATGTTCGGCTTCGAGAAGCCGATTCTTCACGGCCTGTGCACCTTCGGCTTCGTCACCCGCGCGGCCATCAACTCCATGGCGAAGGGCGACCCGCGCACGTTCAAGAGCATCCGCGTGCGCTTCGCCGACTCGGTGTTCCCCGGTGAGACGCTGAAGATCGAGCTGTGGAAGGAGAGCGACCTGCGCGTGGTGCTGCGCGCCTCCGTCGTGGAGCGCAACAAGGTGGTGCTCAGCAACGCGGCGGTCGAGTTCTTCCCCGAGATTCCGAGCGCGAAGGCGAAGCCGGCGGTCGCCGCGGCTGCAGCGCCCGCTCCGGCGCCGAGCGCTGCGATTTCGACGCCCGCCATCTTCGAGGCCATCAAGACGCACGTCGCGAAGACGCCCGACTTGAAGAAGATCAACACCGTCTACCAGTTCAACATCACGTCGCCCGACTCCGCGTGGGTGCTCGATTTGAAGTCCGGTGAGGTGAAGCCGGGGAGCGTCGCGAAGGCCGACTGCACGCTCGCGCTCACCGACGCCGATTGGATCGCCATGGCCACCGGCAAGGCCGACCCGATGAAGCTGTTCCAGAGCGGCAAGCTGAAGATCACCGGCAACGTGATGGCGTCGCAGAAGCTCAACTTCCTCCAGAGCATCGACAAGTCGGCAGCGGCGCCCGCGCCTGCTGCACCGAGCGGCGGCGTCAACACGCCCGCGGTCTTCGACGCCATCGGCGCGTACGTCGCGAAGAACGAGGAGCTCAAGAAGATCAACACCGTGTACCAGTTCAACATCTCGTCACCCGCGTCTGCGTGGGTGCTCGACTTGAAGAAGGGCGAGGTGAAGGCCGGCACCGCGGAGAAGGCCGACTGCACGCTCGCGCTCACCGACGCCGACTGGCTCGACATGGTGTCCGGCAAGGCCGACCCGATGAAGCTGTTCCAGAGCGGCAAGCTGAAGATCACCGGCAACGTGATGGCGTCGCAGAAGCTCAACTTCCTGCAGAAGATCGACAAGGCGGCGGCGAGCGCGCCGGTAAAGACCGCCGCCCCTCACCCCGACCCTCTCCCCACGGGAGAGGGGGTTGCTGCGCCGAAGGTGTTCGCCGCGCTGCAGGAGCGCCTCGCGAAGAACCCCGGCCTCGCGAAGGAAGTGAACGCCGTCATCTCCTTCAAGGTGAAGGACGCCGGCTTCGACTTCACCGCCGACCTCGCCAGCGCCACGCCGAGCGCGAAGCCCGGCCTCGACGCGAAGGCCAACACGCGATTGACGCTCACCGATGACGCGCTCGCCGCACTCGCGAAGGGCGAAGACGCGCGCTCGCTCTACCAACACGGCGCGCTGCGCATCGACGGCGAGCTGCTCGCCGCGCACCGTCTCTCCTTCCTCAAGTCGCTGGTCTGAAAGGCACCCCCATGAATCGCAACGTGAACGTCCTCGGAGTCGGAATGGTGAAGTTCCAGAAGCCCGGCGCCAGCGATGGCTACGAGGTGATGGCCAACGGCGCCATCAAGGAGGCACTCAAGGACGCCGCCATCGACTGGAAGTTCGTCGAGCAGGCGTACGCGGGCTACGTGTACGGCGACTCCACCTGCGGGCAGCGCGCGGTCTATTCCATCGCGCCGACCGGCATCCCCGTCATCAACGTGAACAACAACTGCTCCACCGGCAGCACCGCGCTGTGGCTCGCGCGGCAGGCCGTTGAGGGCGGCATGGCGGAGTGCGTGTTGGCCGTCGGCTTCGAGCAGATGCAGAAAGGCGCGCTGCAGACGCAGTGGCAGGACCGCACCAACCCGCTCGAGGCGTTCGTCAACGTGATGAATGAGCAGCAGGGTTTCAACTCTGCGCCTCCCGCCGCGCAGATGTTCGGCGGCGCCGGCCGCGAGTACCGCTGGCGGCATGGCACCAAGCGCGAGACCTTCGCGAAGATTTCGGAGAAGGCGCGCAAGCACGCCTCGAAGAACCCGTACGCGTTGTTCCGCGAGGTGCTGTCGGTCGAGCAGATTCTGGCGAACGACGAGGTGTTCGACCCGTTGACGCGTTTCCAGTGTTGCCCGCCGACGTGCGGCGCGGCGGCCGCGATTCTGTGCAGCGACGACTTCGCCCGGCGCCACAACCTCAAGCCCGCGGTGCGCATCGCCGGGCAGACCATGAAGACCGATTTCCCCTCGAGCTTCGGGCAGTCGATGATCTCCATGGTGGGGTTCGACATGGCGAAGGCCGCCGCGAACGAGCTCTACGAGAAGACCGGCATCGGGCCGAAGGACGTGCAGGTCGTCGAGCTCCACGACTGCTTCACCGCGAACGAGCTGCTCACCTACGAAGCGATTGGCCTCTGCCCCGAGGGTGGCGCGGAGAAGTTCATCACCGAAGACGACAACACCTACGGCGGCAAGTTCGTCGTCAACCCGTCGGGCGGCCTGCTCTCGAAGGGGCACCCGCTGGGCGCGACCGGCCTCGCGCAGTGCACCGAGCTGGTGTGGCACCTCCGCGGGAGCGCCGGTGAGCGCCAGGTCGAGGGCGCGCGGCACGCGCTGCAGCACAACCTCGGTCTCGGCGGCGCGTGCGTGATGACGATGTACGCTCGCAACTGATGACGAACCGCGACGCGCGGCTGCCACTCATGCTGGGCGCGGTGCTCCTCGGAGTCTTCGCGCTCACGCTCTTCACCACGCCTGAAGGCAAGCTCAATTGGCTGCTCGAGGTCGGGCCCGGCCTCGTCGGCATGGTGGCGCTCGCCGCGACGTGGAAGCGCTTCCCGATGACGCGCTTCATCTACGTCGCGGTCTTCGTGCACATCCTCATCCTCGTGTACGGCGGGTACTACACGTACGCGAAGGCGCCGCTGGGCGAATGGGCGAAGCACGCCTTCGGCTGGAGCCGCAACAACTACGACAAGCTCGGCCACTTCGCGTTCGGCTTCTTCCCGGTGTTCATCGTGCGCGAGGTGTTGCTGCGCAAGACGAAGCTGGAGCGCAACGGCTGGCTCATCTTCATCCTCCTCAACGTCATCTTCGGCTTCGCGGCGCTGTACGAATTGTTCGAGTGGGCCGCGGCGCTGATGCTCGACCCGGCCGGCGGCGACGCCTTCCTCGGCACGCAGGGCGATGTGTGGGATGCACAGAGTGACATGCTCTTCGCGGGCCTCGGCGCCGCCATCGGGCTCGCCACGTTGACGCGGGTGCACGACCGTGAACTCGCGCGCCTCGACTCCGCATAGGCTCCCGCGCCATGCGTTGGGGGATCGCTGGCGTACTCGCGCTGCACGGGCTCATTCACGTGTTGGGCTTCGTCAAGGCGTTCGACCTCGCGAAGCTCGACGCACTCAAGCGGCCCATCTCGCGACCGATGGGCATCGCGTGGTTGCTGGCGGCAGCGCTCATCATCGCGACCGCGCTGCTGCCCGCCACGTCGTGGTCGTGGCTGCTCGCCACTGCGGCGCTCATCGTCTCGCAGCTCGTCATCTCGCGCAGCTGGAGCGACGCCAGGTTCGGCACGCTGGCCAACGTCGTGCTGCTGCTCGTCGCGGTGCACGCCGCGTTCGCGACCGGCCCCTTCGGGCTCCGCGCAGAATACCGCCGCGCCGTGGAAGACGAGGCGCGCCGCCCGCGAGAACCAGGCGTGGTGACCGAGGCCGACCTCGCGAAGTTGCCGGAGCCGGTACAGCGCTACCTCCGCGTCGCTGGCGTCGTCGGCAAGCCGCGCGTCTCACGCTTCACCGCGAGGTGGACCGGCCGCATGCGCGGCGGCCCCGACGACCCATGGATGGACTTCACCGCCGAGCAACACAACTTCTACGGCGAGAACCCCAGCCGGCTCTTCTTCATGAACGCCACGATGAAGGGGCTGCCGGTCGACGTCTTCCATCGCTTCGTCGGCGACGCGGCGACCTTCCGCGTGCGGGTGCTGTCGCTCTTCCAGGTCACCGACGCGCAGGGCCCGGAGATGACGCGCTCGGAGACCGTGACGCTGCTCAACGACCTGTGCCTGCTCGCGCCCGCGCGGCTCATCGACCCGGCGCTGACGTGGGACGCGCTCGACGCCACGCACGCGCGCGTCCACTTCACCCGCGGCGGCCAGACCGTCAGCGCGGAGCTGGTGTTCAGCGAGGCCGGCGAGCTCATCGACTTCATCTCCGATGACCGGCGGCAGGCGTCGAGCGACGGCACGACCTTCACGCCGCTGCGCTGGCGCACGCCCCTGCGCGACTACCGCGACTTCGACGGCGGCCACCTCGCGTCGTACGGAGAAGCACGCTGGGTCACGCCGACCGGCGACTACGCGTACGGCGAATTCCACCTCCAGACCGTCGAACTCGAATGAAGCACGTGCGCGGAGCCCTCGTGGTGGTGAGCCTCTTCAACGCGCTCGCGGCGCTCGGCGGCGGCGTCAGCCTGCTGCTCCCCGGCGCGGCGGGCGTGCCCTTGAGCAGCATCGAAGGCGCCGGCTTCTCGAGCTTCCTCGTGCCCGCGCTGTTGCTGCTCCTCGTCATCGGCGGCACGCAGACGCTGGCGGCGGTGACCGCGCTGCGCCGCGCGCGACACTGGCTCTTCTGGAACGCCTTCGCCGGCTTCGCCCTCGTCATCTGGGTCTTCGTGGAGCTCGCCATCATGGGCGCGTACTCGTTCCTCCACGGCGTGTGCTTCGGCAGCGGGCTGCTGCAGCTCATCGGCGTGCTGCTGCGGCTCGACGTGTGGGGCGACCCGAAGGCGTGACCGACCCCGGGTTGCGCCGCGCCGACCGGTGTGCGATTGGCACTCACACACACGCTGCACCTCTCGGGGGAATCAGACATGACGACCAAGAAGCCGACGAAGAAGACCACCACCGGCGCGAAGACCGCCAAGACCACCGCGCCGATGGAGACGCGCGCGAAGGCGGAGCCGAAGCCCGCCGCGAAGGTCGA
>CAMLFP010000088.1 GCA_946479335.1 uncultured Archangium sp.
CGATCTAGGCGCGCGAGTACGTGACGCGGCTCCGCCCGACGCTCGCGCGCCTCGACGGCGATGACGCGTTCATCGATGAGGTGCTGCAGCAGCTCCGCACGCGTTTGTTGATGGGTGAGAAGCGGCTGCAGACCTTCGCGGGGCAGGCGCCGCTGATGAGCTGTCAGCGCGCGGTCGCAGCGGGCAGTTGATGGTCACGCTGCGCAACCCCGAAGACCTGAACGTGCTCGAGGAGCGCAAGCGCGTGACCATGAGTCGCTGGTGAAGCCGGCGAAGTGAGCCGCGCGGAGGGTCAGCGCTCGAACTCCAGGTCGCTGGCCAGCGCGATGCTCTCGATCTTCTTCGCGTTGATGGCCGGCGCTCGGCCGAACATCGCGCCGACCGCGTCGAGTGACTGCGCGATGAGCTGCGCGCCGTGCTTCGCCTCCGCGGGCGGGAGGTCGGTGGTGAGCTTGAAGGTGCCGGTCTCGAGCAGCAGCTCCAGCGTCAACGCCCAGCCCGTTTCATGTGCGCCGCTCTACCCGGCGGGCGCGGGCTTCGCGGACACAAGTTCGTCAGCTGTGCTCTGGTGTGAGCCGATGCGGCGCATCGCGAATGACGACCTCACGCCGGTACAGGTGCCCGGCGATACCGCCGAGTGGCGGGAGCTTGAGAGCTTCGCGCTCTCCTTCGACGGCTACGCGGCGTTCCACGGTCACCTCGATGAGCTCAGCGCGCTCGCGGCGCGGCACCTGTCGGCGGGCACCGTGCCAGAGACGCTCGACGAGCTCCGCGCGTGTCTCTTCTTCCACCAGCGAAGTTGGCGCCATGTCGGCGACGTGCCCGACGAGCCCACGCTGCGGCATCTGCGCGCACTGTGTCGCGCGATCCGCGGCCATCTCGCGCGGTGAGCCTCAGCGTGGAGTCAGGCGCTCGACGAAGTTCGTAATGGCCGCCGCCGCTTCGCGAGCCCGCGTCTGGAGAACGAGGTGCGGGGCATTGAGCGCGAGCTGCTCGAGGCGCGGCAGCACTTGTCGCAACGCCTCCGAGCTCGAGCGAGGAACGAGCCGATCACGCGTCGCGACGATGGAGAGCACCGGCACCGGGCAGCGGGCGAGTTCCTCGCTGACGTCGACGGCGGCGATCTCGCGCAGGCGATGCGCCAAGACGCGCGGCTCGATCGAGCGCAGGGCCGCGCGCAGCTCCGCGGTCGAAGTGTCGGCGCCCAGAAGCGCGAACCGGAGGACCGCATCAGGCGGGGGCACGCGGAAGAAGAGCGGCGAGAGCAACGCGCGCGGCAACCGACGCGGACTGCGAACGAACGAAGCCGCGAGCACCAGCCCGCGCAGTTGCGGCAGCCCGCGCGCCGCGAGTCGCACCGCAAGCGGGCCGGAGAAGGACTCCGCGACGACGACGAAGGGTTCATCGGGCAGCGCGACGCGCTCGAGCAGTGCGTCGTAGCCAAGCACCTCGTTACGCGGGTACTCGACGACGAGGGTGCGCAGCGTGTCAGGCAACGCCTCGCGGAGCGCTCGGAAGAGCAGCCCGGTTCCGTCCATCCCCGGCATCAGGACCAGCACCATGCGCACCCGCCGGACAAAAAAAGACCCGCACGCGGCGGGTCTTTTGTGGAGTGCCCAAGGCCGGAATCGAACCAGCGACACGGGGATTTTCAATCCCCTGCTCTACCAACTGAGCTACTTGGGCGTGATGGGTGCTGTGTGAAGCGGCGCGCGTTGTGCCCGCGTCACGCCCGGTCGTCAAGAATGATCGTTTCCTGACAGCAGCGACGTTTCCTTTTGTGCCGCTTCTGCGCCGTCGACCAGCTTGCCGTCGGCCATCAGCACCACGCGCCGGGCCCGCTTCATGATGCGCGGGTCGTGGGTGGAGAAGAGGAAGGTGACGCCGTGGGTGGCGTTCATCCGCTCCATGAGCTGCAGGATCTGCTCGCTGGTGGCGGTGTCGAGGTTCGCGGTGGGCTCGTCGGCGAGGACAATCTCAGGCTGCGTTACCAAAGCGCGCGCGATGGCCACGCGCTGGCGCTGCCCGCCGGAGAGCTCGTCGGGCCGGTGCGACAACACCTTCGTCAGGCCCACCTCCTCGGCGAGCTGCTCCACGCGCTGCCGGAGCGCGGCCTTGTCTTCCTTCCGCAGCAGGCAGGGGAACTCGATGTTCTCGCGCACATCCAGCACGGGGATGAGGTTGAAGCTCTGGAAGATGAAGCCGATTTTGCGGTTTCGCAGCGCGGCCATGTCGTTGAAGTCGCGGCCGGCGAGCTCTTCGCCCGAGAGCTTGTAGGAGCCCGCGTCGGCGCGGTCGAGCAAGCCCACGATGTTGAGCAGCGTGGTCTTGCCGGAGCCCGACGGGCCCATCACCACGGTGAACTCCCCGGCCTCGACGTCGAGGTCGACGCCCTGCAGCGCGGGCACCACGGTCTGGCCCAGGTGGTACGACTTCTTGATTCCCTTCAAGCTGATGAGCGCCATGGCTTCTCCTTAGAAATACGCGCGGGCCTGCAGCAGCAGCCGCGTCTGGAACGGTGAGATGGTGAACTGGCCGTAGTCCTTGCCCAGCACGCGCGCGCCTTCGTCTTTCAGCCCCGCGAAGGGGATGTACGCGCTGGCGGTGAGCTGCAGCCACTCGAGCGGCATCCACTGCACCTGGGGGACGATCTGCATCGACAAGTCTTCGAGGCCCGCGATGACGGTGGCGGAGAAGGTCCAGTCGTCGGCCACCTGCGGCACCGACGCCTGCAGCACGAGGTAGTGCTTGCGCAGCGCGCTCAACGCGAACTTCTGCGGCGAGCCGGGGTCGACGCTGCCCGAGAGCGCGGCCTGCGCCTGCGTCGGGTAGCGCACCACCATGCGCGCGAGGTTGCGGAAGCCGTCGGGGTCCTGCCCTTCGCCGTTGAAGTAGTACTCCGCGGAGAGGATGGCGTTGTTCTCGAACTGGTAGCGCACGCCGCCCAGCGCGAAGGCATTCACGTACGTCGCGTCGAGGTCGGGCCGCGTGATGATGGGCGTGCCCAGCACGGCGCACACTTCAATCTGCGTGATGCAGTCGGCGTTGACGTGGAGCCGCGAGCTGCCCGTGTAGAAGAGCACCTCGCCGTGCAGCTCCAGCCCGCCCCAGATGACCCGGGAGAGCGTCGCGCCCCACTTCGACTTGTGCTCGAAGGCGTCGTTGTAGAGGTTGGTGAAGGCGTAGATGAGGTTGATGTCGATGTCGGCCAGCAGCAGGTACAGCCGCGCGGCGAACGCGTAGTGCAGCGTGCCGTCGGTGGGGTCCTTGATGAGCGCGGTCGGCAACCCGGAGTACGCCTGCGTCACCTTGCCCGCGCCCACGAACGAGAGGGCGGCCTTCTCGAAGCCCCACTCGGCCTCCGCGAGCCACGCGCCGGCGCGCTGTGACGTCGGGTCGGTGGGGTCCTTCGCGGGGTTGAGCACGTCGGTCGGGTTGAACGACATGCCCGGGCCCCAGACGATGCGCTTCTTGCCCACGAGGAGGCGGAAGTTCTCCTGCAGCGGGAGGTCGGCGTAGAGCTCCGAGGCGACGAAGGTGGGCCGGTAGTTCGCGGGCACGTCGCCGCCGCCCTGAATGGCCCACGCGCCCTGCCAGAAGATGGACGTGTCGGCGAAGAACTTCACCTTCTCATGGGGAATGAGCTTCACCTGCACGTTGCCCTCGACCAGCTCCGTGAGGTGCGGAGCGCCGTCGAACTGCGTCCACGCGCCCTGGGTGCGCGAGTCGACATAGCCGGTCCACGTGGCGAGCTGCCCGTGCACGGCGAGGGTGAGGAGCAACGCGGGCGACATGTCAGTGCCCCAGGTCGGTGAGGCCAAACTTGGCGTCAGACACGGTGGCCTTGATGTCGACCGACTCCCAGTTGAGCTCGGAGTAGCGCTGGGTGGCGATCTCGTTGCGCATCACCGTCTTCGCGGGGCGCTTGAGGCCGTTGCCGAAGTCGCGCACCTCGGTGAAGTCGGCGGAGCGCAGCAGCTTGCCGCTCTGCGTGTAGTACTCGCCGCGCACCGGCAGGCCCAGCGGCGCCTTGAGCACCCACAGCTTGATGGAGTCGTACGACGCGTCGGCCACCTTCGCCTTGAGCTCCACCAGCCACTGGTCGGGCTTGCCCTCGGCCTCCTTCACCACGCCGTCGTAGTCGGTGGCGTAGTTGGCGCGCAGCACGTCGGCGTTGTTGAAGTCACCGCCCTGGAAGTTGTCGCGCGAGGCCAGCCGCAGCGCGCGCTTCAGGTTCGGCATGTAGACCCAGAAGCTGTCGCCGTTGCGCAGCATCTCCTGGCCGCGCACCGCCGCGGGCTCGGAGAACCACACGCGCGACTTGTCGTTGTCGCCCTTGAGGAAGGTCATCTTGTAGGTGCGCGAGCTGCCGTCGTCGCGGTGCGCGGTCATGGTGCCGGTGGCCTTGAAGGTGGTGGGCGCCATCATCTCGTCGTAGCGCTTGAGCACCTCCTGCAACGTGGGTTGCTTTTCAGCGGCGGGCTCGGCGGTGAGAAACAGCGTGAGGAGCAGGGCGGTCATTCGGATTTCCTTTCAGCTCGTGGAGAGGGCTTCGACGGGGCGCAGGCGCGCGGCGCGCAGCGCGGGAGAGACCGCGGCCAGCACGCTGCCGAGGCAGGTGGAGCCGACGACGATGAAGGGCACCGCGGTGAGCAGCGTGGGCATCACGGTGAAGACGCCGCCGAGGTTGCCCATGGGCACGGTGAAGCCGCCGTGGCCGCGCGCGAGGCTGATGACGGGCAGCGCGATGACCAGGCCCATGACGCTGCCGAGCACCGCCTGCACCAGCGCCTCCAGCACGAAGAGCCGCGCCACCTGGCTGCGCGTCATGCCCACCGCGAGCATGGTGCCGATCTCGCGCGTGCGCTCCAGCACCGACATCAACAGCGTGTTGGCCACGCCGAACAACGCGATGATGAGGAAGATGATGCTCACCAACCCGAGGATGGCGCGCTGGAGCAACCGGGCGTCACGCAGGCCGGGCCGCAGCTCCTCCCAGGTCTGCACCTCGTAGCCCGCGCCCAGCTGCTGCTTGAGCGACGCGGCCACGCTGTCCATGTGGCTCGGGTCGTCGACGGCGATGACGTACTCGGTGACCTTGCCCTCCATGCCCAGCAGCGACTGCGCGAAGGCCAGGGGCACCGTCGCGTTGCGCTTGGTGATGAGCGGGTTCTGGCCGTTCAACGTGCCGCGCACCTCGAGGTCGAGCGCGTTGTCGCGGCCGCCGAGGCCCTGCGCCGAAATCATCATCGGCGCGCCCTGCTTCGCGCCCAGCGCGTGCGCCAGCTCGATGCCCACCTGCACGCCGTTCTTGTCGCCGGGCTTCAGCGCGTCGCCGGTGAGGTACATGTCGGCGCGCGGCAGCACCTCGCGCACCGTCGCCGGGTCGACCGCGGTGACGACCGCCACCGTGCCCTGGCTGCCGTTGGTGAGGAGCCCGGAGAAGGTGAGCCGCGGCGTCACCGCCTTCACGTGCGGCGTGGTGCGCAGCGTCGCCTCCAACTCCGGGCGCTGCTCCAGGTTGTATTTGAGCGGCTGGCGGTCGCGCTTCTCGAAGTAGCCCTCGCGGTGCACCTGGAGGGCGCCCACGCTGCCCTCGATGGTCTCGGAGACCAGCGACTCCCCGACGCCCATCACCAGCGCGGACAACAGCAGGCTCATCATCACGCCGAACCACAGCGCGGCGATGGTCAGCGCCGAGCGGGCGCGGGCGCGCAACACGTTTCGAAGGGCGAGGCGCAGGAGCATGTCAGTGTCCCGAGAGGGCTTCGACGGGGCGCAGCCGGCTGGCGCGCCACGCGGGGTAGAGGGCGAAGAGCACCGCGCCGCCGATGGCCGTCGCGAGCGCCAGCGCGGTGTACTGCACGGTGAGGAAGGGGAAGACGTCGAGCGGCATGGTGGCGTTGGGCGGCGTGAAGCGGATGCCGTGGCGGGAGAGCGCGAACGTGAGCAGCGCGGTCAAGGTGAAGCCCAGCGCCGCGCCCAGCACGCCCAGCACCAGCGCCTCGAGGAGGAAGAGCACCATCACGCTGCGCCGGGTGAGGCCGACGGCCATCATCGTGCCCACCTCGCGCGTGCGCTCCAGCACCGACATCAACATGGTGTTGGCGACGCCCAGCAGCATCAGCATCAAGAAGACGAAGGAGATGACGCTCGCCACGCCGGTCTGCACGTTCATGATGGTGGCGCGCTCCGGCGCGAGGTCGGCCCAGCCGTGCACCTCGAAGCCGGGGCCCAGCGCGTGGCGGAGGTCTTCGGCGACGTGCGCGACGTGGGTGAGGTCATCGACCGCGACGCCCAGCTCCGTCACCCGGCCCTCCATGCGCAGCAGCTTCTGCGCGGTGGCCAGCGGCACCAGCGCCACCTTCATCTCGCCCGGCATGATGCGGTGCATGGCGCCGCCCATGTGCGTCAGCTCGCCGTTGAGCGAGCCCTCGCGGTCGGGCGCCAGCATGATGAGCTCCGTGCCCGGCTTCGCGCCGAAGGCCTCGGCCAGCGAGTCGCCCAGCACCGCGTGCTCGTCGTCGAACACGGTGCCCTCGGTGTTGAGCTGCGCGCGGCGCGGCGTGACGGTGGGCTCCAGCGTCGGGTCGACGGCGGTGGCGGCGAAGAACACCGCCTCGGGCGTGTCATCGGGGTTGTCGGTGGCGATGGTGAGCGACCCGCCGAACTGGATGCGCGGCGCCACGCCGGTCACCCCGCGCACCGACTTCACCTTCTGCACCAGTGCGTCGTCGAACGGGAAGTCGAGCGTCAGCGGCGTCGACAGCACGTTCGCGAGGTAGCCGGCGCGGTGGACCTGCAGCGCGCCCAGCTGCGCTTCGATGCTCGACTTGACGATGGTGTCTTGCAGCCCGTTGAGGATGCCGCGGATGGTGCCCACCGCGGTGACCCCGACGGTGAGCGCGGCGAGGGTGATGAGGGTGCGGCGCCGGTTCCGCAACACGTTGCGCAGCGCCATCGACACGAGCGGGCTCATGGCGCGGCGTCAAAGCATGCCCCGTGCCGAAATCCCTCTCCCCCGGGGAGAGGGTCCGCGGAGCGAGGGTGAGGGCGCCTTCCCGGCACCCGCTGTCGGAAACCCGACAGGTGACACGCGGCGCAAAACGCGCGCACGCTTGTCGTGCATGAGCGCCGAACGCTTGAGCGTGGAGTCGCTGGAAGACGCCGCGCTGGACAACCTCTTTCAACGGGGCCTGCGGCTGCGGCTCTACGTGGCGCCGTTCATCTTCCTCGGGGCGGTGCTCATCCTCGTGTGGGAGCCGGTGACGTGGCGCTCCGGCCTGGCCCTGGGCGCGCTGGGCTTCGTGGCTGCGCGCGTGGCCTTCGAGTTCCTCCGTGCGCGGAGCGGCGGGCTGGCGCGCGGGCGGCTCTCGGCGCTGCTGTCGGTGCCGGCGGCGGTGTTGATGACGGTGGTGGTGCTGTCGGGCGGCGTCGACAGCCCCATCGTGGTGATGATGCCGCTGGTGGCGGTGTTCCTGACGATGTTCTTGAGCCCGCGCGCGGGGCAGACCTTCGCGGCCTTCGGGGTGGTGCTGACGCTGACGCTGGCGGTGGTGGAGCAGCGCGCGCTGGTGCCCGCGTTGATGCCCGTCATCTTCGGCGGCGGCCCGCGCGGCTCGGCCACCGACGCGCTGCTCTACACGCGCGCCGGCTTCGTCATCATCGGGCTGCTGTGGGCGGTGGGCGTGGGCTGGGTGGTGCGCAGCGGCTACCGCCTCGCCATCCAGAAGGCGCTCGACGCGCGCGAAGACGCGCTGCGCACGCACGACGACACGCAGCGCACGTTGACCACGCTGGTGGCGGAGATCGCCCACGAGCTCAAGAACCCGCTGGCCTCGGTGAAGGGCCTCGCGCAGCTGGTGGACAAAGACGTCGACGGCCGCGCGAAGGAGCGCCTCGAGGTGCTGCGCCGCGAGGTCGACCGCATGCAGGAGCTCCTCGAAGCGTTCCTCACCTTCACGCGCCCGCTGGTGCCGCTCGACGTGGCGCCGGTCGACCTCTCGGCGCTCGCGGAGCAGGTCCTCGCGCTGCACGAAGGCCTCGTCTCCGAGCGCGGCGTGACGCTGCGGCTCAACGCGAAGCAGGCCCTCTCGGTGAAGGGCGACGCGCGGAAGTTGAAGCAGGTGCTCCTCAACCTCGTGCAGAACGCGCTCGACGTGACGCCTCCGGGCGCCGCCATCGACGTGGTGGTGGCGCCCGACGGGCGCGGCGCGCGCATCTCGGTGATGGATCGCGGCCCCGGCGTCACCGACGTGGAGCGCGCCTTCGTCGCCGGCCACACCACGAAAGAAAAAGGCAGCGGCCTGGGGCTCACGGTGTCGCGGCTCGTCGCGCGGCAGCACGGCGGTGAGGTGACGCTGGCGCCGCGAGATGGCGGCGGCGCGGTCGCGACGTTGCAACTCCCGGAGGCGCCATGAAGCGCGGACCGCTGGTGCTGGTGGCCGATGACGACGCGGGCGTGCGCTTCACGCTGCGCGGGCTGCTGGAAGACGAGGGCCTGCGCGTCATCGAGGCCGTCGACGGGGAAGACGCGCTGACCAAGCTGGACGGCGTGGAGCTGCTCATCAGCGACGTGCGCATGCCGAAGCTCGACGGGCTGGGGTTGCTCGACCGGGTGCGCGCGCTGCCGGAGCCGCGCCCGCCGGTCATCCTCGTCACCGCGCACGGCAACGAGCGCCTCGCGGTGGATGCGATGAAGCGCGGCGCGTGGGACTACTTCCGCAAGCCCTTCGACCTCGACGAGGTGCTGGCGGTGGTGCGGCGCGCGCTGGGCAGCGTGGCGTTGACGCGCGAGAACTCGCGACTCACCGGCGAGGTGACGCTGCTGCGCAACGTGGTGTTCGTCTCCTCGGCGATGTCGCGGCTCGCGGAGCTGGTGACGCGCGTCGCGCCGCGCGAGGTGCCGGTGCTGCTCACCGGCGAGTCGGGCACCGGCAAGGAGCGCATCGCCGAGGCGCTGGTGGCCGCGTCGCACCGCGCGCAGCAGCCCTTCGTACGCTTCAACGCTGCGTCGTTGAATGAAGAGCTCGCGGAAGCCGAGCTGTTCGGTCACGCGAAGGGCGCGTTCACCGGCGCGGTGCGGGCGCGGCGCGGGCTCTTTCGTGAAGCCGACGGCGGCACGCTGCTGCTCGATGAGGTCGGTGAACTCTCCGCTCCGGTGCAGGTGAAGCTGCTGCGCGCGCTGCAGGAAGGCGAGGTGCGGCCGGTGGGTGAAGACAAGCCGGTGCGCGTCGACGTGCGCGTCATCGCCGCCACGCATCGCGACCTCGCCGCGGAGGTGAAGGCCGGGCGCTTCCGCGAAGACCTCTATTACCGCTTGAAGGTGGTGCACCTGCACGTGCCCGCGCTGCGCGAGCGGCTCGACGACATTCCCGTGTTGGCGCGGCACTTCCTCTCGCGCGCCAGCCGCAGCTTCGGCGTGCCCAACGTGCAGCTGACGGCGCGCGACGTCGAGCAGCTCTGCGCGTGGCCCTGGCCCGGCAACGTGCGCGAGCTGGAGAACGTCATCGAGTCGGCGGTCGCGCTGAGCGCCGACGGTGCGCTGGAGTTCTCCTTCCCCACGGCGGAGGCGCCCGAGCCGGCGGTGGGCCTCAAGGAGAAGCTGGAGGCGATGGAGCGCGGGCTCATCACCGCGGCGCTCGACGCGTCGAAGGGCAACCTGAGCGAGGCGGCGCGGCAGCTGCGCATCGGGCGCGCGACGCTGCACGACAAGCTCAAGAAGTACGGGCTCGCAGGCGAGGGTGAGGGGAGCAGCGACGCGCGGTGACGCACCGTTGGAGTTGCGTCGCGTTCAGCTGGACGAAGGCGTCGCCGGGAGCTCGAGCACGACGAGCGCGCCCGGGCCCTCGGGCAGCTCCGCGGTCGCGGTGCCCTGATGTTGGCGCATCACTTCACGCGCGATGGACAGGCCCAGCCCCGCGCCGCCGCGACGGTCGAGCCGGTGGAACGGCGCGAACACCGCCTCGAGCTGCTCCGCGGGGATGCCCGGGCCGCGATCTCTCACGCTCAAGCGCCAGCGCTCCCCGCGCCGCGCGAGCTGCACGGTGACCGCGGTGCCCCGGGGCGCGAAGCGGAGCGCGTTGGCCAGCAGGTTGTCGAGCGCCTGCCGCAGCGCCATCGGGTGGAAGCGCGCGTGCGCGGGGCGCTCGGCTTCGACCTCCAACCACACGCCGTGTTCTTCGGCGGCGGCGCGCGCGGCCTCGGCGGCGTCGTCGACCAGCGCCGCGAGGTCACCGGGCGTGCGGTCCCACCCGCGCTCGGCGGCGGCCATGTCGAGCAGCGCGGTGGCGAGGCGGGTGAGCCGTTCGACCTCCGCGCGCGCGTCGCGGAGCGCTTCACGCAACTCCTCCGGCGGCCGCTCGCGGCGCAGCGCGAGATCCAACGAGGTGCGCATCAGGGTCAGCGGCGTGCGCAGCTCGTGCGCGGCGTTGGCCAGCAGCCGGTCTTGCGCGGTGCGCGCGTGCAGCAGGCGCGACGTGGTCTCGGCCAGCACCTCGCGCAGCGCGGCGATCTCATCGCGCCCATCGTCGGGCGGTGGCGCGGAGTCGAGCTCACCGCGCTTCACCTTCTCCAGATGCAGCGAGAGCGCCGCGAGCCGCCGCGAGAGCCGCAGCGCCAGCAGCCGCTGCACCGCGAGCAGCACCAGCCCCGCCAGCAACACCACCGAGATGGCCACCTCGTGGAAGGTGCGCACGCTCTCGTCGACCTGCTGCAGCGACGCCGAGAGCCGCAGCACGAAGGGCTTTCCCGCGCCGTCGCGCACGCGCACCACCAGCGCGCGGCGTCGATTCTCCGAGGTGAAGAACTCCGACGGCGGGCCCGAGAGCGCGGGCGAGGGCGCGGCCGTGGGGTGGGGCAGCGGAGGGAAGTGCGAGACGAGCGCGCCGTGTTCGTCGAAGAGCTCGCCGGTGGGCGCGAACGGGCGCACCTCCTCGAGGAGCGGCGATTCCCCCATGTGCAGGTGGGGGCCGTCGGCGCGGTCGAAGAGGCTGACCGACTCGGCCGCGGCCTGCGCGAGGAGCCCGCGGTCGAGCGACGACTCCAGCGCCGCGCGGAAGGCCTGCCCCGCGAGCAGCAGCGCCACCAGCATCACCGCGGTGGGCAGCAGCGCGCCCAGCAGCCACAGCCGCGTCGTCAGCTTCACGTCACCACCAGCCGGTAGCCCGCGCCGCGCACCGCTTCGATGCGCACGCGCGTCGAGCCGAGCTTCTCCAGCTTCGCGCGCAGGTAGCCGACGTAGACGTCGACCACGTTGCCGGTGCCCTCGAAGTCGCCGCCCCACACCTTGAGCAGCAGCCGCGCGCGCGTCGCGGTGTCGCCGCCCAGCGAACGCAGCTCCGAGAGCAGCGCGAACTCGCGCGCGGTCAACGGCACCTCGGCGTCGCCCTTGCGCAGCGAGCGCCGGCGCACGTCGAGCGTCACGTCACCGAACGAAGTCGCAGCGGCGTCGGCGGGCGCGGCGCGGCGGCCCAGCGCTTCGAGGCGCGCCAGCAGCTCGTCGAAGTCGAAGGGCTTCACCAGGTAGTCGTCAGCGCCGGCGCGCAGCCCGGTGACTTTTTCTCCGGTCGAGCCGCGCGCGGTCAGCAACAACACCGGCGTCGACAGCCCGCGCTTGCGCCATTCGCGCAGCACCGACACGCCGTCGAGCCCGGGCAGGCCCCAGTCGAGCACGATGACGTCGTAGGGCACGTCCATCGCCTGCTGGAGCGCCGCTTCGCCCGACGCACACACGTCGGGTTGATGGCCTTCCTCGGCCAGCCCGCGCTGCAGCATGCGCGCCATCTTCGGCTCGTCTTCGACGACGAGGAGTCGCATCGCGTCCGTGTCCTACTCCTTCCTGCGGGCGAAGAATCGGTAGAGCGTCGGCAGCACGATGAGCGTCAGCACCGTCGAGGAGACGAGCCCGCCCACCACCACCGTCGCCAGCGGGCGCTGCGCCTCGGCGCCCGGGCCCTGCGCCAGCATCATGGGGATGAAGCCGAACGCCGCCACCAGCGCAGTCATCAACACCGGGCGGACGCGCGCGTGCGCGGCGGTGAGCGCCGCCTCCTTCGCTGACAGCCCCGTGGCCTCGAGCTCCACCACGCGCGAGAGCAGCACCACGCCGTTGAGCACCGCGACGCCGGCCAGCGCGATGAAGCCGATGGCCGCCGGCAGCGACACCGGCATGCCGCGCAGCGCGAGCGCGACCAGCCCACCGACGGCCGCGAAGGGCACGTGGCTGAAGATGACCGCCACCGCGCGCGGGCTGCGGAAGGCGGCGAGCAGCACCACGATGATCAGCACCAGCACGAGGGGAATGACGATGGCGAGTCTGCGCGCCGCGGCCTGCAGCGACTCGTACTGCCCGCCCCACTCGAGGCGCACGCCGGGCGGCAGCGGAAGCGACTTCGCGATGGCGGCCTGCGCGCCGGTCACCACCGTGCCGAGGTCGGCGCCGCGCACGTTGAAGCCCACCAGCAGGCGGCGCGCGCCGTTGCGGCGGTTGACCTGCCCCGGCGCGTCTTCGGGCACCAGCGTCGCGACGCGCGAGAGCGGCACCAGGCCTCCGCCGGGCACCGGGAGCGGCAGCGACTCCAACGTGCGCGCCTCGTCGACGCCGGAGAGCTTGAGCTTCAAGGGCACCCGCACCGGGCCGCGCCAGGTGAAGCCGACCTCGCGCCCCTGTCGCAGCGCCTCCACCGCGCCGAGCACCTCCGACGCGTCGAGGCCCGCCTGCGCCGCGTCGAGCGCGCGCGGCTGCACCGTCATCAACGGCACCGCCGGCGGCGCCAGCACGCGTACGTCTTCGGCCCCGGGCTCCTTCGCGATGAGCTCCTTCACCTGCGTTGAGAGGTGCGCGAGCTCGGTGAGGTCCTCCCCGTAGACGCTGACCGCGACGTCGGTGACGGAGCCGCCGAGCAGCTCGTTGAAGCGCATCTGGATGGGCTGGGTGAACGAGCGCTCGAGGCCGGGCTGTACGCGCTCCACCGCGGCGTCGAGCTCCGCGATGAGCTGCTCCAACGACAGGCCCGGGCGCCACTCGTCGCGCGGCGCCAGCTGGATGAAGACGTCGGCCTGCTCGAGGCCCATCAGGTCGGTGGCGATGGCCGGGCTGCCGATGCGGGAGATGACGTGCTGCACCTCCGGCGCGGCGCCGCGCAGCGTCTGTTCCAGCGCGAGCGAGTCGGCCACCGACTGCGTCAGCGAGATGTCGGGCCGCCGGTTGCTCTGCAGCACGAGGTCGCCTTCGTTGATCTGTGGCGTGAACTCGGTGCCGGTGCGCGCCAGCAGCGCGCCGCCCACGATGAGGCCCACGGCTGCGAGCACCGCCACCAACGCCGGGCGCCCCGCCCACCACTGGAGGAACGGCGGGTACAGCCGCTCCAGCAGGCGCACGAAGAACGGCTCGCGCTTGGGCAGGTCTTTCGCGCGCAGGAACAGCGACGCCGCCGCGGGAATGAAGGTGAGCGAGAGCACCAGCGCCGCCGCGAGCGCGAACACCACCGTCAGTGCCATCGGGCGGAACAGCTTCCCGTCGGAGCCGGTGAGCGTCAGCACCGGCACGTACACCAGCAGGATGATCAGCACCGAGAAGAACACCGGCCGCGCCACGTGCCCGGCGACCTCGCGGGTGAGGACCTTGAAGTCCTTCGCGGCGCGCTGCTCGGGAGGGAGGATCGCCAGCGCGTGGAAGAGGCTCTCCACCACCACCACCGCGCCGTCGACCAGCAGGCCGAAGTCGACCGCGCCCAGCGACATCAGGTTGCCGGGCACGCCCAGCAGCGAGAGCGCCGCGGTGGCGAACAACATCGAGAGGGGGATGGCCGAGGCCACCAGGAGCCCCGCGCGCAGGCTGCCCAGCGAGAGCAGCAGCACCACCATCACCAGCAGGCCGCCCTCCAACAGGTTCTTGGCGACGGTGCGCAGCGTGCCGTTCACCAGCACGCTGCGGTCGTAGACCACGTCGAGCTTCACGTCGTCGGGCAGCGCGGCGCGCACCTGCGGCATCGCGGCGTGAATCGACCGCATCACCTGCAGCGCGTTCTCACCGCGGAGCATCTGCGCCATCACGTACACGCCCTCGCCGTGGCCATCGCGCGTCGACGCGCCGATGCGCACCGTCTCGCCCTCGGAGGTGGTGGCGACGTCGGCCACGCGCGTGATGCGCGGCGGGCCGTCGGGTTGCGCTTCACGCGCGACGATGGCGAGGCTCAACGCGTCGGGCGTCAACGGCAGCGCCTGCCCGCGCAACAGCACCTGGGCTTCACCCGACGGCAGCGCGGAGCCCGCGACGGTGCCGCTCGCGGCCTGCAGCGCCGTCTCCAGTTCACGCAGCGTCAGCGCGCGCTGGGCCAGCTTCCGCGGGTCGGCGGTGATGTCGAAGGTGCGCTGCGCGCCGCCCCAGGAGTTGACCTCCACCACGCCGGGCACCGCCTTGAGCAACGGCGCCACGCGCAGCTGCACCAGCTCCTGCAGCTCGGCCAGCGAGCGCGCGTCGGAGGTGAGCGTGAACTGGAAGATCTCGCCGAGGCCGCCGGTGACGGGCGCGAGCTCCACGGTGACCGACGGCGGCAGCTCCACGCCCACGAGGCGCTCGGTGACGAGCTGGCGCGCGAGGTACACCGAGACGTCGTCGCCGAAGACCAGCGTCACCGCGCCCAGGCCGTACCGGGAGATGCTGCGCTGCTCGTCGAGGCCCGGCGCGCCGCCCACCGCGACCTCCAGCGGCCGCATCACGAAGCGCTCCACCTCTTCGGGCGTGAAGCCCGGCGCGCGCGCCAGCACCACCACCTGGTTGTTGGTGAGGTCGGGCAGGGCGTCGAGCTGCAGGCGCGCGGCGATGACCCCGGCCACCGTGGCCAGCACCAGGGTGAGGGCCACCACCACCTTCGCGGAGTCGACCGACCCCTCGACCAGTCGCCGAATCATCGCTCGACCTCGTCGCCTGTGCGCAGCGACCCGGTCACCAGGCAGTCGCGCTCTTCGCAGCGCTTCACGTTGATGGAGACCAGCCCGTTTCGCGTGCGCACCTGCGCGAGGCCGGAGTCGCGGCGGATCGCCGACGCGGGCACCAGGAACGTCGCCTCGCCGCCCTGCTTCGTCGTCACCCGGCCCGGCGTGCCCGCGGTCAACGTCGCGCTGTCTTCCGCTTCGAACCACGCGAGGAAGCTGCCGTCGCGCGGGTCTGCGGCGGGCGCGCGCGAGACGAGGCGCACCGGCGTCACCTCGGCGCCCGCGATGAAGCGCCACTCCCCGTCAGGCGCGGGGCGGCTCAGGCGCGCCTCGATGCGCGACGCCGCGCGCCCGGAGATGACGAACAACGGCCCGGCCGACGGGTCGCGGTTCTCGCCCAGCGTCGCGTCGACGTGGGTGATGACGCCGCTCGAGGGCGCGCGCAACGCCAGCTCTCCACTGCCTGACAGCAGCGACGCGCTGTCGCGCACCCCGGCCGCCAGCAGCACCGCGCGCGCGGTCTGCAGGTCGGCGCGCGCCGAGGCCTCCTGCGCCGCGGCTTCAGAGACGTCGAGGCTCTTCGCGAGGCCCTCGGCCTTCAGCGCGGTCAGTTGCTGGTGGCGCTCGGTCCACGCGGCGAGGCGCGCGCGGGCGCCTTCGGCCCGGCCAGCGGCGTCCAGCACCTCCGGCATCACCACCGTGCACAGCGGCGCGCCGGCGTCGACGACGTCACCTTCACGCGCCGCGATGCGCGTCACCGTCGCGCGGAACGGCGGCGTCACCACCCCGCGTGCCGACACGTCGGTCAGCACCAGCGCGGGGCCTTCGAGCATCAGCTCGTCTGCCGCGACGCGCACCGGGCCCCACTGCGGCGTGGGCGTCGCCTCGGGCGTCGGCGTGGGCGCGGTACATGACAGCAACAACAGCGGCAGCAGCTTCTTCACGGTGACTCTCCTGCGCGCAGCAGCTCGTTGGCGTGGTGCCGCGCTTCGACGACGTTGGCGCGCGCGGCGACGGCGGCGATGCGCGCGGCGAGGGCTTGCCGGCGCAGCGTGGTGAGCTCGAACAGCGTCGCCTCCCCGCGCTCGAAGCGCGTGGTCTCCAGCGTCGCCGCCTCCTCCGCCGCGGGGAGCTGCCGGCCCTGCACGGCCTCCAGCGTCTCCTGGGTGTGCTCCAGCTCGTGCTGCATGCGCAGCCACTCGATGTTCTCCGCGCGCGCGGCCGCGTCCCGGGCGCCGCGCAGTGACAGCGCCTGCGCGCGGTAGGTGCGCTGGGCCTTCTCGCCGCGCTCGAAGACGGGGAGCGTGAAGCCGACGTTGACCGCCGCGACCCACTGCTGCGGCCACTCCTGACCGGCGAACACCGAGAG
>CAMLFP010000089.1 GCA_946479335.1 uncultured Archangium sp.
AGGTACTTGAGCTCGTTGGCCGACGCGTCGATGACCGCGATGCCGTAGCCCTCGGTGGCGTCCCACGCGACCGACGGGCCGGTCTGGGTGTTGGGCACGCCGAAGATGACGGCGGCCGCGGTCCACGTGCCGTCGGTGTTTCGCCGGGTGAAGACCACGCCCGCGCCATCGCCGGCCGCGGAGCCCTGAATCTGATCTGACACCACCGCGGGCTGATCATCAGCGCCGATGGTCATGTGCTGGTGACCGCCCCACGCCTTCTTGTCGTCGCCGCCGGCCTTGAGGCACACCGGCGTGGTGGGCGGGAGGCTGGTGCCCTCCCAGAGCTCCATGTCGGAGGCCGCCCAATCTTGCTGGGGGAACTGGCCCTGATGCACGTCGCGGTAGCTCAGGTAGTACTTGCCGGCGCTGTCGAAGGCCGACGCGGGCCACAGGCCGACGACCTCGCCGGAGCCGCTGGTGGTCGCCGCGCACTCGCCGGTGTTGTCGTTGCTGTGCACCGCGACGACCGACTCGGTCCACGTGCCGGCGTTGCGGCGGCTGATGGCCGCGTCGCTCTGGTACCAGAAGATGGAGGTCGCCAGATCAGGCGCGCCGCCGAGGTAGCCGACGACGGGCTCGCCATTGGCCGGGTCGAACGCCAGCGTCAGGCCGACGAAGCGCTGCACGGTGGTGATCTTCTCCGGCGTGGAGACGACGCCCTGTTTCCACTCGACGTACTTCAAGTCGTAGTCGGGCGTGGCGCCGCCGTCGGTGCCGGTCGTGTTGGTGCCGGCGGGCGTGTAGTACGCGACGCCCACGCGCTCGGCGACCGGGTCGGTGGCGATCGCGAAGAACGTCGCGTCGCGCGCCGTGCCGTCGAGCTCGGTCACCACGAAGGGCGAAGCGCCCGTGCCTCCGCCGGAGCCGCCGCCTTTTCCGCCGCCGGTGCCTCCGTCGTTCTCAGGGCCCGGAGGGCAGGCCACCAACAGCAACGTCACCAGCGTCACGAGTGCAATGCGAGTCATGGGAGCGCGGCATCGTAGCCAATCCACGCGGCGTGACGACTGTGGAGGACAGTCCACGTCATGGGGTGGACTTCCCTCCGCTTGCAATGGCGTCGGGGTGGGTGACACTCCGCACCCTCGATGAGTGACGATTTCTCCCGCCGCGTTTTCGTGCGCCGTGTCGCGATGGTGGGCGGCGGTACGGTGTTGCTGGGCGCCGCGTGCAAGCGCGACCCGAAGCCCGACGCCGGCGCGCCGGTCAGGCCCGAGGTGCCCATCACCTCGCACCGCAGCTTCACCAACGCCGAGTGGCTGACGTTGTGCGCGGCGGTCGACCGCATGATCCCCCACGACGAAGACCCCGGCGCGCTCGACGCCAACGTGCCGGAGTTCATCGATCGCATGCTGCAGACGCCGGAGCTGCCGCAGATGAAGACCAACTTCGCGCCCGGCCTCAACGCGCTCGATCGCCGCGCGCGCCGCATGTTCAACAAGCCGTTTCACGAAGCGACGGCCGCGCAGCAAGACGAGCTGCTCGCCATCTTCAAGGACTCGCCCGAGAAGAGCGGCGAGGCGCGCTGGTACGAGATGCTCACCGTGCTGACGATGGAGGGCTTCCTCGGCGACCCCAGCTACGGCGGCAACAAGGACGAAGCCGGGTGGAACCTCGTCGGCTTCAAGCTGGTCGGCCGCAACGTGAAGGGCGACCCGAAGCCGCCCTACGACGGCAGCCAGAAGTTGCATCAACTCGTCTGCGGCGGCGGGAAGGGCTGCTGATGCCGAACGACGTGGTGGACGTGTGCATCGTCGGCTCCGGTGCGGGTGGTGCGCCGCTCGCGCTCGAGCTGGGGAAAGCCGGCTTCAAGGTCGTCGTGTTGGAGAAGGGCGCCTGGTACCGGCAAGACGAGTTCGTGCACGACGAGATCCTCAACTCGCGGCGCAACTTCTTCATGCCCCTGCCGTGGGACGAGCCCCACCTCTGGCGTCTCGGGCCCGATCAACCGTTCACGCGCAGCAACGAAGCGTGGACCGCGAACTGCGTCGGCGGCGGCACCGTGCACATGAGCGGGTATTTCTACCGGCTCAAGCCCGTCGACTTCCGCCAGAAGACCGAGCTCGGCGCGCCGAAGGGCAGCAACGTCGTCGACTGGCCCATCAGCTACGCCGACCTCGCGCCGTATTACGACAAGGCCGAGGTGGAGCTGGGCGTCAGCGGCAACGCGGTGCCGCACCCGTTCCTCGAGCCGCGCAAGGGCAACTACCCGCTGCCGCCGCTCACCGAGCACCCCATCGCGCAGGAGATCGACAAGGCCGCGAAGTCGCTCGGGTGGCACGCCATCCCCACGGCGCGCGGCATCGCCAGCCGCGAGTACCGCGGCCGCGGCGCGTGCGTGTACTGCTCGCTGTGCGGGAGCTACGGCTGCGAACACGGCGCCAAGAGCAGCACGCTGGCGGCGCTGATCCCCGCGGCGGTGAACACCGGCAACGTCGAGGTGCGCCCGAAGTGCATGGCGGTGGAGATCACCGTCGACAAGAAGGGCGACGCGAAGAGCGTGGTGTACCTCGACGCGAACGGCGTGCGGCAAGAGCAGGAGGCCCGCGTCATCGTCTCGTCGTGCACCGCGGTGGAGAGCGCGCGGTTGCTGCTCAACTCCGTGTCGTCACGCTTCCCCGCGGGGCTGGCGAACAACAACGGGCTGGTCGGCAAGAACCTGCTGTTCTCGAGCTTCGGTCAGTCGAAGGCCACGTTCGCAGCGAAGAAGTTCGAGTGGCTCGACAGCCCGATGCCCTTCATCAACCGCAGCGTGCAGGACTTCTACGTGATGCCCGACGAGCGCTTCGGCTTCCGCAAGGGCGGCACGCTCGGCTTCATGTGGCAGCACCCCAACCCGATCTTCGCGGCCGTGGGCCTCGCGGGCAAAGGCGAGCGCGGCGTCTTCGGCAAGGCGCTCAAGGACAAGCTGCGCGCGTACCGCGACTCCAAGATCCTCGAGTTCGAGATCTACGGCGAGTTCCTCTCGAACGACGACACGTACGTGGGCGTCGACTCGCACGTGAAAGACAAGTTCGGCCTGCCGGTCGCGGCCATCACCGTGAAGCGCCACCCCACTGACTTCGCGATGACGAAGTTCCTCGTCGAGCGCGGCGAGGAGGTGCTCTCGCAGCTCCAGCCCGATCGCCTCGAGCGCGTCGGCGTCGCGGGTGAGACCACCATTCTGCAGGGCGGCACCTGCCGCTTCGGCAAGGACCCCGCCACCAGCGTGCTCGACCCCGACTGCCGCGCGCACGCGGTGAAGAACCTCTACGTGGTCGACGGCAGCTTCATGCCCACCTCGGGCGGCGTGCCGGTCACGTTGACCATCGCCGCCAACTCCTTCCGCGTGGCCGACAAGCTGATCGCCCGCCTCAAGAAGGGGCTGTGAGTGTCACTGCAAGTCTTTGAGGCGCAGCGGCAGCACGTCGATCTTCATCAGGTAGCTGGCGCGGGCGTCGCTCTCGACGTCGATCAGGTGATCGCCCACGCCCGACAGCTCGGCGCTGCGCGCGACCCAGCCGTTCTGTTGATTCTCGTTCACGAAGGCCTTGCCGGTGAGCTCCACGCGCGTGCGCGAGCCGCAGCTGTCTTCGAAGAAGTTGAAGGTGGTCGTCTCACCCTGGCCGCCGGTGTCGAAGAGCATCATCGTCACCGTGACCTCCGAGGGCTCGAAGAGCTGGATGCCGACTTTGTTGGCGCCCGGGAAGCGGCCCTCGACGTAGCTCTGATCTCCGAGGAAACAGCCGACCGTCGTGTCGCAGACGTTCCACGTGCCGTTGCAGTCGTCGGCGATGCGGGTGCCGATGAACTGTTGGCGAATGTCGCAGCCGCTCGCCAGCGCCACGACCGCCCCACCGAGCACCAGCCTCACCCACGATGATTTCCCCCATGAAGAGAGGAACGAAACCATGAAGCGCATGAGCATCATTGCAACGTTGATTGTGGCCGGTTTCACCGCGTGCGACCAGAAGGGACGCACCTGTGACGGCGACACGCTGGAGTCGACGCCCACCATCTGCCCCAACGACGACGTGGTGCGCTTCGGCGCGTATGTGGGGAGCGCCCCCCAGAAGACGCTGGTGCTCTCGAACCAGTCGACCGCGAACCTCGACGTCTCGCAGGTCAGCTTGAGCGGCGGCTCGCCGTTCAGCCTCAAGACCTCGGAGACCATCCCCGCCAGCATCGCGGGCAACAAGTACCTCCTGGTGAACGTCATCTTCGCGCCCGAGGCGCCGGGCTACTTCCAGTCGACGCTCACCGTGAAGAGCAACGCGCAGAAGTGCGCGTGGGTCGACGGCGGCGTGCCCTCCGACTGCGGCGAGGTGACCTTCGCCGTCTCGGGCTGCGGCGTGCAGCCTGACGCCGGCGCCCCGGCCGAGTGCCCGTAACGACACCGCCTCACCTGTCGGATTCTTGATCGGCACGGCGAGGAGGCGTCTCATGGAGGAACGTGAGCGGCCCGAAGAAATCTCCCGCGCCCGCGCGGGCCGAAGTGCCCTCTGGCACCGTGCCCGCGCGGCCGAGTTCGCTCGACAGCGGCTCCCACCGCTCGCTGCCGCAGGTGACGCCCAGCACGCCGTTTCAGGGCGGCGCGCCGTCTCCCAATGAGCAACCCGCGCGCGCGGCGGCGCCGGAGTGGCGCGAGCGCCCGGCCACTCCCCACGGGCCCGGAATCCCCGCGCTCGATCTGGCGACCGTACCGATGATGAAGACGCCCGCGCCGGTCGCCGCGCATCAGGCGTCGTCGAACCCTCCCGCGCCGCGCACCTTGCCGCGCGACATGCTGGTGACCCAGCCGGGCACCCCCGGCCCCTTCCTCCCGCAGCCACCGAAGCCGGCCGCCGCGCCCGCGCCGCGCGCCCCCGCGCAGGCCCCGGTGTTCGCGTCGCCGTCGTTCGAAGACCTGCCGGAGACCGCCGCGCCGCCCGCGCGCCTCCGCTGTGTCGCCGCGTGGTGCATCGACGCCCTCTGCATCGTGGGGTTGCTCGCGGGCTTGCTGGCGGTGGTGACGCCCTCGGCCTTCGGCGAGCTGCGCCTCGTGCTGGCCAGTCGCCCCAGCGGGACCGAGTGGGCGCAGCAGTTCGTGCCGGTGCTCGCGGCCGGCGCGCTCATCGGCTTCATCTACGTCGCGTTCTTCGGCTTCGCGGCCGGTGGAGTGTCTCCGGGTCGCGGGCTCGCCGGGCTCCGGCTGGTCGACGGCACGGGTGAGGCGCCGGGGCCGATCCGCTCGGTGCTTCGCGCGGCGCTCTCGTTGCTCTCCTTCGCGCTCGGCGCGCTGGGCTTCGTGCTGGCGCTGGTGACGCCGCGCCGCCAGACGCTGCACGATCTCCTGTCGGGGACGGCGCCGGTTCGTCGCTGAGCCGCAGCTCCGCCCGAGGTCGGCGCGCCTCGACCGCTGCGCGTCAGGGCGCGAAGCCGCAGACGCCGGCGTCGGAGCCCGGGCAGCTGAACGGCGCGATGCTCTGCGTGATGCGGTAGTTGAGCGGGTTGTTCTCGGTGCGGTGCAGCGCGGAGACGTTGATGAAGTACGCGCCCGGCGCGAGCCGCGCACCCGTGAAGCACTCGCAGCCGACCGGCAGCGCGGTGACGGTGGTGCTGCTCGCCGTGGAGGTCTTCGAGAACAGCGGCACGGCGTTCGAGAAGCTCTGCACCGTGTACCAGGGCGCGAGATCCTGGCTGCTGTACGCGAACACGCGGCGCGCCTCGCCGGTGCAGATGCCGCCGTCGATGGCCGAGCCGAGCGCGGTGCAGAACACCAGCTCGAGCCCCAGCTCGCCCGGAGGCGCGGTGCCGCCGTCGACGTGCATCAGCTCCCACGAGACGTTCCACGTCTGGTCGGTCGTCGCGGTGACGTTGAACTGGAAGAGGTCTTGATCGGTGGTGACGGCGTCGTAGTCGCCGCGGGCGCGCAGGCCGTCTGACGACGAGAAGTACTCCTGCCCGTCATTGAGGAACTTGCCGTAGCCGTAGCTGAGCTGACCGGTCGCGACCGAGGGCGTACCGGAGACCGCCAGCGTCTCGGGCCCGAGCACGCGCGCGGCCTCGTCGGCGTCATCGCGCCACTCGACCGTCAGCGTGTAGTCGCGATCGTCGGCGTACTTGCGCTCGCCCACGCCCTGGTCGCGGAAGACGATGAGGTACGTGTTGGCCTGGCCCGTGGTGACGGGGATGGCGCCGGTGAGGTTGCGCAGGTTGGTGATGCGCGGGAGCTCCTCTTCGCGGTGCGCCCACAGGCACTGCGGCGGCGAGTTGGTGTCGCAGAACGAGTCGAGGAACGAGGTGGTGCCGTCGCCGCTCCGCGGGCACACCGCGCGGTTGGTCTTGCAGTTGGTCACCTGATCTTCCGTCGTCGCGCCCACCGTCACCGTCGACACGAGGTTGATCTCCCGGTTGGGCGTGGTGGTCAGCGGGTCGAAGCGGCCGCCGCTGGTGGCGGCGGTGACGCTGTAGCGCAGCGTCGAAGGCGTGGCGTGGGAGGGCAGGGTGAAGGTGAACCACTCCTCGTCGGCCACGTACGACAGCTTGCCCGACACCGTCGCGGTGCTGTTCGCGCTCAGGGTCAGCGACTTCGCCGTCATCGCCGTGTCGTTGGGCTCCTGCGTGTCGAGGTCGGGCATCAGCCGCACCTCGACGCTGTACTGCACACGGAGATCGCCGTTGATGGCGGTGGTGTCATTGGGCGCGTGGTACGGCTGCACCTTGAGCTGGTACGCGCCCGTCATGGCCGCGAGCCGCGCAGTGGCGAGGTCGATCGGCAGGTACGCGTTCGCCATGTGCCCCTCGCTGATGGGCGTGCCCGCGGGGTCGTACAGCGTGTACGCCAGCTGGTACGGCGGCGGCGGGTTGGTCGGGTGGTCACCCACCTCGGTGATGTGCGCGTAGATGATCTGCCGCGACGAGCCGCTCACCGAGAACTCGTAGAGGTCGACGTCGTCCGTCGTCGCGAGGTAGCCCGTCTCCGTGCCCTGTTGGCCGCTGCTCCCCGCCGCGAGCGCGATGGTGGTGGGCGTGGTGTCGTTGGGCTCGTTGACGTCGGGGTTCTCCTGCACCTCGACGTAGAGGCCGTAGGTGCCGCGGTTGTCGAAGCGCAGCTGCGCGCCGCCCTCGTCCTTCGCCAGCACGTACAGCTTCGTGTTCGACTCCGCGAACGGGAAGATGATGTCGACCGGCTTGGGCGCCGCGCCGCCGACGTGGTGATCGACCGCGGCCGCCAGCGAGGTGAGCCCGCTGCCGCCCTCACGCAACACGTTGAGCTGGAAGTTCACCGCCGTCTGCGTCGCCTGGTAGCCGCCGTTGATGTGCACCAGCGAGCGCGGCGTCAGCGCCGGGAGTTGCGCGACGTACCAGTCTTGATCGACCCCGCCGTCGAGCATCTTCGAGATGTACACCCCGTCTTTGCGCACCGGCGCCGCGCCACCGGAGGTGACGGTGAGCGCGCAGTGCGTGGGGTCAGCGTCGGCCTCCGCCTGCGAGTTGCAGAAGTCGGGCGGCGGGCCGCCCGCGTCGCAGCCGGCCTCGTTGCCGGTGACGCACTCCGTGGAGGGGGGCGGGCAGGCCATGAGGCCGAGCGCCGCGAACGACGCGCAGATGACGAGTGAGGGGCGCATGGGTGTCTTCGGTGAAGGGTTACGGCGAGGGGGTCTGCACGGCGCTCTGGCAGCCCGCGATGAAGTTGTCGGCCTGAATGGGGATGATGCCGTCGTGCGGCGACTTCACGCCCCCGACGGGGAAGCGTGAGCTGGTGTAGCGGAACGTGCGCACGATGGTGTGCGCCGCCGGGTCGTCGCCGGGCTTCATCGAGAAGGTGGCGAAGATGTCGTTGTAGCCCGCGCCGCGGCGGTAGAGGTCGGCGCCGCCGTCGGGGTTCGTCGGGTCGCGCCAGTCGGGCAGCGTGTTGGCCAACGCGACGTTGCTGACCTTGAAGGTCCAGCACTGGCGCCCATCGGCCTCCAGCCCCGCCTTCTTCTTGACGTCGTAGCGATAGCCGTCGACCGAGAGGTTGTCGCTGTCGGCCACCAGCGGGTTCATGTGCATCATCAACTCGTCGCCCGTCGGGAGGCGGTCGTTGTCGGGGTCCTGCGTGAGGTCCTTCGAGGCGGCCTGGCTGCCGAGCTTGAACTCCACCGCGTCGGGGATGCCGTCGTCGTCGGAGTCGGGCCGGCGCGAGTTGGTGCCGATGATCTGCTCGTCGCAGTCGTTGAGCGTGTCGCAGTCGGAGTCGACGCCGCGCAGCTCCGGCGGGCAGCCCGGGTCGAGCCCGCCGCCGTCGGGGTCGGCCATCTGGTTCGGCGTAAAGTCGGCGCCGCGCTCGCGGAAGAAGACCTCCACGCCGTCAGAGAAACCGTCGCCATCGGTGTCGGCCACCCACGGCTCCGTGCCCTCGCGGAACTCGTCGTTGTCGAGCAACCCGTCGGAGTCGGTGTCGGCGAGGTCGAGCGGGCTGCCTGCCGGCGCCGA
Organism: uncultured Archangium sp.; assembly: GCA_946479335.1. Next base: position 8,479 of record CAMLFP010000089.1, read on the forward strand.
CAGGTTCGAGACCACCAGCTTGTCGAACACGAAGGTGCGCCGCACCTGGCCGAAGCTGAAGTTGAGGAAGTTCACCGCCTCGTTGTTGCGGAAGTCGCGGAAGTTGCCGCCCCCGAGGTCCGCCATCTGGTTCAGGCGATCGGCGTCGTTGTTGACCACCAGCAGCGGGCAGCTGCCCGGCGGCAACGTGGGGATACCGCAGGTGCTCCCCCCGACGGGGATGGTGACGCCCCCGTCGAAGCTGCACGCCGAAGAGGCGATGGGCTGCGTCGGCGTGAAGACGTGCACGGTGTTGACCTGCACGTCGTCGGCGAGATCCTTCAGCTGGCGGATACGGCGCACCGCGTCTCCGCACAGCAGCTCGTCGTCTTGATTGTTCGTGGGGTGCCCGTCGGAGAGGAAGATCACCGAGTACCGCGCGCGCGTCTCGTCGTTGCCCGCGGCCAGGCGCGTGTTGGCGATGTCCTGGTTGATGAGCGCGTAGAGGTCAGACAGCGGCTTCACGAAGTCGGTCGAGTCGCGGTTCGTCTCGTCGCCCGGCACCGTGAAGTTGAGGATGCGCTGCTCCAGCTGCAGGCGGTCGTTCGCGGTGAGGTCGGTGATGCGGTCGAACGCCGGCTGGCCGCTCTTGGTCAGCCACGCGCTGGTGCTGCCCGCGAAGAGCAGCACGGCGAAGCTGATCTCCGGCTCCTGCGGCAGCGTCTCGAGCAGCGAGATGGTCGCGGTGGCGCGCGTGCCGTTGGGGTCGGTGATGTTCATCGACTGCGACGCGTCCATCGCGACGACGATCTTGATCGGCCGCACCACCTCGTTGGGTGACGGGGTGCAGAACTCACCTTCGAGCGTGAGCGCGCGATCGCGCGGGAGTTGATCATCACGCCGCTCGTCGAACAGGTACGTGTTGGTGCACGCCCCCGCGAACGCCGCCGCCATGAACGCCGCGAAGAGCCGCTTCACTGGGCCCTCGAAGGAGGAATGCCGAGGCAGTTGCTCTCGTATTCGTTCTGGTCGCTGATGTCGCTCGGGCGCTGGAAGTCGCCGTCGTTGAGATCGTCGATGGCCGGCCCGGCGGGCACCCGCACCGCGGGCGGGTCGTACTGTGACCAGAAGCAGGCCGCGCGCCACACGCCGTAGTCGGTGGCGACGCCGCTCTCCGGCGCTTCGGCGAACCACAGCTTGAAGAGGTTGTAGCCCTGCGTGAGGCCCGAGCGATTCGGAGGCGTCACCAGCTGGAGGTTGCTCACCGTGAAGTCATAGCAGTAGTGGTTTCCCTCCGGCGTCGCGGTCAGCTTGTACTGGTAGCCCGCCTTCTCCTGGTACGGGCGATCGGGGCGCACCGGGTTGCTGCCGATGCGGAACTCCTCGGGGTCGGGCAGGCCGTCGCCGTCGGTGTCGTAGCCGCCCAGCACGCGCACCGTGGGGTCGAGGCCGTACTTCGACTCAAGGCCGTCGGGTACCCCGTCGCCATCGGTGTCGACCAGCGTGGCCCGCGTGCCGAGGTAGGTCTCCGCGTACTGCGAGAGCCCGTCGCCGTCGGTGTCGCGCGAGATGCAGCCGGGCGTCAGCGGCGAGTTGGGGTCACAGCCGCGGCCGTCGGGCTTCGTGGGCTGGAAGCCGTCGCTGAGGTGCTTCACCTCGAAGAAGTCGTCGAAGCCGTCGCCGTCGAGGTCGGGCTCGTAGCGGCTCGTGCCGTACGTGAAGTCGTTGTCGAGCTCGTCGACCAGCCCGTCGCCGTCGGTGTCGACCACGCGGCCCGACTCGCCAGCCTCGCTCGACATCGCCTGCGCGAAGAACGACTTCATGACGTTGGGTGAGAAGAGCGACGAGTAGTCGAGCGCGCCGAGGTTCAACTGGCCGATGCCCGCGAAGTCGGTGAACTCCTGGTACACGCCGTTGCCGCGCTGGGCGAGCTGCTGCAACGTCCACGCGGCGATGGTGTGCGCGGCCTGCGGGCCGTCAGCCACCGGCACCGGGCCCGGCCACCGCACGTACTCACCGTAGATGTCCTGGCAGATGGGGCCGCAGTTGCGCACGGCCTCCTCGTTGAACATCAGCACCGTGTGGAAGCGCACGTCGCCCACGTTGTTCTGATCTTTCAGGTCGACGATCTGCTTCACGTAGCTGAAGAGCTGGTAGTTCTGGTTGCGATCGGTGCCCGACACGAAGCCGGTGATGGCGTCGGGGTCGTTGGGGTCGATGAGGTTGCAGAAGTCGCCCGAGCCGATGGAGTCGGCCCACGTCAGGTCGGGGTTCAGATCGTCGGCGTACTGCGTGAGGTTGTCGTTGGCGGAACACTTCGGGTACGGCACGCCGTCGGTGACGAACACCACCACGTAGCGCGTGCGCGGCAGCGCCGCCGGGTTGTTCTGCTGCGTGAGGTTGATGTCGCTCGAGATGAGCGCGTAGGTGTACGCGAGCGCGCCCTGGTAGTCGGTGCCCTTGCCCAGCTGCGACTGCAGGTTGTTGATGCGCGTGCGGAGATCTCCATCGGGGCGGCCGAAGCGATCAGCGCCCGCGCCGGTCGCGTCGGGCCACGGGTCTTTCACGTTGGTCTCGAAGGGCACCACCGCGACGGTGACGTTGGGCTGCCCGTCGAATTGGTCGAGGAGCCGGTTGATGGCGCGCACGCGCGCGGGCTGGGTCACGCCGGGCGGCACGGTGCCGTACATCTCGCAGAAGCCCATCTGCCCCTGGCTGCCGGGGGGGTCGGAGATGCACATCGAGCCCGACTGGTCGACGATCAGCACCACCTTCACCGGGAAGCCGTCAGGGTCGGGCTCCGAGGTGCAGACGCGCCCCGAGACCTGCAGCTTGTTGTCGACGTTGGTGTCGTCTTTCGGCGGGCGCTGCACCAGCGCATCGGTGCACGCCGTCAACGCGAGGAGAGCTGCCAGGAGGTTGGAACGAAGGCTCTTCACACACACCTCACTTGAAGACCGGCCGCGAAACTTCACTGCAAAAACAAACCTCCCGCCAGCGATTGCTGGCGGGAGGCGAAGACATCGAAGGAGCCGTGAGCCAAGACCTCTCGCTTAGCGGCGGCGGCGCACGAGGCCCAGCAGACCGAGGCCCAGCATCGCCAGCGAACCATCGAGGGGCACGGTGGTGCAGCCGTTGCCCTTGGTCGAACCGTCACCCTGCGTGGTGGTCATCACGATGGTGGAGGTCGAGTCGCTGTTCTGCGGGTACGCGCGGTCGGGGAAGCTCAGGTGCGCCTGGAGCTGGATGTTGTAGTCACCCGCGACGTCCGCCGTGAAGGCCGGGACGCTGCCCTCGGTGTACGCGTACTGCCAGTGGCGCGAGAGCGAGACGACGCCTTCGGGGTTGGTGACCGCAGCCTTGCTTCCGGGGGGACGGCTGACGACGGTCCACGTGTATTCGATGGCCGCACCGTTGCGGTTCGCGAAGATGGGCAGGGTGAACTTCTGGCCGGCCTTGAGGGTGATGTGGCCACCGGCGCTGACGCGGAAGGCCGACAGCGGGTCGAGGCAGTCTTCGGGGTTCGACGCGTCGGTCACCACGCAGTAGTGCGAGTCGCAGGCGTCGCCCAGCAGGTCACCGTCGTCGTCGACCTGGTTGCGGTTGCCGTTGAGCGGGCAGTTGTCGGCGCCGTTGAACACGCCGTCGTTGTCCATGTCGTTGTCGCACACGTCGCCGACGCCATCGTTGTCGGTGTCGGCCTGGTTGGCGTTCGAGACCGTGGGGCAGAGGTCGAACGCGTCGTTGATGCCATCGCCGTCGGAGTCGGCGTTGCAGCGCGCGTCGCCGCTCATGTCCTGCTGCTGCGGGTTCGAGACGCCGGGGCAGTTGTCGAGCACGTCGGGGACGTTGTCGTTGTCGTCGTCGTCGTCGCACACGTCGCCGAACGCGTCGCCGTCGATGTTGGCCTGCGGCGAGTTGGGGATCGTCGAGCAGTTGTCGAGCGCGTTGGCGATCGAGTCACCGTCGATGTCGTCATCGCAGGTGTCGCCCATGCCGTCGCCGTCGGAGTCGAGCTGCGCGAAGTTCGAGGCCGCCGAGCAGTTGTCGCAGGTGTTGCCGACGCCATCGCCGTCGCCGTCGGTCTGATCACGGTTCGGCGTGAACGGGCAGTTGTCGTGGTCGTCAGACTTGCCGTCGCCGTCGGCGTCGTCGGTGTACGAGAGCGTCACGCCGTCGTCGGTGTAGGCGACCCACACCGAGCAACCGCAGCCACAGCCGCAGCCGCCTCCTTCTTCCTTCGGCGCGCCGCACTGCGTGCCGAGGCATTCGGGGTTGTTGATGTTCTGTGCCAGCGCAGGAAGCGCAGTGAAGCTCAGGGCGGCGACGGTGAGACAGAGAGTGTTCAGTTTCATTGTGGTTGGCTCCTCCGGCGGCGAGACAAAGCAAAGTGCGATCCAACCCGGGGTTGCTTGATATTCCAGCTGGTTACGAGGCCGATTTGCAGGTTTTGGGGGGCTGGCCCCACAGAGCGAGTGAGGAGCCGACCCCTCACCCTCGGTTTTGGATCAGAACCCGACCACGAAGTCGTCAGGCGTGAACTCCCAGGGGCCGTTGTGGCTCCGAGAGGACGGCGGGTTGAAGATCACGTCGGGCGGCACCCAGCTGGAGCCGATGCCGTTGCCGCGTGGATCATTTTCGCGCCCGGCCTGGAAGTAGATGAAGACGTCGTTGGTGCCCTTGGCGATGTCCAGCCCCAGGCCATCGGGAGATGGGCGCGCCAACGTGCCGCCGAGGCTGACGTTGTAGATGTCGATCTCGTAGCAGTTGCGGCCGTCGACGGTCTTCGGCGCGGGCTTGATGGCGTAGCCGTAGCCGCGCTCCTTCTGGAAGGCGATGTCGGCGGAGAGCAGGTCGGTGTGCGACTGCACCTCGAGCACGTTGGTCAGGCCGTCGCGGTCGTCATCTTCGAGATCTTCGGGGATGAGTGGGTTCGACCCGCCGAGCTGCTCCACGAGGTCGGGGAGCCCATCGCCGTCAGTGTCGACGATGCAGGCGTCGGTGCCCAGCACGCGCTCTTCGCAGTCGTTGAGGCGATCGCCGTCGCTGTCGAGCTCCGGGTTGCAGCCGCGCGGCGTGTCGAGCGACATCTGCTCGGGGTTGCCCGGCAGGCCCATGCGCAGCTCCACGCCGTCGCTGATGCGATCACCGTCGGAGTCGACGTTGGTCGGGTCGAGGCCCAGCGTCGCCTCGTCAGCGTCGCTGACCCCGTCGCCATCGGAGTCGACCATCACCTCGCCGTTGCGCGAGAGCATGTTGCGGTTCATCGCCACCACGCGCTTGAGCACCAGCTCCCGCTGCAGCGAGGCGTAGTTGAGGCTGGCCAGCGCGGAGGTGATGTTCTCCGGCGAGACCTCGATGAGCTCGGTGCCGCCGGCCCGCGCGATGGCCGCGGCCTGGTAGCGGGTGGTGATGTCGGCGTCTCCGGAGTGGATGTAGAGCGGCTGCACCGTCACCTCGCCCGCGTTGTACTTCGAGACGAGGGCCTTCAGGTCTTGCGTCACGCGCTCCAACTCGCATGCGCTGCACTGCGCGTCGTCGGGGAGGAAGGCGTTGCACTGCGCGTTGATGCCCGCGTTGTAGATGGGGTTCGCGCAGCTCGTGTCAGGCGAGAGGATGACCTGCACCACGTAGTAGCGCGTGCGCGCCACCAGCCCCCGGCAGCCGGTCTGCATGTCGCCGCTGATGATGCTCTCCGCGAGCTTGAGGGGCGCGCGCGCCGACACCGGGCCCGGCTCCTGAAAGGCGCCGTACTGCGCGATGGCCTGCGCGATGCGCTGATCACGCACGAAGCTGCCTTGAAAACCCGTGGCGATGGAGTGGTAGCCGACGATGGAGAACGAGATGTACGGGTTGGCGAACTGCGAGGTGACGGTGCTGAGCGCGTCGCTGACCCCACCGACGATGGCGCGATCGACGCCCGCGCCGCCCTCGAGCGCGTAGAGCACCTTCACAGGGAATGACTCGCCCGCCGCCTGCGGCACGCACGCGATGCCCTTGAACTCCGCGCGGTCGGGCCCGCCCGGGCCGCCGGCGCCTGCTGCGTAGAGCCCGCTGTTGGTGCACGCGTTGAGAGACAGCAGCAGAGCGAGGAAGGCAGAACGCCGCATGGTTTTGACAGTGTAGCGACTGCGCAGATCAAAGGGAGACATGAGTCGGTGGCTTCGCGGTGTCGGGGCAGATGACTCAGAGGGACATGACGTAGGCGAGCAGATCATCGCGCTCCTGCGGCGTGAGGAGATCCGCCCGGCCGTGCTTCGGCGCCCACTTCTCGACCGCGACGCGCAACGCGAACGGCGCGTCGACCCGCACCGCGCCGTCGTCGCGCACGCCGAGGCCCGCGAGCCCTGTGGTCAGCATGGGGAAGACGTCCCAGCTCCCGGCGAGCGACGGGGTGCCGAAGCCCGCGAAGAGCGCGTTCTGCTGCTCGGGGCGCACCGGCAGGAGGTGCGGCGTGCCCACGTCGATGAACCGCCCGCGCGTCGCCTCGGTCTGATCCATCGTGAAGAGCGGAGCAGGGTGACAGCCGCTGCACTCTGCTTTGCCCTCGAAGAGCGCGAGCCCGTTGCGCGGGTTGCCCTGATGCCCGTCGGGGAGCGTCACGTTCTCCGCCGGCGCGCCGCTCTCGGTGACGAAGGGGTTCGGCAGCGTGGGGATCAACGAGGCGAACAGCGTCAGCGCCTCGATCTCCTGCGGCGACGGGTCAGGGTTGTGGTACCGATTTCTCGACCCGACGAAGCGGATGGTCTCGCCGATGGAGAAGGTCGACGCGGGCGTGAAGAACGGCGGCGTCTCCCGGCTGCCGCGCAAGGTGGGGCTCCGGTAGACGCGCAGCGGGTTGGTCTTGGCGAACAGCACGCCCTCGTTGTGGCCTTCGAGGTGGCATGCGTCACAGCTCATCGCGGTCTGGCCGAGATCGGCGTGGTACAGCACCTGGCCCATGCGGCGCGTCGGCTGGGTCAGCGGGTTGACCACCGGCCACTGCGTCTTCCACACCGCTTTCCCGGGGGCGCTCACGTCGACCACCGCCACCGAGCCGGTGAAGCGCTCCAACACGTACAGCGTCTTCGCGTCGGGCGAGAGCAGCAGCGCGCGCGGGCCGGTGTGCAACGAGACGCCCGCGCGGCCCTTGACCCCGAAGTCTTCGCGCGGGCGCGCGAGGGGGAAGTTCGACGGCGGCACCAGCGGCAGCGCCTGGAGCTCCGCCTTCGTCGCGTCGCCGCTCGCGAGCTTCTTCACGTCGATGACGCGGACGAGGCCCAGCCCGATGTCGGCCGCGTAGAGCAGCCCGCGCGCGTCGTCGATGGCGAGGCCCTCGGTGATGCCGGCGCCGAACCCGCGGTGCCGCAGCCAGCCCTTGTTGAGTGAGACCGCGCCGACGCCACCGTTCATCGACACCTCCATGCGGTCGGCGTTCGGCCCGATGTTCGGCCCGATGGAGGAGACGAAGAGCGCGCGCGCCTTCGGCGACCACGCGAGCGCGCGCGGCGCCTTGCCGTTCATGATCTGCGCGGCGTACTTCTCGGTGGAGCCGCCGATGATCGGCGTGCCGGGCCCGGGCTCGAGGCTCACGCGGAGCGCGCCCGTGTCGACATTGAGCACATCGATCGCGCCGGTCTCCAGCGAACCGGCCACCAGCTCCTTGCCCGCCAGCACCAGCGCGTGTGGGTTGAGTGATATGTTGGTGTGTTATAGTTTGTGGTTTTTGGGGAGTGTGT
>CAMLFP010000090.1 GCA_946479335.1 uncultured Archangium sp.
GAGCCCCAGCTTTCGCGCCGCGCGCCAGCTGCACCGCCACCACCAGCGCCGCGAAGGCGCACGCGATGACCGCCGCGGCGCCAGGGTCGGCGTAGCTCTGCAGCTCGAAGAGCAACGTGCCCAGCACGTCGCGACCGGTGGGGACCAACAACACGCTCAAGGTCAGCTCCGTGACGCACGCGAGGAAGGTGACGGTGAAGGCGGCGGCCAGCGGCGCGCGCAGCTGCGGCAGCACGGCGTCGAAGAACGCGCGGCGCGGCGTGGCGCCCGAGAGCCGCGCAGCCTCGGCGAGTGACGGGTCGGCCTGCGCCAGCCCGTCGGCGGCGTTGCGCACGCCGAAGGCGAGGTGCTTCACGGTGTACGCGACCAGCAACAGCCACAGCGTGTTGCCCATGGCCAACACGAAGGCCACGCGCTCCAGCAACACGAAGCGCACGTCGCGTGAGAACGCGATGATCAACGCCAGCGCCAGCACCGTTCCGGGGATGGCGTAGGGCGCGCCCGAGATCAGCTCCAGCGTGCGCGAGCGCGTCGACGCCAGCGCCAGCCCCAGCGCGGTCACCAGCGCCGCGGCGGCGAATGCCAACGTGAAGCTGCGCAGCGCCGCGTTGACGGTGTTCGGGTTGGTCAGCACCGCGCTCCAGTGCTTCAGCGTGAGGCCCGTGAAGCGGCCCCACACCGGCTGCACCGACGTCAGCGCGACCGCCAGCAACGGCAGCACCACGACGATGAGTGCGACCAGCGACACCGCGGCGAACAGCGGCGCACGCGCGCGACCCAATGCCAGCGGCCGCACCGAGATCCCCTTGCCGCTCGAGAGCCGCACCGCGCCGCGCCGCGCCAGCAGCCGGCTCACCCCCAGCACCACGGCAGCGAGCGCCAGCAGCTGCAGACTCACGACGACGGTGCGCGCGAGGCCGCCGCCCATCAGCACCTCCGAGTAGATGCGCGTCGTCAGCGTCGGGGTCGGCGGTGTCGAGGTGACGCCCAGCAGGTAGGGGACCCCGAAGGCCGACGCCGCGAACAGGAAGCACAGCGCCGCGCCCGAGAAGGCGGCCGGCAGCGCGAGCGGCAACGTCACCGTCAGCAGCGCACGCGCAGGGCCGGCGCCGGAGATGCGCGCCGCCTCTTCGAGCGACGAGTCGATGCGCGCCAGCGCCGCGCGCGTCGGGAGGAAGACCAGCGGCAACCCTGCGGTGCCCAGCACGAAGGCGATGCCGCCGCGCCCGTAGATGTCGAAGGTCCCCTGGCCCAGCAGCACGTTGAGCAACCCGGCGCGCGGGTTCGCCAGCGAGACCCAGCCCATGCCGAGGATGAACGGCGGCAGCGCGGCGGGCAGGGTGAAGAGCGTCTCCAACCCGCGCCGCGCCGGGAGATCCGTACGCCCCAACAGCAGCGCCAACGGCACGCCGAGCGTGAGCGCCAGCGCCGCGGCGCCGAACGAGGTCTCCAGCGTTCCTCCGAGCGCGAGGAGGTTCTCCGGGCTGCTCCACAGATCCAGCCACCAGCCCGCGGGCGCGCCGCCCTGACGCAACAGCAACGCCAGCGGCACGCCGAAGAACACCGCCAACAACGCGGAGAGCGCCACGCGCTTCATTTCGCGAAGGCCTTCGCGAAGTCGGCCTTCACGTTCGCGCCGTTGCGCACGCCCAACTGCAGCACCTCGTCGTCCCACGGTGCGCTCCGCTGCAGGAGTTCGTCGAGCGAGAGCGCATCCCCGGGCGCGGAGACGCGAGGGTCGACGGCGTGCATGCCGCCGACGTTCGCGATGAGCTCCTGCACCTCCCGCGAATAGAGCGCATCGACGAAGGCCTTCGCCGCCTCGGGGTTCTTGCTGGAGGCGAAGATGCCCACGTCGCCCGGCACCACCACCGCGCCGTCGGCTGGCCAGTCGATGCCGATGGGGCTGCCTTTCACGCGGGCCGCGAGCGCGTTCTCGAGGAGCAGCACGCCGGCCTTCGCCTCGCTGCCTTCCAGCTTCTGCAGCACCGCTGCGTTCCCGCCCACCACGCGCGCGTCATTCGCGCGCAGCCTGGCGAAGTAGTCGGCGCCCAGCGTGTGTTGCATCGAGAGCGCCCACGAGAATGCGGTGCCGCTGGTGAGCGGATCACCGAGCACGACTTCCCCGCGCCACTTCGGCTCCGCCAACTCGGCGAAAGACGCAGGCGCGGGCGCGCCGTCGCGGTGCACCAGCACCATCGTCGAGAGCCGCACCGCCGCGTAGTGGCCGTCGAGATCGACGTAGCGCCGCGGCACCCGCAGGCTGTCGGGCGACACGTAGCGCAACCACCGCTGCTCCTCCTTGAAGCGCTCGTAGAGGAACGGGTCTGACGTGAGGAGCACGTCGCAGGGCGTGCCCCCCGCGGCGAACTCCGCTTCGAGCCGGGCCGTCACCTTCTCGCTGCCCGCCTGGAACCACCGCAGCGTTACGCCCGGGAGCGCCGCCTGCAGCTTCGGCTCCAGCGCGTCGACCACGTGCCGGTACATCGACGTGTAGATCCACAGCTCCCCGTGCTGCGCCCGCGGCCCGGGCTCCACCCCGCCGGGCGACGCGCGCTCGATGCGGCACCCGGCGAGCAGCAACACGATGAAGAACCAACGCACGTGGGGCGGTGTACCGCTTGACGCCTCACGGTGCTCGCAGGTATTGGCGCCCGCCATCTTGCGAATGATTTGCAAGATTGAAGACTGGATTTCAACGCGATGTGGCTTCTCTTCACGATGACGGCGGCGCTGGCGACGGGCCAGGTTGACGCCGATGCGGGCCTCGACGCGGCGCCCGCCGAGCCGGTTACCCTCGACGCGGATGCGGTCGCCGAGGAGGTGCGCGACGCAGGCACTCCCCAGCGGCACACGGTGGTCGTCGGCGAGCGCGGCATCGACGTGCGCCGCATCGCGGGCTCCGCGCAGGTGATCGGCAAAGAAGAGCTCGAGCGCCAGGAGTCGAACGATCTCAACCGCGTGCTGCAGGGCGTGCCCGGCGTCTACGTGCGCGAAGAAGACGGCTACGGCCTGCGCCCGAACATCAGCATGCGCGGCGTGGCGGCGGAGCGCTCCGCGAAGATCACCTTGATGGAAGACGGCGTGCTGTTCGCGCCCGCGCCGTATTCAGCGCCCGACGCCTATTACACGCCGCTCATCACCCGCATGGTGGGCGTGGAGGTCTACAAGGGGCCGGCAGCGATCCGCTTCGGGCCGCAGACCATCGGCGGCGCGTTGAACCTGCGCACCCGCGACGTGCCGCGCCAGCTGGAGATCGACACCGATCTCGCGATGGGCAACTACGGCTACGCGAAGTTCCACGGCGTCGTCGGCTACGGCAACGAGAACCTCGGCGCGCTGGTGGAGTACGTGCACCTCGGCAGCACCGGCTTCAAGCAGCTCGACGGCGGCGGCAACACCGGCTTCGACAAGAACGAGCTGATGCTGAAGGGCCGCTGGGCGCACAGCTTCAGTGACTTCGCGCGGCAGGAGCTGCAGCTCAAGCTGAGCCTCTCCACGGAGGACTCGCACGAGACGTACCTCGGCATCTCCAACGCCGACTTCGCGAAGACGCCGTACCGCCGCTACGCGTCCAGCCAGCTCGACGACATGAAGTGGTGGCGCACGCAGGGCGTGCTGACGCACCGGCTGTGGTTGGGCGAGAACTTCCAGTTGAAGACCGACGTCTACCGGATGGACTTCAACCGCACCTGGTTCCGCGTCGATCACTTCCGCCGCGGGCCCGACGTGTACTCGACGCTCTCGTTCTCCGCCGACCCGCAGCGCGCGGAGTACGCCGCCATCCTCGCCGGCGAGCGCGACAGCGTGGGCCGCGATCAGCAGCTGCTGCTCCTCACCAACCACCGCGAGTTCGTCTCGCAGGGCGTGCAGTCGACGGGCAGCTTCAAGGCCGTCACCGGGCCGGTGTCGCAAGACCTCGAGTTCGGCGTGCGCTTCCACCACGACGACATCCTCCGGGTGCACTCGCAGAGCGGCTACGACATGCGCGGCGGCAACCTGGTGTGGAACGGCGAAGACGCGCAGGTCATCAACGACAACACCGCGTGGACTCGCAGCTTCTCCGCGCACGTCTCCGACAGCATCCAGTGGGGCAACCTGCTGGTCTCGCCCGGCGTGCGGGTGGAGCTCTTCGACGCGCACCTCACCGACCGCACGCTGGTGACGCGCGCGGGGCAGCTCAACGTGGTGCCGCTGCTGGGGCTCGGCGCGGTGTACTCGTTCGACTTCGGGCTCTCGATGCTGGCGGGCGTGCACCAGGGCTTCAGCCCGCCCACGCCGGGGCAGGCCGGGGCGTTGCCGGAGCGCGCCATCAACTCCGAGGCGGGTCTGCGCTTCGCCCGGCGCGGGCTGCGGCTGGAGGCCATCGGCTTCTGGAGTGAGTACGAGAACATCGTGGGCAGCTGCAATGACTCGTCGGGCTGCCTCATCAACTCCATCAACCAGCAGTTCAACGGCGGCCACGCGCGCGTGCTGGGCGTGGAGGCGCTGGCCAGCATCCGCGGCACGCTGTTCTGGGGCATCCGCGGTGCGGCGGAGCTGACCTACACGCTGACGTCGGCGAAGTTCCTCACCGACTTCGTCTCGCAGGAGCCGTCGTGGGGCTCGGTGCGCGCGGGCTACGAGCTCCCGTACATCCCCGTGCATCAGGGCCAGCTGCGGCTGCGCTTCAGCAAGGGCCCGGTCGAGCTGGGCGTCGGCGGTATGTATTACGGAGAGGTGCGCGAGATCGCCGGGTACGGCGCGGTGCCCGACGCGGTGCGGGTGCCGGCGCGCTTCCTCCTCGACGCCACGGCGTCCTTCGAGGCGGGGCCGGTGAAGTTCTATTTCACGGGCACCAACCTCACGAACTCGGCGGCGATCGTCTCGCGGCGGCCGCTGGGGGCGCGCCCGCAGGCGCCGTTCATGGCGCAGTTCGGCCTCAAGTACGCGTTCCGCTGACGGCGGAGTCGCGAACCGAACCTGCGGCGGCTGCATCTCACGCAGCATGAGAACCCTCCGGTCGCGTAGCGCGGTGGTCTCAGTGGCGGCGCTGCTCACCGTCGCGCAGGTGGCGCGCGCAGACGAGGCGGGCGTGTTCAACCTCGGCGCGCGGTTGCGGGCGGGCGGGCGCTACGACGACGTGCGCATGTGCGTCGCGTCACCGCCAGGCGTGAAGGGCGGCCCCGCGGCGGATCTCTCGTTCTTCTTCCAGGTGCCCCTCGCGGCGCGCGTCAGCCTCGACGTCGACGTGCCGGTGATGCGGCCCATCCTCTTCGGGGCGGCGTTCAAGATGCTGCAGTTCGAGCCCTCGGCGAGCCTGCGCTTCCGCCATGAGACGCAGGGCCCGGCTGACGTCCTCTTCGGGCCGACGCTGGGCGTCTCGCTGAACTACGGGCCTGACTACAAGTCGGCGCCCAGCGGCGCGGGCCGTACACCGTCGTTCTTCTCGATGGGGCCGATCATCGGCGGCTACGTGGGCTTCAACTTCAAGAACCCCGGGAAGCGCGTCAACTTCGAGCTGGGGCTCACGCCGTACGTGATCCCCCTCTTCGGCCTCAACGACCCGGCCAACCACCGCGGCGTGGTGGTCGGCGGGCTCATCGACCTCTCGATGCACCTCACGCCATGAGGCTCATGAGCCCGCGCGCTCGCCGAGGCTGCCGACGTTGCTCTGGATCCCCGCGGTGATGCGCTCCAGCGGCAGGTCGTTCTCGTCGCCGTCGAAGGGGTCTTCGATCTCCACGCCGATCTCCTCGATGCCCAGCAGCACGTAGGTGACGGCGAAGACGGCGGGGAGCGTCCACCACCCGAGGCTGGCGGCCAGCGCCGCCGGGAGGCTCGCGCAGTACAGCACCAGCGCGCGCCGGAGGTGCACCACGTACGCGAACGGGAGCGGCGTCTTATGGATGCGCTCGCACGCGCCGATGATGTCGACCAGCAGCTGGTTGTTGGCGTCGAGCTGCGTGAAGACGATGTCGGAGAGGTGGCCCGCCTTGAGCTCCTCGCGCAGGTGCCAGGTGATGCGCTGACAGATCGCCGTGGGCGCGTGGTTGCGCGCGGAGATGAAGCGCGCGTCGTCGGGGTGCACGTCGCCCGGCGCCCAGGGCTCGCGGCGCAGCGTCACCATGCTCGCGGCGGGGAAGGCCTGCGTCAGCTGGATGATGCGCGTCAGCCGCTCGCCCTCGAGGTGCACGGTCGCGGCGCGCGCGAGGTTGCGGCAGGTGTTCACCATCGCGCCCCACAGCTTCCGGCCCTCCCACCAGCGGTCGTACGACTGGTTGGTGCGGAAGACGAGGAGCAGCCCCAGCGCCGTGCCCACGAAGCCGTGCACCGCGGTGGGGTTGGGGAAGGTGAAGGGCTCCCGGTAGAAGTGGAGCAGCAGCAGCGGCGTCGCCAGCAGCGTGACCACGGCGCTGCGGAGTGCGGTGACGCCCAGCATGGTGCCGCGGACGGCGAAGAACGTGGTGCGCCAGTGATGCGGGTCGTAGTCGATCATTCGGGGCGCGAGACCTTACAGCCCCTGGTCGGGGTCGAAGGTCTTCGAATCAGCCCGCACCGGCTTGAGACCCGAGAAGACGTAGCGCTCGAGGAGCTGGCCCTGGGGGTCGAAGCCCTCCACCCGCATCGGCACGCCGAGCTTGACGTCGGTGCAGATGCGCGTCGACGCGTGTTCGGTCTTCGCGCCCGAGACGTAGAGCGAACAGAACTGCCCGTCGTCGCGCCAGCCCTCGTGCGTCACCGTCAGCTTGCCGGCCGCGCGCGCCTGTTCACCCTGGAGGCGGCGCACCAGCGCGCCCAGCCCCGCTTCGGGCACGGTGTGGTTGCTGTCGCCCTTGGCCAGCGGGGAGTTCACGTCGAGCCACATCGGCGCGAACGAGAGGAAGCCGGCCTCGCGCACCTTGAACGCCTTCGCCTTCACCGCGGCGTTGAAGATGACCTTCCGGCCGGCCCCGGGGCCTTTGAGGTACTCGAGGCGGATGGCCTGCGGCGCCTCCTGGATGGTGACGAGGATGGTCTGCGCGGGCTTGACGGTGCCGTTGATGCGCTCCTCTTTCACCATCGTGTACTCGTAGGTGCCCAGCGCGTTGATGGCGGTGGCCGAGAGTTTGAGGAGCGCGTCGGGCGGCGTGTCGCGCAGCACCTGCTCGACCTCTTCCCGCGAGAGCTGGGAGAGGCGCGCGCGGCGATCGGCTTCGGTCATCGCGGCGAGCTCCGCGGGCGTGGTGGGCACCGCGGCGAGGGTCAGGGTCAGGAGCAGGAACATGGGCCGTCCATCAACGCAGGTTTTCGCGTAGAAATGTGTTTGACACGCCGAAACGGAAAACGTACATGCGCCGCGCTTTTGGCGGACGGGCAGGGAGACATAGCGAGGGCGGATAGCTCAGTTGGTAGAGCGTCGCCTTTACACGGCGAATGTCGCAGGTTCGAGCCCTGTTCCGCCTAACGACAGTGTGAATATGGGGAGTTAGTTCAGTTGGTTAGAACGTCGGCCTGTCACGCCGAAGGTCACGGGTTCAAGTCCCGTACTCCTCGCAGAAAAGAAGCCCTGAAGACGCAAGTCTTCAGGGCTTTTTCTTTGTCACGCGCACGATGAGTCGGTTGCGTGCGGGCGCGAAGGCCCCGCACACTTTGCGTCGCGGAGGCGCGCATTTTCCGGCACGTTCGCCTGCATGAACCGACGAGACGCGATCAAGACCACCGCTGGTGCCGTGCTCCTCTCTTCGCTCGCGCAGGCCGCCGATGGCGGCACGCCGATGACGGTGAAGCCCTCCGGCATCGCCGCGCACAAGGAAGTCTACGAGGCCGCGCTGGAGTGCATCCGCGCCGGCACCGAGTGCCTCGACCACTGCATCCGCAGCCTGCAGGCGGGCGACAAGATGCTCGTGGAGTGCACCACCACCGTGCGCGCGATGTTGCCGCTGTGCCGCGCCACCGCCGAGCTCGCGCTGCAAGACTCCGCGCACCTCAAGGCGCTCGCCGCGGTCTGCGCGAAGGCGTGCCGCGACTGCGAAGCGGCGTGCAAGAAGCACGCGGGGCATCACGCCGAGTGCAAGGCCTGTATGGAGTCTTGCAAGCGCTGCGCGGACGCCTGCGAGAAGGCCTGAGCCTGGAGTACGGTCGCGGCGGCTTTCAAAGGAGGCCGCACCATGACCGCCATCCCCTCGGCTGAACTCACGTCGGACGATTCGAAGCAACTCGATGAGGCGCTGACCGCGCTCGAGGCGGGCGCGGTGAAGTGGGCCGCGCTGAGCCTCCGCGAGCGCGCGCAGTTGTTGGAGAAGACCCACGCCACCACCGCCGGCGCCGCGCGCGCGTGGGCCGACGCCGCCGTCGCCGCGAAGAAGGTGCCCGCCGGCGCCCTCGAAGGCGAAGAGTGGATGTCGGGCCCCTACGCGATGCTGGGCGGCCTGCAGTCGGTCGCGCAGTCGGTGGCGCGCCTCGCCGCTGGGGGCTCGCCGCTCGACGGCATCGCGATGGGCACGGCGCCCGGCGGCCGAGTCACCGTCAAGGTGCTGCCCGCGAACCTCCAGGAGTCGCTGATCCTCAACGGCTTCTCCGGCGAGGTGTGGCTCAAGCCCGGCGTCACCGAGGCGCAGGCGCGCGCCAACGCCGGCCTCGGCAGCCGCCGCACGAACGAGAACGGCGGGGTGGGGCTGGTGCTGGGCGCGGGCAACATCACCTCCATCGGGCCGCTGGATGTCCTCTACGAGCTGGTCGCCTTCAACCGCGCGAGCATCCTCAAGCTGAACCCGACCTTCGCCACGTTGCGCGCGGCGTACGAGCAGGCGCTCTCGCCGCTCATCGAGTTCGGCGTGGTGCGCATCGTCAACGGCGGCGCGGCGGTGGGCGGCTACCTCGCGCAGCACGAGAAGGTGCGCCACGTGCACATCACCGGCTCCGGCCTCACGCACGACCTCATCGTGTGGGGTTCGGGTGAGGAGGCCGCGAAGCGCCGCGCGGCGAACGACCCGTTGCTCAAGAAGCCCATCAGCTCCGAGCTGGGCGGGGTGTCGCCGACCATCATCGTGCCCGGCAACTGGAGCAAGGCCGACTTGCGCTTCCAGGCCGAGAACGTCGCGTCGCAGCGGCTCCACAACTGCGGGCACAACTGCATCGCGACGCAGGCGCTCATCTTGAGCTCCGACTGGGCCCAGAAGGACGCCTTCCTCGCCGAGCTGCGCGACGTACTCGACACGCTGCCCCCGCGCGCGCCGTGGTACCCGGGGAGCGATCGCAAGCTGGGCCTCGCGGAGCAGTCGTACCCGGCGGCGGAGCACCACGGCGGGCGCCTGTTGATCGAGGTGAACGAGAAGACCTCGAAGGACCTCTTCACCACCGAGTACTTCGCGCCGGTGCTGGGGCACACCGCGATCCCCGGCACGGGGGCGGAGTTCCTGCGCGCGGCGGTGAAGTTCGCCAACGAGCAGCTCGACGGCACGCTGGGCGCGAGCCTGATCGTCGACCCCGCAGATCGAGACGCGATGGGCGCGGCCTTCGACGAAGCCATCGCCGAGCTGCGCTACGGCGCCATCGGCATCAACGTGTGGAGCGCGATCGCCTTCCTCCACCCGAACGCGGTGTGGGGCGCCTTCCCCGGGCACACGCTGCAAGACGTGAAGAGCGGCATCGGCGTGGTGCACAACGGCTTCCTCATCGCCGACGCGGAGCGCACGGTGCTGACCGGGCCGTTCCGCCCGTTCCCGCGGTCCATCGCGCACGGCGAGCTCTCGCTGTTCCCCAAGCCGCCGTGGTTCGTGACGGCGCGCAGCGCGCTCGACACGGGCCGGGCGCTCACCTCGTATGGCAGTCAGCCCGGCTGGCTGGGCCTCCCCGGCATCTTCGCGGCCGCGTTCAGGGCCTGAGCGTCACGCGCGCCGGGTCCACGCGAGGAGCGCGATCGCTGAGACGCCGGCGACCGCAGCACCCATGCCCAGCGCCAGCGGCGCGCCGAACGACTGCCACACCGCGCCCATCAACAGCCCGGAGGGGATGGCCATCGCGCCCAGCGTCGCGTGGTACGCGCCGAACGCGCGGCCCTGCTGCGACTTCGGCGTGAGCTCCTTCACCAGCGCCTTCTCCACCGGCTCGGTGAGGCCGGCGAACGCGCCGTAGAACGCCAGCAGCGCCCACGCGTGCCACGGCTGCGTCGCGAACGCGAAGAGCGTGTAGCTGACCGCGTACACCGCCCACCCCGCGAGGATCAGATGGTGCCGCGCGGTGCGATCGCTCCACGTGCCGCCGCGCGCGCTCCAGAACATCTTCGAGAGGTTCAGCACCAGCCACGCCGTCGGCAGCCACGGCGTCGGCACGCCCAGCTCTCCCGCGCGCAGCAGCAGGAAGGCGTCGCTGGAGTTGGCGAGCGCGAACCCCGCGAGGATCACCAGCAGCGACTTGAGCCGCGCCGGGAGCGGCGTGTCGTCGACGGTGGTGGCGCCCTTCGCCGGTGCGCGCTCCTCCTTCACCACGAAGATCGACGCGACCGCGAGCACCCCGGGGATGAGCGTCAGCGCGAACACGGTGCGCACCTGCACGCCGAGGAACAGCAGCAGCGTCGCCAGCAGCGGCCCCACCACCGCACCCGCGTGATCCATCGCCTGGTGGAAGCCGAACGCGCGGCCG
Source organism: uncultured Archangium sp. (assembly GCA_946479335.1). The sequence continues at coordinate 10,603 of CAMLFP010000090.1, forward strand.
CTCTCTTCGGCGGTGACGGCGTGCGAGATCAGCGCGTCGCGCGGCGCGGTGCGGACGCCCTTGCCGATGCGATCGACCACGCGAATGGTCAGCACGTGCCAGGGCGCGGTGGCCAGCGCGAGGAGCGGCCGCACCACGGTGGCCAGCGCGTAGCCACCCAGCACGAAGCGCTTCTTGCCGCCGGCATCGGCCCAGCGGCCCGACTGGTACTTGAGCAACGCCGCCACCGCGTCGGCCACGCCTTCGAGCAGCCCGAGGAAGGTGGGCCCCGCGCCCAGCACCGCGAGGAAGCCGGGCAGCAGCGGGAAGACGGCCTCGCTGGCGATGTCGGTGAAGAAGCTGGTGATGCCCAGCGCGAGCACCGTCGCCGGGAGTCGTGCGCGGCGGCGCGCGTCGGGCGGCGTCACGGCGGGCCTCACTCCCAGGTGATGGAGAAGCGCGAGCTCCCGCCTTCGTCGCGGGTCTCCACGCGCCCGGTGGTGACGCCCATCACCTCCAGCACGCGCCCCAGCACGCCGGCGTTGAAGGGCCGCACCGCGCCGCCCACGTTGAGCGCGATCTCCACGTGCTTCGGCCCGCGCTCGGTGGCGGTGGCGACGTAGAAGTTGTTCGTGGTGCGCCAGTTGTCCGCCATCTTCAGCAGCATCTTCTTCGGGCCGATCAACCGCGCGACCATCAGCGTGGTCTTGCCCATCAGCGTCTCGACGTAGCCATCGACCCACCGGCGGCCGAGCGTGATGAGCGCCGCGTCGCTGCGATCTCCCGCCGCGCCGAGCGCCGCGCAGTATTCCAGCAACGCGAGCCACGTCGCGAGCGGCACGTCTTGCACGCGCGCCGGGTCGACGCCGAGCTCCTTCAGCCCGCGCTCGGCCTCGGGCGTCAGCAGTTCGTGCGCGCGCAGCACGTTGTTGATGAGGGTCTCGACGGTGTGCCGGTAGACGACGCCGGTGCTCATGGCGTCACGTAGCCCATCGCGGTGCCGCCGCTGAAGCCGTTGTTGGAGCCCGCGGCGCCGTCGTTGTTGGGGTCGAAGTCCGCGTAGCACCAGCTCCCGCCGTCGAGTGAGAAGCGGTACGCGTAGTGCGCGCCGGGCTGCGCGGCGGCCGGCAGCGGTGCCTGGTACTCGAAGTTGTTCGTCTGCCAGTTGTGGAAGGCGGCGGAGGTCCAGCTCCAGCCGAAGCCGGGGTCGAGGTTGTCGAAGCCCACGCCGAGCTGCGCGATGATCTCCGTGCCCGTCGAGCTCGAGTTCTCGGTGATGCCCGTCTGGTACACCTGCCCGTAGACGAGGCCCGCGCTGCCCGCGTCGAGCTGCGGCGGCCACTGCAGCTTGCAGAAGCTGAGCGCCGTCTGGTTGCCGACGTTGAGGTCGTATTGCTGCGAGACCTCGTAGCCGTTGACGTCGGAGCCGTTGAGGTCGCAGTACAGCCAGCCGGCGTCGGCGAGCTCGAGGCGCGCGGAGAGCGCGTGCCAGCCGGTGTACGCGGGCGGCGCGGTGAGGGAGAACTGCCGCTCCATGCCCGCGTCGAGCGCGTGCGTCGCGTCGCTCCAGGCCCAGTTGGCGCTGGTCGACGCGTTGTCGCTCTGCGGGCCGAGGCCGATCTGCACGTGCGGTGCGGCAGTCGCCGTCTGCACGTAGGCGGTGACGGTGAGCGGCTCGCCGCTGGCGGGCGCGGGGTTCGAGACCTCGCCGAGGCGGCACGTCGTGATGCTGTCGACGACGGTGAGCGAGCCGACGTTCGAATAGACGTACGCGTGGGCACCCACCTTCGCGCGGTACGCGACGTCGTACGCTCCAGTGCTCGACGGCGCGGTGAGGGTCCCGGTGTACAGGTCAGCGTCAGTGTCGTCGCCGGAGTACGTCGCCGCCGTCCAGCCACTCCATGTCGAGGGTTGCGTGCCAGTTGCGCCGAACGCGAGCTCGACAGCGACGGAGGACCCCTGGCCGCCCGCATCCGTGACCGTCGGAACCACAACGCGCGCGGTGAAGGGCGGGGTCTGGCTGTTCAACAGCGCGGTTCTCGAGGTCACCCCGGTCAGCGTCAGGCTGGTGACGTCGATCGGATTCACGGTCAAGGTCGCGAGCTGCGTGTCCTGCACGCCGTTCGTAGAACCATCGAGATCGCAGTAGGTCCACGCTCCGCCGGCGACGCTGAATCGCCAGGCCATCTTGTAGGCCCCCGCGGCGGGCACCGTGAGCGTCTGCTGGTACTCATCGGCACCGCCCGGCGCTTCGACGTTGAAGGTCGCGTCGCCACTCCACACCCACGAAGCGTCACTTGGATCGCCGACCGTGCCGTAGCCCACTTGTCCGCGAATGAGATGCGACCAGCCACTCAAGTCAGTCACCTGGTAGCTGAGCACGCGGCCGTACAAGTTCTGCGTGGTGCCGCCCTCGACGATGGTTTCAGCGCTCGGGTACTGGAAAACGCAGGCGTCGATGACGGCGGGCTCGACGATCAGCGAGCCCGTCTGGTCGAGCGAGAACCCATCATCTGAACCATTCGCGTCGCAATACAGCCACTCGCCGTTGTCGGCGCTGAAGCGGTACGCGAAAAAGTAGGTACCGAGGCTGGGGATTGGGAGCGTGACGGCGTACTCGTCATTGTTTCCCTGATCGGCGTTGAACCCAGCGTTGAGCCACGTCCAGGTTGAGAGGTCGGCGTTCGTGCCGTAGCCGAACTGGCCAGTGATACCGACGCCGACCCCGAGCTGGGCGTCGGTACGCCCGGCTTTGTAGACCTGCGCGTAGACGCTCGGCGTCGTCGTAGCCGCCGTCGGGTATCGAATCGTGAATACCTGCGGCGCCTCCACCGCCACGCCGCCCAGCTTGCACCAGTCGACCGACGCGGAGGTCACGGTGACGCTCGCGCTGGTCGGGGTCTCGACCCACGTGGTGCCGTTGTCGATGGAGAAGCGCGCCTTGACGGTGAACCCACCGAGGTTGGTGAAGGCGATGACGCCCTCGTAGGTGTCGAGGTTGCCGTTGTCCTCACGGTACGAAGCGCTGCTCCACGTGTAGTCGGCGCCCGCGGCGAAGCCGACCTGCGCCAACACGCCCGTGCCCTGACCGGTGGCCTCGGTGACCGTCGGCACCAGCACGCTGGCGGCGACGTGGAGGTTCACCGGCGCTGGCGCGGTGAGGTTGCCGGTGAGCAGCTGCGTCTGCGTGATGCTCAACGTCTGCTGCGAGGTGTTGAAGGTGAACGCGTTGTTCAGCGTGGAGCTCTGCCCGTCGGGGTTGGTCAACGTCACCGAGACCACGCCCGCGCTCGCCGCCGGCGTCGTGGCGGTCAGCTTCTTCGCGTCGACAAAGCTGACGCTGGCGGCCGCGGTGTTCCCGAACTTCACCGTCGCGCCGCTGACGAAGTTGGTGCCGTTGAGGGTGACGGTGGTGCCTCCGTTGACGCTGCCGGAGGCCGGGCTCACCGAGGTGAGGATCGGCGCGGGCTTCGAGCCGGCGTCGTCACCGGAGTGGTTGGAAGGCGGGCACGCGGCGAACACCAACGAGAAGAGCAGAGCGCGGAGTTTCATCGTTCAACCTTTCACGGCCCCGGCGGTCAGGCCACCGACGAGGTATTTCTGCAGGGCAAAGAAGAGCGCCATCACCGGCGCGGAGATGAGGAGCGCTCCGGCGGCGAAGTGGCCCCAGTCGGTCTTGTACTCACCGACGTAGCGTTGGAGCGCGACGGGCAGCGTGAAGCGCGCCTCGTCGTTGATCAGCGTCGCCGCGAGGATGAACTCATTCCACGCCTGCATGAAGCTGAAGAGCGCGGTGACGGCGAGGGCAGGGCGCGCCAGCGGCAGCACGATCTTCGTGAAGACCTGCCACTGCGAGGCGCCGTCCATCAGCGCGGCCTCCTCGAGCTCGCGCGGGAGCGTGTCGAAGTAGCCCTTGAGCATCCACACGCAGAACGGGAGCGATGACGTCGCGTACACCAGCACCAGCCCGCCGATGGAGTCGAGCAGGCCGAGCCCCTGAAGGATGGAATAGAGCGGCACCAGCATCAGCGTCGCGGGGAACATCTGCGTCACCAGCAGCACCTGCATGCCGGGTTCGCGGCCGGGAAAACGGAAGCGCGAGAGCGAGTACGCCGCGGTGACCGACAGCCCGAGGCCCACCAGCGTCGTCGCGCCGCTCACCACGAGGCTCGAGAGCAACTGCCTGCCGAAGAGCCAGCGGCCCTGCGCGTCGGTGGAGCCCAACACGTCGCGGAAGTGATCGAGCGTGATGCTCTCGGGGAACGGGTTCGCGCTCAGCGACAGCGTCTGCGACGGCGAGAGCGCCATCTTCACCACCCACAGCACCGGGTAGAGCGTCGCCGCGCACAGCAGCGTGAGGCCCGCGTTCAACAAGAACAGGCGCGTGCGCGTCATGCGGCCTCCTCGCCGGCGAGGCGGTTGGTGAGGCGCGACCACGCGAAGAGCACGCAGAAGATCAACACCGAGTACGCCGCCGCGAAGCCGTACTGCTCGTTGCGTTGGAACGCCCAGCGGAACGCCTCGCTCACCAGGATGTCGGTCGCGCCGCCCGGCTCGCCGCCAGACACCAGGTAGATGATGTTGAACATGTTGAAGGTCCACACGCTGCCGAGGATCACCGCCGGCAACAGCGCGGGCTTCAAGAGCGGCAACGTGATGCGGCGGAACTGTGTCCATTTCGAGGCGCCGTCGACCTCCGCGGCCTCGTAGAGATCAGCGGGGATCGACTGCAGCGCGCCGAGCGAGACCACCATCATGAAGGGGAAGCCCAGCCATGTGTTGGTGATGACGTTCGCCGCGAACGCGGTGCTCCAGTGCGTGAACCAGCTCACCGGCTCGATGCCCAGCGCCTGGAGGATGGCGTTGATGGCCCCGAACTGCCGGTGGAACATGCCCTTCCACATCAGCGCGGTGATGTAGTTCGGCACCGCCCAGGGGACGATGAGCAGCACGCGGTACACGGCGCGCAGCTTGAGCAGCGGCTCCTTCAAGAGAATCGCGAGGAACAGCCCGATGCTTACGTGCAGCACCACGTTCACCGCCGTCCACAACAGCGTGACGACCAGCGTGAAGTAGAACGAGAGCGGCTCCGCGATTCGGTAGCCCTTCGACGAGAGGATGTCGGTGAAGTTCGCCGCGCCCACGAAGGTGTACTCGCCCGCGTCGTGGTGGAAGAGCGAGAGCGAGAGCCCGATCACGAAGGGGATGATCACCAGCACGAACAACCCCAGCGCAGCCGGCGCGACGTAGGCCAACCCACGCGCGGCTTCGACGTACGAGGCGCGGGGCTTGCGGCGCTGCCACACCACCCACGCCACGAGGCCGAGCGCGAAGGCGATGATCCACGGGAGCGGATTGGCCGGCGGAGGCGCTTCACGGTTCAACGCGCGGTAGCGGCGATCAGCAAGCGCGCCCGCGTCGGCCGGCGAGACGCCGCCCTGCAGCACGGCCTTGAGCGCGAGCTTCATCGGCTCCCACACGCGCGCCATCTCCAGTGTGTTCGGCGTGGGCGTGGCCTTCTCGGCCGCGGCGCGGAAGGCGCTCACCA
>CAMLFP010000091.1 GCA_946479335.1 uncultured Archangium sp.
CCCCATCATCCACGAGCGCGACGACGGCCTCGACGCGATGAAGTGGTTGGTCGCGCAGCCCTGGCACGACGGCAACATCGGCATGCGCGGTGTGAGCTACCTGGCGTGCGTGCAGTGGGCCATCGCCGATGAGCTCCCGCCTGAGGTGAAGACGCTGGTGCCCTCGATGTTCGGCACCGACCTCCGGCAGGTGTTCTACGAGCGCGGGCTGTTCCGCCACGAGATCCTCACCGCGTGGGCGATGTTGATGCCCGACCGCGGGATGCACCACTTCGCGGGCTACGACTATCTGAAGGCCGCCGCGCACCGGCCGGCGATGGAGATCGACGAGAAGTTCATCGGCAAGCGCGTCGACTGGTACCGCGACCTGCTCCACGCGCAGTCGCCCAGCGCGCCGTTCTGGAGCACGCCGGAGCAGCTCACCTTCCGCGCGACGCCGGAGAAGGCGAAGGTGCCGATGCTCTTCGTCGCCGGCTTCTTCGAGCCCTTCTTCGCCACGCACAAGGAGTCGTGGGACCGGCTCGCCACGCAGAAAGACAGCGTGTTCCTCGTCGGCCCGTGGAACCACATCACCTTCGTCAGCGGCGACTACGACGGGCCCGCGCCGAAGCGGCTCTCGCAGTGGCCCATCATGTTCGAGTGGTTCGAGCACCACCTCAAAGGCAAGCCGCTGAAGACGCTGACGCCGGGCACGGTGCGTCTGTGGGGCATCGGCGACGAGGGCTGGCACGACGTGCCGCAGTGGCCGCGGGCGCAGCAGACGATGACGGTCTTCCCCCTCGGCCGCGCGAGCGCCGCACAGGGCTGCGAAGGTGGCTCGCTCGGCGAAGCGGAGTTCACCGAGTGGGCGCAGTACCGCTTCGACCCCGCGAACCCCGTGCCCACGCGCGGCGGCGCGGCGCTGCTCTCGTTCGCCTTCTTCCGCTACCTCGGCTTCACGCCGGGGCCGTTGAACCAGCTGCCCGACGACTCGTGCGCGCGCGAAGACGTGCTGACCTTCCGCAGCGCGGTCGCCGAGAAGCCGCAGCGGCTCTCCGGCGCCGCAAAGCTGAAGCTGCGCGTGACGTCGACCGCGCCCGACACCGCGTTCGTCGCGCGGCTCATCGCGGAGCAAGACGGCAAGGCGCTGCTGGTGCGTGAGGCGGCCGCGACGCTGGCCTGGCCCACCGCCACCACCACCGAGCCGCAGCGCCCGGAGACGCGCTCGCCCACCAACGTCGAGATCGACTTCTGGCCCATCGAGTGGACGTTGCCCGCCGGCGGCCGCTGGCGCCTCGACATCACCTCGTCGAGCTTCCCCGCGCTGGAGGTGCACTCCAACCGCGCGACGCCGTGGGAGACGGAGAGCGGCTTCGACGTCGCCGACCAGGCGATCCAGATGGGCGCCTCGCAGCTCGAGCTCCCGCTGTACTGAGGCAGCTCACGGACAGGTGCTCGCCGCTACCGCTGCGCCGTGACCCGGGCCTCCGTGGCCAGCGCGGTGAACTGCGCGTCGTCGGCCAGGCTCTGCGGCGTGAGCAACGTCTGATCAGGCGACAGCCCGAGTGACGGTGCCAGTTCGAGCTCCACGCGGGTGACGTTGAGCGTCTTGAGCACCTCCAGCTTGCCGACCTCCCGCGAGGCGCCGCGTGCAAACGCCTTCGCCACCAGCTCGCTGCAGTAGAGGCGCTCGTCGTCCCACCGGAAGCGCGCGTCGTACTTCTTGCCGAGCTGCCGCTTCGCCTCCGCCACCACGCGCTGCCCCTCCGCCGGCGTGAGGCGGCTCATCCGCAGCACGGTGACGCGCCCGTCGACGCCGCGCTTCGCCCACTGCTTGAACGGCGTGCGCGACACCTTGCCGATGGCCTCGATGACGAACACGCCGTCGGGCGCGACCTCGATGACGCCGGCGTGTGAGTACGGCGAGCGGCTGACCTTCTGGATCATCGCCGCGCGGCTCGACCTCGAGGTCTGCAGCACCACGTCGCCATTCTGGAATTTCACGGCCTGCGGCTGCGTGGAGACAGCTACGATGGCGAGGAGACACACCATGCGGAACAAAAGGCCCATGCCCTTCGTCTTGAGCAACATGCGTGCCGCATTTCTCCTGAGCCTCGCCCTCGCGATGCCCGCCTTCGCCGACGAGTGCACCGACGACTACGCCGAGTGCAAGGACGGCTGCCTCATCGAGTTCGGCGGCTCGATGCAGACGGCGATGAAGAAGAAGTACGAGAAGTGCACCAACAAGTGCACCAAGACCGCGCGGCGCTGCGCTGAGCGGGTGACGGAGACCAAGAACAACCAGCTCGACGACGGCGCGCTCGACGGCACGCCCGCGAGCGACGAGACCGACCGCGACGGCCTGCCCACGCGCTCCGCCAGCAAGAAGAAGAAGGCACGCGACACCGAAGACACCAGCAGCGCGAGCAGCAGCGACGACTCGCCGGGGTCTCGCGAGACGCTGCGCGCAGACGAGGTGCCGAAGTCGAACCGCACCACGCTGAAGGTCGACGAATCGGCCCCTCCGCCGAAGAAGGAGGAGGCGGCGGCGCCGAAGAAGGAAGAAGACGCGCCGCAACAGTCCGAGGTCATCGAGATGAAGATCTCGAAGAAGAAGAGCACCTCCGACAACGACCTGCGTGACGACGGCCCGCGCCAGGAGGCCCAGCCGAAGGAAGAAGAGCCGCCTCCGTCGCGCCGGAAGAAGAAGGAGCCGGCTGAAGAGCCGCCGCGCAAGCGCACCGACGACGACGACGACCTGCGCAACTACTGAGAGACGTCGACGAACGTCTCGTAGTGGTCGTCGGTGTAGTACCGCTCGCCGCCCTGCCCCGTGATGATGCGCCGTGCGCCGCGGGTGGTCGCGCCGGGCGTCTCCACCGTGTACTCGCGGTAGTAGCCGCGCGGCTTCGCGGGCAGCAGCCCTTCGCGGTTCTGGAACTCGATGCCGTCGCGCTCGTGGGGGAACGGCCCGCCCGCCTCGATGCGCTGGAGCGTCTGCAGCGCCTCCGGCGGCAGCTTCGTCGTCGCCTCACCGCCCACCGCCGCGCGGAATTCGTCGGCGCGCCGCTCGCCGCCCTTCGGCGCCGCGTCGATGGCGGCCTGGATCTGCTCGAGGCGGTTCTCCGGGTCGGGGTGCGTGGAGAAGAACTCCGGCTGTCGCCCACCCGCCGCGAGTTGCTTCAAGACGGTCAACACGTCGACCATCGCGCGGGCGTCGTACCCAGCCTCGGCCATGAAGCGCACCCCGAGCGCGTCTGATTGCAGCTCGTCGGCGCGCCCGTACTTCATCACCACCAGCTCGCTCACGGCGCGCGCGAGCTGCGCTTGACGGCGGTCGTCTGACGCGACGGCGGTGGCGGTGACGAGGCCCTGCGCCAGCTCCGACTTCGCGAGCTGCTGCGCGCCGTGCCGCGCGACGACGTGGCCAATCTCATGGCCCAACACGCCGGCCAGCGCCGCTTCGTCAGGCAGGCGCCGCAACAAGCCCTCGGTGATGAACACCGGCCCGCCCGGCAGCGCGAAGGCGTTCACCGTCTTCTGGTCGGCCAGCACGATGAAGCGGAACTGGTACGGCGTCTTGCTGGCGCTGCTCCGCGAGACGACGCGCTGCCCCACCGACGCCACGTAGCGGGTGACGGCCGCGCCGGAGACCCCGCCGTACTCGCGCTGCATCGAGGGCACCGCGGCCAGACCGGTGGCGATCTCCTGCTGCGGCGTCAGCGAGACCTGCTGCACCTCGCCGGTCAGCTCGTTCTTCGTGCTCTTCGAGAGGTACGAGGCGAACGCCACGGCGGCCAACACCAGTCCGATGACGAGGCGCACTTTCTGGTTCGAAGAACGCTGCGGGTAGCTCATTGCACGCGACTCACCCATACAATCCCCCCATGGACAACGTGCCGACCATTGATGGTGCGCGCTTCGACAACTTCGAGGGCTTCCGCGACGAGGTCGCCCGCGTGCTGCACTTCGAGCCGAAGTGGAACGGCTCCCTCGACGCGTTCGCCGACCTGATGTTCGACGTGCCGAAGCTGCGCTGGGTGAACGCGAAGCGCTCTCACGAAATGCTGGGCCACGACGAGACGGCGCGCTGGCTCGAGTCGCGGCTCGGCAAGGTGCACGCGTCGAACCGCAAGGTCTGGGAGCTCCGCGTCGCCAAGGCGAAGCGCGGTGAAGGCGAGACGTTGTTCGAAGACCTGACCCAGCTCATCCGCGATGCGGGCACGGAGCTGGAGCTGGTCGATTAACCCAACCGCGAGAGCGCCCAGTTCGCGGCGTCACGCACGCGTTCGCTCTCGTCGTGACTCAACCGCTGCAGCACCTCGCGCGCCTCGGCGCACTTCGTCGCGCCCAGCACGTAGGCCGCGTTGCGCCGCAAGCCATCGAAGCCCGCGCGCGCCAGCGGAGAGCCGGGAATCCACTCGTCGTACTCCGCACGCGTCATGCCCGCGAGCTGCAGCGCGGAGAGCTTCGCCAACGGCCGTGGCTCGAAACGCGCGCCCGCCTTCACCGGCGCCTGGTTCAGCGGACACACGTCCTGGCAGAGGTCGCAGCCGAAGAGCTGGTCGGTCAACGCGGGCCGCAGCGCTTCGGGCACGGCGCCGGCGTTCTCGATGGTCTGGTACGAGAGGCACGCGCGCGCATCGACGACGCGTGGCGCGACGATGGCCTTCGTGGGGCACGCGTCGAGGCACAGCGTGCAGGTGCCGCACACGTCTTCGTCGAGCGGCGTGGCGTACGCGTCGACCTCGTCGGGCAGAATCAGCACCGCCAGCACCACGTACGAGCCGAACTGCGGCGTGGCGAGGCAGCCGTTGTTGGTGATGGTGCCGAGGCCCGCGCGCACCGCCCACACCTTCTCCATCACCGGGTTGACGTCGACGGTCGCGTAGCAGCGGTCGGTGTTCAGCCGCTCGCGCAAGAAGCGCCGCAGCGTGCGCAGCCGGTCCTTCATCGTCGCGTGGTAGTCGCGGCCCTGCGCGTAGCGAGCCACCACCGACGCGTCGTCGGAGTGCCAGTAGTTGCACGCCAGCGCCATCACGGTGCGCGCACCCGGGTACAGCCTGGTGACGTCGAGGCGCTCCTCGGCGCGCGCGGCGAGCCAGTCCATGTCGGCGTGGAAGCCCTGCGCGAGCCAGTCGTTCAGCGTCGACGGGGGAATCGGCTCGGCGCGCGCGAAGCCCACCAGGTCGAAGCCCGCTTCACGCGCGAAGCCCGCCAGCTGCGCCGACGAGAACGTCACGGCTTCGGCGCGACCCACGGCACGTCGGGCACGCCCGCGCGGAGGTTCGCGTAGCGCGCGGCCGCGAAGAGGAGGTCAGACAGGCGGTTCAGGTACTTCACCACCGCGTCGTCGACGAGGCCCTCGCGGTGCAGCGGCACCACGCCGCGCTCGGCGCGACGGCACACGGTGCGCGCGAGGTGAAGCAGCGCCGCGGCGCGCGAGCCGCCGGGCAACACGAACGAGGTCAGCGGCGGGAGCTCGGTGTCCCACGCGTCGATGTGCTGCTCCATCGCGGTAATCCACGAGTCCTGCACCTGGGGGATGTGCGCGGCCGCCTTGCTGTCCTTCGGCGTCGCGAGGATGGAGCCCACCGTGAAGAGCTGGTCTTGCAGCGCCTTCACCAGCACGTCGAGCGGGCCGAGCGCTTCGGCGCGCACCAACCCGAGCACCGAGTTGAGTTCGTCGACCACGCCGTACGCATCGACGCGGGGGTCGTCTTTCCCGACGCGGCCGCCGCCAAAGAGCGAGGTCGAGCCGCTGTCTCCGGTCTTCGTGTAGATCTTCATTCACGCACTCCAGGTGACTTCATAGGTCGAGGTGTCGCCGTCGACGCGCGTGACCTCGACCTTGAGGCCCTGCGCGCCCGCCAGGGTCAGCCCCCCGAGGAGGATGCCGCGCAGCACGTAGCGCGTGAGCCCCGGCTCATTCACCGTCACCACGAACCTGCGCGAGGTGACCTCGGTCAACGACGACTTCGTGTAGTTGTTCGCGCTACGCATGCTGCGCTCCAGCCGTCGCAGCGTGCGCTCCGGGCCCAGCACGCGCACCATCGCGGCGAGCGCCCGGCCCATCAACGTCTCGAAGTAGCCGGCGATGACCTGCCGGCCGATCTCCGTGTACGCCTCTTCGACCGCGAGCGCCGGGTAGAGCTCCTCCACCGTCACCTGCACCGCGCGCTGCCAGTCTTCGATCGGGTACGCGGGGAGCAGCCGGTCGAGGTTCACGTGCGCCTCGTCGGCCAACCGCTGCTTGAGCCTCGGCGTCACGCGCGCGCCCAGCGCGTTCAAGAAGAGCCCCTCGAAGGTGTGGTTGAAGACGACGCGCTGCTCAGTCACGCGGCGCTCCGCTCGAGGTCGATGAACGCCACGCCCTCGGTGACGCCGAGCGTGCGCCGCACCTCGCGCCACTCGCCGGGCACCAGCTCGGGGAAGAACGTGTCGGCCTCGACGTCGCGGTCGAGCTGCGTGACGAAGAGGTGCGTCACCCGCGGCAGCGCGGCCGCGTAGAGCTGCGCACCACCGATGATGAAGGGCATCGCGTCGTCGCGCACCAGGTTCAGTGCGTCGTCGAGCGAGCGCACCGACTCACAACCGGCCCAGGTCGCGCCCGTCGTGGTCAGCACCACGTTGCGGCGGCCGGGCAGCGCGCGCCCGATGGACTCATGCGTCGCCCGCCCCATGAGAATCGCGTGGCCCATGGTGAGCGCCTTGAAGCGCTTCAGGTCTTCCGGCACGTGCCACGGGAGCTTCCCCTGAAGCCCGATGCCCCGGTTGCGCGCCATCGCGACGATGAGCGCGAGCGGCCTCACACCGCCACCGGCGCCTTGATGGCGGGGTGCGGGTCGTAGCCCTCGAGCGTGAAGTCTTCGAAGACGAAGTCGAAGAGGTTGGTGCGCGCGGGGTTCAGCTTCATGCGCGGCGGCGGGCGCGGCGTACGGGCCAGCTGCTCCTTCGCCTGCTCGAGGTGGTTCGAATAGAGGTGCACGTCGCCGAAGCTGTGCACGAAGTCGCCGGGCGTGAAGCCGCCGGCCTGCGCAATCATCAACGTGAAGAGCGCGTAGCTGGCGATGTTGAACGGCACGCCGAGAAAGAGGTCGGCGCTGCGCTGGTACAGGTGGCACGAGAGCTCGCCGTCCTGCACGTGGAACTGGAAGAGCGTGTGGCACGGCGGGAGCGCGACCTCGTCGGCCTCCTTCGGGTTCCACCCGGTGACGAGCAGCCGGCGGCTCTCGGGGCGCTCCTTCAAGTCGCGCATCAGCCGCGTCAACTGGTCGAAGCCGTCGCGCGCGTAGGTGCCGTCGGCCTGCTTCGTCGCGCCGAAGTTGCGCCACTGGTGCCCGTACACCGGCCCGAGGTCACCGGGCTGGCGGCCGAAGCGCGCGGTCTGCTCCGGCGTGGCCCACTCGTCCCAGATGGTGACGCCCACGTCTTGCAGCGGCTTCACGTCAGTCTGCCCGCGCACGAACCACAGCAGCTCGTGGATGATGCTCTTGAGGTGCACCTTCTTGGTCGTCAGCAGGGGGAACGACTCGCGCAGGTCGAAGCGCAGCTGCCCGCCGAAGAGGCCACGCGTGCCCACGCCGGTGCGGTCCTTCCGAACCTTCCCCTTCTCGAGGACGTCCTTGAGCAGCGCCAGGTAGCTCGCTTCAGACATGCGCCAAGGCCCTAGCACGTGCGCCAGGGAGCAGCCGCGCTACTCGCTCCGCGTATTTCGGGCGGCAGTTGGATTTTGACATCGATTCTCAAAATAGGCTTAACGGGTGGCATGCGTTTCGTGACGTTGCTGCTGGTCCTCCTCTCCGCGTCGGCGTGGGCTGACGACGCGCGCTGGCACCGCGTGGTCGGGCTGCTCGAGTACATCCAGGGTGACTACGCGAACGCGGTGTCGACCGGCGACCAGGGCGAGCTCGAGGAGCAGCGTGGTTTCGCCGACGAGGTGTTGAAGCAGCTCTCCGACGACGAGGGCGCGCCGTACCGCGAGCGGGCGAAGAACATCCTCACCGCCATCGCGGCGGGCAGGCCGGCGGCGGAGGTCTCACCGCTGTGCGGCGCGCTGGCGAGGACCATCGCCACCGACAAGTCACTCGCGCAGGCGCCCTCGCGCGCGCCGTCACTCGACGAAGGCAAGAAGCAGTTCGAGGCGGTGTGCGGCGCCTGCCACGGCGTCACCGGCAAGGCCGACACCGAGACCGCGAAGGCGATGGACCCGCCGCCCGCGAACTTCACCGACGACGAGCGCATGCGCACCTTGACGCCCTACAAGGTCTTCAACACCACGAGCTTCGGTATCCCCGGGACGGGCATGCCCAACTTCGACGCGCTGCCCGAGGCGACGCGCTGGGCGCAGGCCTTCCACATCTTCACGCTGCGCCAGCCCGCGTGCGACCACGTGCCGCCGAAGGCCAGCGTCCAAGAGCTCGCGACGTCGACCGACCTCCAGCTCGCCGACAAGTACGGCGCGAAAGAGGTGGCCTGTCTGCGCCGCGTGCTGCCGCAAGACCAGGACTCGCTCTCGGTGGCACAGTCGCTGCTCGACGACGCGCTCGCGAAGTACCTGAAGGGCGACTTCGATGGCGCGCGGCAGGGCGTGGTCGACGCGTACCTCAACGGCCTCGAGCCGGTGGAGCCCACGCTGCGCGCCCGTGACGCGCGGCTGGTGGCCGAGCTGGAGACCGCCTTCACGCGCGCCCGCCTCGCCGCGCAGAGCCGCGACCACTTCGAGGCCTCCATCGTGGAGGTGAAGGTGCTGCTGAAGAAGGCGCAGCACGGCACCAGCGCGTCTGACTTCTGGGCGGTGCTGGTGGCGTCGATGTTGATTCTGCTGCGCGAGGGCTTCGAGGCCATCATCGTCATCGGCGCGCTGCTGGCGGTGTTGAAGAAGATGCAGACCCCGGAGCTGACGCGCGTGGTGCACGTGGGCTGGGCGTCGGCGCTGGTGGTTGGCGCGCTGGCGTTCATCTTCGGGCAGGCGCTCTTCGCGGGCGCGAACCGCGAATGGCTGGAGTCCATCGTCGGCCTCGTCGCGGTGGGGCTGCTCATCTACGCGGCGCTGTGGCTCAACGCGCGCGCCAACGTGAGCAAGCACATGACGGAGCTGCGCGGGAAGCTGACGCAGGCCGTGGGCACGGGCAGCACCGCGTCGCTCTTCTTCATCGCGTTCTCCGCGGTGGGCCGTGAATCACTGGAGACCGCGCTCTTCCTCCAGGGGCTGGCGGGTGACTCGCGCGAAGGCGTGCTGTGGGGCGTGGCCGCGGGCGCGGCGTTGCTGCTGGCCCTGGTGGTCATCGTGCGCACCGTGGGCTTCAAGCTGCCGATGAAGACGCTCTTCACCGCGTCGACGGTGGCGCTCATCGTCACCGCGGTGATGATGCTGGGTCAGGGCATCCACGGGCTGCAGGAACTCGGCGTGCTGCCGCTGCGGCCGGTGCCCTTCTTCCGCATCGACGCGCTGGGCATCTTCCCCGACGCGCTCTCGCTCACCGCGCAGCTGCTGCTGTCCATCGCGCCGTTCGTCTTCAAGAAGTACGAGAAGCAGCTCACCAGCCGCCCGGCGTGACGCAGCGTCACTTCCAGATGACGAGCCAGCTCGACAACACGATGTTGCCCTGCGCTCCGGCGGCGGAGCTCAGCGGCGCGTTCTGGTACGTGGTGCTGTAGGTCAGCGTGTTGTTCGCGCCCTTCGTCACCGCGCTCGTCACGTCGAACACCACCGGCGGCACGTCGGTGCCCGGGCACCACCCGCCGCGCCCGTAGTACCAGGTGCCGAACTGGTTCGGCGTCACGCCCTCGTCGATGCGTTGCGCGCAACCGTCACCGCTCTGCGCCTCGGGGAAGTCCTTCACGAAGGGCGCGCCGTTCACCGTGAAGTGGTGCTGGTGGTCGCAGAACTCCGCGCAGCCGGTGCCGCTGACGCCGCCGTGCCCGGTGACGATGAACGCCAGCTCGACCTTCGCGGCGTCGCTCGGCACCGCCACGTCGATGGGCAACTTCGTCGCGTCGTAGCCGCTGTTCCAATCGCCGCCGCTCCACAGGGGAATCAGCTGCACCGGCTTGATGCCTTTGTTCTTCGTCGAGAAGCGCAGCTTCAACGTCACGATGTAATCGGTGGGCCGGTAGTGCGTGCCCTGCCCCGTGCCCGCGCCGTCGTCGAACTGCCCCGAGGCCCAGAAGCGCAGGTGGTGTGGCCCCGCAGAGAGCGCCGCGAGCTGCTGCGAGATGTCCGTCACGTGGCGCGTCTCGCTCCAGTACGACGTAATCCACCGCGCGAGCTCCTGGTCGCAGGTCCACGACGTGCCGCCGTCGGGCTGCGCGACCGGCGAGTCGCACAGCCACAGATGCGAGAGGTAGTCCCACGCGCCGCAGTTGCCGGGCAGATGCGCCGGGCACTCGAACGCGAGGTCGGTCTCCAGCGTGTCGAAGCTCGCGAGGTCGGGAAGGGTCACGTCGAAGTCGGCGGTGTCGTGAACGGTCTGCCGGTCAGCGAGCGTCACCACCTGCACGCCCTGCTCCGCGGCGAGGCGCTGATTCAACGCCACCTCGTACTCGAAGCCCTGCACGTGGTTCGCGAGGTACGCGAGCTCGTCAGTCTGGATGGTGCCCAACATCCCCAGCTCGCGGATGCGCTGGGAGCGGTCGATGGCGAAGCCCACCGGGCCGTTGAGGTTCTTGAAGTACGGGCTCCCCGCGTCGAACGCCGACGACCAGCGGTAGGTCATCATCTGGCCCACCCACCCCGGCACCGTCTCGAGGCTGGTGGTGAGGAAGTGCACGTGCGCGAGCCAGTATTCGCGGTCGGCGCGGGCGTTGATGGCCTGCAGCCAGCTGGTGCGCACGGTGTCGAAGGCGGCGGGCTTCGTGCCCTTCCACGAGAAGAAGTAGTGCACGCCGTGAGGGCTCGCATCGAGGAGCGGCCCGATGTCGTTGCCGAACAACGCGCTGCTGGCCGAGGTGTACGCGAGGAACACGTACGACTCGCCGCCGGTCCACTGCGTCTGGAGGTCGAAGACGCCATCGGTCGTCGGCACGGTGAAGTTCCCGGCGAGGTCTTTCACGCCGATGCCGGACGCGCCGGTGACGAACGGCACGCCGCCGTCGACCAGCGCGCGGTAGCAGCCCCGCGTCACGGTGCAGTCGCCGGCCGCGGCCTCGACGCACGCGGTGACCGCCTCACTCGCGGCGCACGCGTTCAAATCGAAGGGAAAGCAACGCAGAGACGGCGAGGCGATGCAGCGGTCGAGCAACGTGCCCGCGTCGAAGCCGGCGTCGACCTCCCCCGCGTCGACGACCTCGACGCCGCGCACGCCCGACGAGAAGTTCCCCGCGGGCTTCGCGCAGGAGACGAAGAGAAACAGCAGCAGCGCGCGTTTCATGGCGCCTCTCGTAGCAGCCCGCGTTGCCCGCGCCACGGCGCAGGTTCCCGACATCAACTCACAGCGTGCAGCTTCGCGCCGTCGCGCCGCGCGCGCCCTTCGGCGAGCAGCTTCTGCACGATGGCGTCGGTGTTGCGCTCCGCGATGGGCCACACGAAGGACGCGACGTCGTCGTACGCCTTCTCAACCAGCGCGGAGAGCTCGACGCCCTCGGGGAACGACGCCAGCGCATCGAGCACCTTCTGCTCCCGCCACGCGCGGTGCTGTTGGTACTCGCGCAGCTTGCCCGGCCCATCGGGGATGACCGGCCCGTGCGCCGGGTACAGCGCGCGCACCGGCAACGTCTCGAGGCGGCGCAGTTGCGAGAGGTACTCGCGCATGTCGCCCTCCGGCGGGTCGATGACGATGGTGCCCACGCCGGCCACCATGTCGCCCGCGATGGCCGACTTCGTCGCTTCGTCGACCAGCACGATGTGACCCTGCGCGTGCCCCGGCGTGTGCAGCACGCGCCATTGCATCTTCATCGGGCCGTCGAGCTCCAACACGTCGCCGTCATTCAGCAGCTGCGACACCGGCACCGGAGAACGGTCGGCCGTGCGCGCGTGCGCCCACACCGGCGCGCCGAGCTGCTCCGCGAGGTACTTCGCGCCGCCGAGGTGGTCGCCGTGGTGGTGCGTCAACACGATGGCCTTCACCGAGAACCCGTCGCCCTTCAACGCCGCGAGGAAGGCGAGGAGCCGGTTCACTTCTTCTTCATCGGGCGCGCCGGGGTCGACGACGAGCAGCTCGCGCGTGCCGAGGAGATACGCGTTGGTGTGCGCCGCCGGCGGCAACGTCGGCGTCACCAGCGGGAACAACATGACGCCGCGCTGGAACTCGATGCGCTCCGCGACGAAGTCTCGCAGGTGTGGAGGCGACGCCAATTCGCGCGCCGCTGCCGCCGCGTCGGTGAAGTTCGCCATCACCCGCAGCGCGTGGAGGTTCGGCGGGTGCAACAACGCCTGCGCGCGCTCCCAACGAGCGAGCGCCTCCTCGGGAGCGATCCACTCGCCGCCCGCGAGCTCGCCCGGCCAGATGCTCGCCACGTGATGCGCATCGGCCTCCACGAGGAAGAAGCGCGCGTCGAAGCCGCGCAGGTACGGCGGCGTCACCCAGCGCCCGGCGGGGATGAACTCATCGGCGTTCAGCGTCAGCGAGCGCGACGAGAGCAACGCCGAGAAGGTGAGGGTCTCTTCGAGCAGCGCCTTGCGGAGCTCGTCGAGGTCAGCCTGCGTCAGCTTTTCGGAGCCACTCGCTTTGAGCACGCCGGTCTCTTCGAAGAGCTCGCGCGCCGCGGTGACGATGAAGCGCCCCTCGTCTTCTCCGTCGGCCTTGTCGGTCTTCCCTCCGGGGAACGCGAAGAAGCCACCCGCGAACGACAGCCGCTGCTCGCGCTCGATCCAGAAGACCTCCGCGCCGCTCGCCACGCGACGGAACAAGACGACCACGGCGGCGTCACGCGGCGGAGGCATCGGCAGCGCGGCCGGCACGCCGTCGAGCGCTTCACTCATCGCGCACTCCGGTGAGCTTCGTCACGATGGCGCGCCCTTCCGCCAGCTGCTCGGGCCGCACGAACACGCGCGAGAGCTGCACCGCGCGCGCGAACTGCTTGTAGAGCGGCGTGTACTCGGCCACCGGCGTCATCCGGCCGTTGCCGCGGTCTTGCACGTAGAGCGACGGCACCTCGCCCTCATCGAAGTACTTGGACAACACGCCGCGCGACTCGACGGTGAAGTGTTCGACGCCCATCGCCTGCAGCGCCTTCGACAGCGCGCCCAGGTCGTAGCCTTCGTCGCGCTCGGTGAACTGCGCCACGCGCTTGAAGCCGCGCCGCTGCGCGATGCGCTGCGCCCACCGGTTCTTCGAGCGCCGCAGCGTCAAGTGCAGCGCCATGTCGTCACACTCGAGGAACGCCTCGGGCGACGACGGAATCTCGAACTCGCCCGGCGCCTCCTCGTAGTAGCGCTTCAGCATCCAGTCGAAGCTCACCGAGGTGTGGTGGAAATAGACCGACAGGAACATGTGGTAGCGGCTGAGCAGGAAGTCTTCGAACGCGAAGATGGCCGCCTTCGACAACGCCAGAACCGCCTGGCCGTCGCGCTCGCTCGCCGAGAGGTTCTGGAGGATCCACTCGAGGTCGTACCGGCCGTAGTTGACGCCCGTGTAGAACGAGTCGCGCATCAGATAGTCCATGCGGTCCGCGTCCAACTCGCCCGACACGATGGAGCGCAGCACCGGCAGCCAGTCGACACCGTTCTCCACGAAGCCGCTCGCGCCCGGCGCCACCACGCCCGTCACCAGCGACGCCGCGTGCGCCGCGCTCAATTCCAGCTTCGCGTACGCCGCGTCGATGGATCTCGTGAGCTCCGACGAGAGCAACAACATCGCGGTGAAGTCTTCGTGCGACGCCTGCT
Source organism: uncultured Archangium sp. (assembly GCA_946479335.1). The sequence goes on from CAMLFP010000091.1 coordinate 13,805, forward strand.
CGCTCTCGGCGGGCAACCACGCGGGCAACGACAACGCCGTGCGCTTCGGCGCGATGCTCTCGCTCGCGTGCGACAACGGCATGTGCCCGATGTCGTGGCACAGCACCGCGAGGCGAACCACGGCGCGGAAGCGCTCGCGCGTGCGCGCCGAGAGCTCCGAGCGCGAGGTGATGGCGTCGAACAACCTCGACGCGACGTGCATCGCGCCCAGCGAGTGCGCGTGCCGCGTGTGCGTCGCGCCGGGGAACGCGAGGTCACCGAAGCCGAGCTGCCGCACGTGACGCAGCCGTTGGAAAATTGGCGTGTCGATGACCACGGTCTCTTCGTCTGAAACCGAAACGCTCCCGTGGATGGGATCTCGAATGCGCATCGCCCACGAGATGTAACGTGGTACACCGCGCGTCACTCTTTCTTTCTTCGCATGCGCATCGCCATCCTCCACAACTCGGATCACACGCTGTTGGAGGAGGACCCGGGCCGCGAAGCACGTGAAGACGTCGTGCGCGTCGCCGCGGCCATCCACTCCGCGTTGATCAAGTCGAAGCACGACGTGCAGCTCATCCCCGTCGAGGGAGATCTCCACGGCCTCCACGAAGCGCTCGCCGGCAAGCCCGACGCGGTGGTGAACCTCTGCGAGTCGCTCGCCGCCGACGCGCGCGGCGAGATGCTGCTGCCCGCGCTGCTCGAGCTGTGGCACGTGCCGTACACCGGCAACTCCGCGCTCTCGCTCACGCTCGCCCTGCACAAAGACAAGGCGAAGGAGATTCTGAGCGCGCGCGGGGTGCCCACGCCGGCCTTCCGCGTGGTGAAGCACTTCGAAGAGGTCTCGGAGATCGACCTCGGCTTCCCGCTCATCGTGAAGCCCTCGCGCGAAGACGCGTCGATGGGCATCGACTTCGACTCGGTGGTGCACACCCGCCAGCAACTCGGGCGTGCGGTGAACCGCGTGCTGCGTACCTTCCGTCAGCCGGCGCTCGTCGAGCAGTTCATCGAGGGCCGCGAGGTGTACGTGCCGATTCTGGGCAACACCGCGCGCCGCGCGTTGCCGCTCTCGGAGATCCGCTTCGGTGCGGCCTTCAACGGCAAGCCCAACGTCGTCTCGTACAAGGCGAAGTGGGACACCGGGTCTCCTGAATGCATCGAGTCGCCCTCGCAGCTCGCGGAGCTGCCGAAGGCCATCGAAGCGCGCTGCATCGAGGTCGCGCTGGCGGCCTTCGAGGCGCTCGACTGCCGCGACTACGGCAGAGTCGATTTACGCGTCGATGAAGACGGGCAACCGTACGTCATCGACATCAACCCCAACTGCGACCTCCACCCGCAGGCGGGGTTTGCGCGCGCCGCCGAAGCGGCCGGGCTCTCATACGCCGACCTCGCGTCGCACCTGGTGGACCTCGCGTCGGAACGCCGTCATGGAAATCAGGCCACTCGCCTCGCAAGACAGACAGCCGCTGGCAGAGCTGCTGAGCCGCATCGAAACCTTCACGCCCGAAGAGGTGACGTGCGCGCTGGAGCTCATCGACGCCGCGCTCACGCCCAATAACCCCGACTACCAGGTGCGCTGCGCGATGCGCGACGGCAAGGTCGTCGGCTACGTCTGCTACGGCCCCACCCCGATGACGGAGGGCTGCTTCGATTTGTATTGGATTGCCTCCGACCCGCTGGTGCGCGGGCAAGGCGTCGGCGCCGCGCTCGTCTCCGCGATGGAAGGCGACATCCGCCGGCGCAAGGGGCGCCTGATTCGCGTCGAGACCAGCGCGATGGAGGCCTACGGCCCGACGCGCGGGTTCTATTCGGCGATGCAATACAAAGAGGAGTCGCGCTTCCGCGACTTCTACAAGCCGGGCGATGACCTCATCACGCTCGCGAAGCGGCTCTGAGCTTCTTCACGGCGATGAGCTGAATCTCGCGGCGCAGGTGCGTGAGCCGCGAGAACGTCGTCCACACCTTCAATGCAGCGACGCGCGCGTATTCCCACAGCGCGTTCACGCCCTTCGCCAGCCGACGACGCAGCATCGCTTTGTCGTCAGACACCACCGCGAGTGACGCCTGCTCCAGCCCGCGGCGCAGCGTCGAGGTGTCGTAATAGACGTGGTGCTGCCAGCCGAGCCGCGCCGGGTGGAAGTAGCGGCCGCTCCGCTTACCAACGTGGAGCCGGAAGTACGCCGCGTCGGGCACGATGATGAACGCCACGCCGCCGGGCTTGAGCACGCGTTCGATTTCGCTCAGCGCGACCTTCGGCGCGTCGACGTGCTCCAGCGTGTGCTTCGC
>CAMLFP010000092.1 GCA_946479335.1 uncultured Archangium sp.
CCGTCGACGGCCTCCCAGGTGACGCGCGGCGTGATGGAGAAGCTGCGCTGCACCACCTCGAACGAGCCGCGCACCGACACCTCGAGCTTCTTGTCGAAGAAGGAATAGGCCAGCGCCGCGCTGAAGAGATGGAAGAAGGTGGTGTGCGGCGCGCCGCGCGCGGTAGCGGGCTCCAGCAACACCAGTTGCTCGTTCGCGCCGATGTCGGGAATCGCCATGCCCAGGTAGCTGACGGCGAAGAAGAACGGCGAGTCGGTCGCCTGGCTGTAGCTCGCCACCCACGTCACCGACGGGTGGTTCACCGGGTTGAAGCGCTGGTCGTAGAACGTCTGGCGCGGCGAATACGTGGCGTCGACGTCGAGCTGCCCCGGCCCCAGCAACGCCGAGCCCTCGACCGAGAACAGGTGCTGCCGCAGGTAGCGGCCCGTGTAGAGCGTCTCGCCGGCCTGCGCGCGGTTGAGCACCGACACCGCCGCTGCCTGCGAGGTGAACGCGCGCTGGAGCTCGGGGTCCATCGTCACCTGCGCGGTCTTCTCGTTGAGCCACACCCAGCTCGCGCCGACGTTGACGCGGCCCTGGTAGCGCGCGCGCAGCGCGACGTCGCCCGCGAACGGCACCGGGCGCTTCGTCTCCATCAGGTGGTCCTGCACGGAGTCTTCGATGGAGGGGTCGATGCGCGTGTTGTCCAACGAGCGCGCGAACGCGGGCTGCAGCACCGACTCGTCTTGCCCGAAGACGAAGAAGCGGTTCGGCGTGAAGAACGGCACGTACGCCGCGAGCCACGAGAGCGCGCCGACCTCCCCTTGCGCGCGGATGGCGAACACCGGAATCACGAAGTCTTCGGGCTCGCCCACCGTCTCGCGGAAGTCGCGCGCGTTGAGCGCGTCGGCGGGCGCGAAGCCCACGTTGGCCCCGAGGGGGATGCGCTGGTTGCCGATGCGGACATCGACGTACCGCGTGTAGAGGTCGACGTATGCGTCGCCCAGCATCGGCTCGAAGAAGCCCTTGAGCCGGTCCCCGTCGCGCTGCGTGGTGCCGCGCGCCTGGAAGCGCCCTTCAACCACCACCCGCGCCCAGTCGAACAGCTTCACGTCGAGGCCCAGCCACGCGCGCCAGCGCAGCTCACCCACGTTCTCCGCCATCGCCGCGCCACGCGGGGAGTCGAAGCGCGTGTCGACCGTGCCGTAGAGCTGCGTCCACCCGTAGGCGCGCACCGTCGGCTGCCAGACCTTGGGCGCCTCGAAGGTCTCCAGCTTCGGCGTGCCCGCGTCGACCGGCGCGTCGAAGGACTCGATGGCCATCGGCGCCGGGGCGTCGAACGATTCGATCTCCATCGGCGGCGGCTCGCCAGCGTCTTCGACGTCTTGCGCGGAGGCGACGACCGAGAACGACAAGACGATGAGCGCGACAGCGCGCCCCTCACCCCTCGCTGCGCGAGACCCTCTCCCCGCGGGAGAGGGAATTGGTTCAGCCACGCTCGAGCGCCCGTTCGGTGAACGCCTCGTCGCCCAGCGTCGAGTCTTCGAGCTTGATGATGGTCATCTGCGTCTTCGTGTTGGTCTGGAGGTTCTCCATCACCGACTCCGCCGCCAGCACGCGCTCCCTGAAGGCCTTGAGCTTCAGCGTGCGGTAGCGCTTGTACGGCTTGCCGGCTTTGTCGGCGTACTCGACCTTCATCGGCACGTAGGTCTGCTTGTCGATGAACAGCTTCACCTCGCCGTACGGCGACGACGCGTCACCCGGGCCGGTCAGCACGAAGCAGTCGCGGCCCTCCACCTTCTCGTCGGGCAGGCGTTTGGTGTCTTCGTCGCGCGCGCCGTTGGAGCCGATGTCGGCGTACGAGAAGTCGGTGTCCATGAAGGCCTTGCCGCGGTCGCTCTTCGCCACCTTGCGCACGCGCTTCAACTTCGGGAGGTACAGCGACACGTCGTCGCCCTCGCCCTGCGCGCCCGCCACGGTGAGCACCGCGACGCCCGCCACGCCGGCCGGCGCCGAGAAGCGCGCCAGCGCGTGCGACTTGCCGTCGATGGTGCGCGAACTCGAGGTCAACTGCTGCTCCTTCACCTTGCCGTCGGCGCCGGTGGAGACCAGCTTCATCTCGGCCGTCAGCCCCACCAGGTTCAGCGCGCCGCGCTCGCGCGACTTCTTCGCGATCGACGCGGCGGTCTCTTCTTCAGCCAGCGCCACGGAGGCGACCAGCACGGCAACGCACAGCACTCGCATAGGGGCTCCGGTGACTACTACAGCTTCCATGACGGCAGTGACGGCGCGGGCTCCTTCTTCTTCTCCGCGGCCACCACGCGCTCGGTGAGCGACGCCATGCGCTCCGAGAGCTGGTGCGCGAGGTTCACGGTGATCTTCATCGACGCCACGTTCCACGCCTCGAGCAGCTTGCGGAACTCGCGCAGCTCCACGCGCACCGCCAGCACCTCGCTGAGCGCCTTCGCCGACGCGCTGCGCTTGTAGCCGCCGCTCAACACCGAGAGCTCGCCCAGCGCTTCGCCGATGCCCAGCGTGGCCAGCACCTGCCCGTCGCGCGAGACCTCCACCCGGCCGCGGCCGATGAAGAGCAGCGCGTCTGACGGCTCGCCCTGCTTGAAGACGAAGTCGTTGGCTTCGACCACCACGTCGCGGCTGATGGCCAACACCTCGTCGAGCTCCGCGTCGGTCAGCCCACGGCACAACGGAGAGCTGCTCAAGCGTCGCCGGCGCACGTGGGGAGCGTCCATGGCGGTGCAAGGTAGCGAGGTGAAGCCCTCCGCGCACGGTGTTGCTACAGAGGCGCCCATGAAGTTCTGCTCGGCGGAAGAAGCGATGTCACTGGTGGAGTCGAACCACCGCGTCTTCGTGCAGGGCGCCGCGGCGACCCCGCAGGTGCTGCTCGAAGCGCTGGCCGTGCGCGCGAAGGCGCTCACCGGCGTGGAGACCGTGCACCTCCACCTCGAGGGCACCGCGCCGCACGCCGCACCGGAGCTCGCGGGGCACCTCCGCCCGCTGGCCTTCTTCGTCGGCGCGAACCTGCGCAAGCCCATCGCCGAAGGCCGCGCCGACTACGTGCCCGTCTTCCTCTCGGAGATCCCCCAGCTCTTCCGCCGCGGGGTGATGAAGCTCGACGTGGCGCTGGTGCAGGTCTCGCCGCCCGACGCGCACGGCTATTGCTCGCTGGGCGTCTCGGTCGACATCGCGCGCGCCGCCGTCGACACCGCGCGCCTCATCATCGCGCAGGTCAACCCGCGCATGCCGCGCACCTTCGGCCACGCGGCGCTGCACGAGTCGCGCATCGCCGCGGCAGTGTCGACCGACGTGGCGCTCCCCGAGCCGAAGGCGTCGGCCCCGACCAAAGACGAGGAGGCCATCGGCCGCCACGTGGCCGCGCTGGTGCCCGACGGCGCGACGCTGCAGATGGGCATCGGCGCCATCCCCGACGCGGTGCTGCGCGCGCTGCACGGGCACCGCCGGCTCGGCGTGCACACCGAGATGTTCACCGACGGGCTGCTCCCGCTGGTGAAGAGCGGCGCGGTCACCGGGGAGCTGAAGAAACGCCAGCCGGGAAAAATCGTCTCGAGCTTCATCACCGGCAGCCGCGCGCTCTACGACTTCGTGCACGACAACCCGTCGGTCGAGCTGCGCGAGTCGTCGTACGTGAACGACGCCGCCATCATCCGCCAGAACCCGAGCGTGGTGGCCATCAACAGCGCGCTGGAGGTCGACCTCACCGGCCAGGTGTGCGCCGACTCCATCGGCGAGACCATCTTCTCGGGCGTCGGCGGCCAGATGGACTTCATGCGCGGCGCCTCGCTCTCGGAGGGCGGCAAGCCCATCATCGCGCTCAAGTCGCTGACGTCACGCGGGGAGACCCGCATCGTCTCGCAGCTCAAGCCGGGCGCCGGCGTCGTCACCACCCGCGCGCACGTGCACTTCGTCGCCACCGAGCACGGCGTCGCCGACCTGTACGGCAAGGGCCTCGTGGAGCGCGCGCGGGCCCTCATCGCCATCGCCGCGCCCCAGCACCGCGAGGCGCTCGCGCGCGCGGCCTTCGAGCGCTTCCACCGCGCCTGAGGTCACGGCAGCGTGAAGGTGAGCTCGTACGCGCCGCGGCTCGACGGGTTGCTGCCCTTGACCCACACCCAGTACGTGGTGGCGTCGACCACTGCGAAGCTCACGCGCTCGGCGCCGGTGTCTCCGCCGTAGTCGTTGTTGGAGCACGCCAGCTCCGACGCGGTGTCACACTGCGTACCGCCAGCCGCCGCGAGCCGGAGGTCGAACGCGCCGAAGGCCTCCACCGTCAACACTCCCGAGCGCGGCGCGGTGAACGCGTAGACGAGGTCAGGGCTGTTGCCCGACGCGCAGCTCGGTGAGAGGTCGCTCGCCATGCCCGTGGTGTCGCCCGCGATGCTGACGCTGGTGTCCGTACCCGCCATGGTCACCACCCGCGCCGCCGACGCGCACGCATCACCCGGCGCCGCGCCCTGGTAGGCCGTCAGCGTGAAGCCGCCCGCGGTGGCCGACGCGCCGTACCCGTCGACGACGAGGAAATACTCGCCCGCGTCGAGCGAGCTGAGCGCGAGCGAGGTCGCCTGGGTCGCGTTGAGGAACTTGCAGCCCACGTCCGCCTTCGTCTCGCACGCCTCGCGCACGTAGATGACCGGCCGCAGCGTGCCTCCATCGCGCGCAGGCGCCACCGTCGCCACGAAGGGGCCCGTCGAGGTCTGCGTGAAGCGGTACACCTGCTCCGGCGACATCGTGCCGCCGCACGTGCCGGCGATGGTCGACGCGCCGCCCGTCGCGGCGCTGACGTTCGCCGCCGCGTCGCTGAACGCCAGCGCTGATGGAGCCGCGCACGCCCCCGCGTCGACGCCCGTTCCTCCACCACTCGCTGCGCCTCCGCCCGTCGCCGCTCCGCCACCGCTCGCCGCGCCGCCGCCGACCGCGGCACCACCGCCCGTCGCCGTTCCTCCACCGCTTGCTGCACCTCCGCCCGTCCCCGCGCCTCCACCGGTCGCCGCGCCACCGCCCGCCGCGTCACCCCCACCCGTGCCCGTACCACCGCCTTGCGCGCCCGCCGGGCGACACTCGCCGTCGAGGCACTGCTGCGGCGCTTCGCAGTCGCTGTCGGCACTGCACGCGAAGCGGAGCTTGTCGACGCCGAGTGGCTCGCAGGTGCAGGCGATGAACGGGAAGCTGGCGAGCAACAGGGCAAGGCGCAGGTGCGGTCGCGGCATCGCGGGCAGCCTAGCAGGCCGCGCCGAAGCCATCGGGGAACGCGCTCGAGCCGCAGTCAGACGTTATGGCAACGTCGCGCGGAGCTTCGACTCCGCCGCCTTCAGCCGCTCGTCGTCGGGAGCCTGCGCCCGCGCCGCCTGGAGATGCTCCAACGCCCGCTCCGGCTGCCCGCGCGCCAGGTCACACCGGGCACACGCCTCGAGCGCCTCGACGTCATCGGGCGCATACGAGAGCGCCGCGTCGCTGGCCGCGCAGCCGCGCTCGACCTCCCCCGACTCGAGGAGCGCCCTCGACAGCGCGACCCGGTACGGCACCTGCCCCGGCGCGCCACGCACGGCAGCGGTGAGCGCCTCGGCCGCGCCGGCGACCTCGCCCTGCGCCAACAGCGCCTCGCCCAATCTCGCCAACGCACCGGGCGAGTTGGGGAACAGCAGCGCCTCGGCGCGGACCTCGCGCAACGCGCGGGGCTCGGTGAAGCGCACGCCTTGAACGATCCACTCCGCGACCTGCGCGTAGCGCGGCGCCGCGACGGTCCACTCCGTCACCAGCTCGAACACCAGCGTCCCCCGGGCGACGAAGTGCGCCTGCAGGCGGCGGCGGCCGCTGAGGTCCTCCACCGTGGCGCGCACCCGCAGCCCTTCCCGGTCACCGACCCGGGCCGGCTCCGGCGGGTCGACCTTCACCGACAGCACGTCGTCACCCAGCGCGCGCGCTTGCAGCGACTCCTCGATGAAGCGGCGGGCGGCCTCGTTCACGTCGGCGCCCTCGGGCATCTCCACGGCCTGCGCCACCACGCTCGCGCGCCCGGCCCCGGGGAGCCCGTTGTACCAGGCCACCGGCCCCATCGGGTCTGCCCCCGACACCCAATCGGAAGGCACCGGCATCGTGAACCCGAACGCGTCGCTCTTCTCCACGCGGAAGCGCGGCAGCACGTTCCCGAAGAAGAGCGGCTGCCCGAAGGCCATCACCGCCAGCAGGCCCAGCGAGGGCAGCGCGCGCAGCGCGGGCTCCCACCAGAACCGCCGCGCGTTCGCCAACAGCCGCGGCCGCAAGAAGAAGCCCGTCACCAGGCCCGCCACCAGGCCGCCGACGTGCGCGCCGTTGTCGACGCCCTGGGAGGTGACGCCGATGAGCAGCAGCCCCAGCACGATGGGGATGGCCGCGTTGCTCAGCAGCGTGCGGTACAGCGCCGGGAGCTGCCGGTGGTACCGCAACCCGAAGGCCACGATGCCGCCCATGCACCCGAAGACGATGCCCGACGCGCCCACGGTGATGGAGTCGTTGAGCATCAACGACGCCGTCATCGTGACGACCCCGGTGAAGACCAGCAGCCAGAGGTAATCCAACGTGCGGTAGGTGTTCTCGAGCACGTAGCCCACGTTGAACAACACGAACATGTTGAGCCCGAGGTGGAGCGCGTCGTGGTGGAGGAAGTTCGCGGTGAACAACCTCCACACCTCGCCCAGGTCGAGGATCAACGGCCCCACCTTCGCGCCCAGCGCCACCTTGGCGTCGAGCGGCAGCACGCCGTTCTCCACCGTCAGCAGGAAGATGGCGACGTTCAACGCCATGATCCCCGAGGTGAGGAAGGGGAAGTGCGACAGCCCGAAGCGCCGCTGGAAGTACGCCGCGCGCGGTTGATGGAGCCGCTGGTACAGCTCCAGCTCGCAGGCGTTCACGAAGCTCTCGCCCGTCACCCCGGGGAAGCGCACCAGGCTCTGCGGCGCGATCTCTCCCCGCCGCAGCCGCGCCTCGAAGTCGGCCAGCTCCACCTCCTCGTCGCCCGCGTCGGTGCGCAGCGTCAACGTCGCCGTCATCGCCGCGTCACCACGAAACGAGGTGGAACCGAAAACACGTGCCACATGCTACTGGTTCACACCAGAGTGATGTGGAAGCGTGAGGTTTCTCCATCACGCCGATGGTGCGCGAAAGCGTTGAAGTGGTGGTAGAAAGGTACCGCGTGCTGAAGCTGATCATCGAAGACGATGAAGGCCGGAAGACTGTCGTTCCTTTCACCCGGGACGAAATCACCATCGGCCGGCAGGAGGGCAACACGATTCGCCTCACGGAGCGAAACGTGTCGCGCCGCCATGCGCGCTTGATGCGCACCAATGGCCACGTGCTCATCGAAGACCTCGGCAGCTACAACGGCATCCGCATCAACGGTGACCGCATCTCCGGGCAGGTGCAGGTGGCCGATGGCGACCTGATCCAGATCGGTGACTACGACCTCGCCTTGCAGAAAGAGGAGCAGGCCGGCGCGACCGTGCCGCTCGACACCGCAGGCCCGCCGCCTGCGCCGCCCACGCGGAAGATGCCCGACACCTCGCTGCCCACGATGCCCGCGCTGCCGGCCATCGAAGACCCCGACGAGGGTGAGGTCGGCAAGGACGCGCCGCCGCCCATCGCCAAGCACCAGGCGACCTCCGTCATCCGCCTCGACGCGCTGGAGGCCAACCGCAAGCGCACGGTCTCCGAGATCGACGCCGCCGACGCGCCGCGGCTGGTGATTCTCAACACCGAGCTGGCCGGCCGCGAGTTCAAGTGCACGCGCACCGAGCTGAAGATCGGCCGCGTCGACGACAACGACATCGTCATCGACCACCGCTCGCTCTCGCGCACGCACTGCAAGGTGGTGCGCGAAGAGAACGGCGAGTGGCGCATCATCGACATGCAGTCGGCCAACGGCTTGATGGTCAACGGCGAGTCGTACGCGCAGGTCACGCTGCGCCCCGGCGACGTCATCGAGCTGGGCCACGTGAAGCTCAAGTTCGCCGCCGCTGGCGACGAGGTCGAAGTGCCCGCCGCGGCGTCTCCCTCCAGCGACACGCTCGCGCCCGCCACGGCCAGCAAGGTGCCCCTCATCGCCATGGGCCTCGCGATTCTGGTGCTGCTCATCGGCGGCGGGGGCTGGCTGGCGCTCAAGAGCAGCAACGACACCACGCCGAAGAAAGACCCGGCGGTGAAGACGCCCACGCCGCAGGAGAACGCGGCTGAGAAGAAGGCCGCCGCGCTCAAGGTGGCGCAGGCGAAGGTCGAAGAGGCGAAGGCCGCCGCCGCGAAGCTCGACTTCGAGGGCGCCGAGGCCGCGCTGGGCGAGGCCAAGGTGGGCGGAGAGATGCTCGCCGACGGCAAGGACGTGCTCGCGCTGCTCGCCGCGGAGAAGGACAAGCGCGCCGCGCTGCTGCAGGCCGAGAAGTTCCTCGACGCGAACAGCCTCGAGAAGGCGAAGGCGCAGCTCGCGCAGGCCTCGGGCACCCGGCTGATGAGCGAGAAGTACGACGAGCTGGCCGCGCGCCTGGAGCAGGCGACGCCGGTGAAGCCCGTCGTGAAGAACGAACCGCCGCCCAAGCCCGAGCCGAAGGTCGAGCCCAAGCCGGAGCCGAAGAACGACCCGCCGCCCACCAACACCGCCGCGCCGAAGAACTCCGAGGCCGAGACGCTGGTCACCGAGGGCACCGCCGAGATGAAGGCCGGCAACCTCGAGCGCGCGGCCATCCGCGTCGAGAAGTGCATCAAGATCGCTCCGACGTACGCCTCCTGCTACAAGCTGGGCGGCTCCGTGTACGCGCGTATCTCGCAGCGAGATCAGAGCCTGAGTGATCAGGCCAAGGCCAAGAAGTATTACCAGCGCTTCGTGGATCTGGCTTCACCCGACGACCCGGCGGTCGAGAAGGTGAAGAAGCTGCTCCAGGACGCCCAGTAGCGAACTCACAAGAGGGGAACGGAACGTGCGCGGCTCTCAACAAGTGCGGATTCTTGTCGTGGACGACGAGTCCGATAACGCTGAACTTTTCAAGGCCCTGCTGACGAAGGAGGGCTACCTCGTCACCACGCTGCTCGACCCCACGCGCGTCATCGCGACGTTGAAGGAGGGCAACTACCACCTCGTGCTGCTCGACATGATGATGCCCAAGCTGTCGGGCACCGAGGTGCTGGAGCAGATCCGCGACCTCGACGACGACATCGCGGTCATCGTCGCCACCGGCTTCCCCACCGTCGAGACGGCCGTCGCGTCGCTCAAGCTGGCCGCCAGCGACTACGTGAAGAAGCCGGTCGAGCCCGTCGCCTTCATCGAGACCGTCAAGCGGGTGCTCGAGAAGAAGGGCATCACCCGCGACCCCGAGGCCGAGCTCCACCGCAGCATCGGCCGCTTCATCCGCGAGGGGCGCACGCGCCAGAACCTCACGCTCAAGCAGCTCGCGCGCCGCACCGGCCTCTCGGTGTCGTTGCTCTCGCAGATCGAGCGCGCCGAGTCGTCGGCGTCGATCTCCTCGCTCTACCGCATCGCCAGCGCGCTGCGCGTGCGCATGGGCGAGCTGTTCTCAGACCTGTAGCGGGTCTCAGAGGGCGACGGGCAGCCGCCGCCGTCCCCACTCGCCGGGCGCGACGTCGAACTCCCCGGCGACCTTCTGCGCGCACTTCAGGCACCGGCCGTCGCTCGACACGCGGTACGCGCGCAGCTCGTACCAGTCGCGCTCGATGAGCGCCGTGCCGCACCCCGCGCAGAACGTGGTGTCGCCTTCGGGGTCGTGCGTGTTGCCCGTGTAGACGTACCGGAGGCCCGCCTGCATCGCCTGCCGCCGCGCACGCTGGAGCGTCTCTCGCGGCGTCGCCGGCACGTCGCGCATCTTGAAGTCGGGGTGGAAGCCCGAGAAGTGCAGCGGCACGTGGGGCCCCAACTTCTCCACCACCCACTCCGACAGCTTCGCCACCTCGGCCTCGCTGTCGTTGTGCCCGGGGATGAGCAGCGTCGTCACCTCGGTCCACACCTTCGTCTCGTGCACCAGGTACTCCAGCGTCTCCAGCACCGGCTGGAGGTGCGCGAAGGTGATGCGCCGGTAGAAGTCTTCGGTGAAGGCCTTCAGGTCGATGTTGGCTGCGTCCAACACGCTCGCGAACTCGCGCCGCGGCGCCTCGCGCACGTAGCCGGCCGACACCGCCACCGTCTTCACCCCGCGTTCGCGGCACGCCCGGGCGACGTCGATGGCGTACTCCGCGAAGATGACCGGGTCGTTGTAGGTGAAGGCCACTGACTTGACGCCCAGCTGCTGCGCGCGCTCCGCGATGGCCTCCGGCGACGCCTGGTCGGAGAGGCGCTCCCACTCGGTGGCCTTGGAGATGTCCCAGTTCTGACAGAAGCGGCAGCCGAGGTTGCAGCCCGCGGTGCCGAACGAGAGCACCGCGCTCCCGGGGAAGAAGTGGTTGAGCGGCTTCTTCTCGATGGGGTCGACGCAGAAGCCGGAGCTGCGCCCCCAGGTGGTGAGCACCAGCTCGTCGCCTTCACGCGCGCGCACGAAGCAGAAGCCGCGCTGGCCCTCGTGCAGCTTGCAGTCGCGCGGGCACACGTCGCACTGCACGCGCCCATCGTCGAGCCGATGCCACCATCGCGCCTTCATGACGAGACGACCTCGGCGGTGAAGCGCTCGACGCGCGTGCCCGGCAGCCACGTCGGCGGCAGGCCGGCCTTGCGCTTGAGCTGCGCGAGGAAGTCGCGCGGGTCCGGCAGCTCCTTCCACACCTCGGGGATGAAGACGCCGCTGCGGTGGCCGAGCGTGAGCACCACGCCGTCGACGCCGGGCCGCAGCGCCGCCAGCGCCTCTTCTTCAGTCGACACGTCCAGCGGCTCCAGCGGCGACAACACGGAGATCTCCAGCTCCAACTCCGGGAGTTCGTCGCGCGTGAGCGGCGGGAAGCGCGTGTCTTCAAAGGCCGCCGCGCGCGCCGCGTGCCGCACGGCCTCGAACAACGAGAACCGCGGGCTCAACTGGCCGATGCAGCCGCGCAGCGCGCCGTGCTTCTTCAAGGTCACGAACACCGCGCGCTTCTCGTCGAGCCACGCCTCGCGCGGCGGCGAACCTGGCGAGGCCCCGAAGCCCTCGTCGATGGCCGCGCGCGCGATGGAGAGCAACACCTCGCCGGGCGTCATCTCGCGCCTCCTTCGCAGAACGCGAACGCGCCGTAGCCGACGACGCGCGAGCGATCTCCCGCGGTGTCTCCGGAGTTGCGCAGGTCGAGCACTGTCGGGGTCAGCCCGTGCCGCTTCGCCGCCAGCAGCGCGCCGCCGAGCGGGTACGTGCCGCACGCGCGGTCGCCATCGAGCTCCGCGGCGTCGCAGCGCAAGATCATCCGCGCCGTGTCGCCGTCGACCTGCTTCGCCTCGCTCCACGGGAGGTAGTGCGAGAGATCCGACGAGATGACGATGAGCGTCTCCGGCCCGCCCCACACCGCGTCGAGCAGCGCGGCGACGTCACCCGCATCCACCTGCCCCACGCACAGCGGCAACACCGAAAACGCGCCCAACGCGCGCTGGAGAAACGGCAGGTGCACCTCCAGCGAGTGCTCTCGTGCGTGCGCGCGTGCGTCGTCGAACACGAAGTCAAAGCCGCGCGCGACCGAGACGAGCTCTTCATCCACCGGCACGGCTCCGAGCGGCGTCTCCAGCGCGCGCGCCGCCGGCAACGCCACGCCGCGAAAGCCCACGGTGTGCGCCGGCCCCAGCAACACCACGCGCGAGGGCTTCGGCGCGAGGTTCTCCAGCAACCGGTAGGCGCTGGCGGCGATCGGCCCTGAATAGACGTACCCGGCGTGCGGAGCGATCAGCAGCTTCGGCGTGAGCTTCCGCGGCGCCGCGTTCGCCAGCAGCGCGTCGACCTCCGCGCGCAGCGAAGCCGCGTCGCCCGGGTAGAAGGCGCCGGCGACCGCAGCGGGTCGCACAGGCTGATCAGCAGAAGGTCTCACCTCCCCTGCGTACAGCAGGAAATCGCGCACACAACCCACGGCCCCCGCACGTCGGAGAGGCCGCGCGTCACGCGTGCGTCATCAGAGCCCGTGCTCGGTCATCCACCGTTCGGCTTCGATGGCGGCCATGCACCCGGTGCCCGCGGCGGTAATCGCCTGGCGGTACGTCGAGTCGGCCACGTCGCCGGCCGCGAAGATGCCCTCGACCGAGGTCTTCGTGGTGCCCGGCTGCACCCAGAGGTAGCCGTTGGGCTGGAGCTTCAAGCTGTCCTTGAACAACTCGGTGGTGGGCTGGTGGCCGATGGCGACGAACACGCCGTTGGTCTCCACCTGCTTCGCGTCGCCGGTCTTCAGGTTCTTCACCACCGCGCCCGTGACGCCCTTCTCGTTGCCGACGATCTCTTCGATCGCCGAGTCCCACAGGAACTTGATCTTCGGGTTCTGGAGCGCGCGCTCCTGCATGATCTTCGAGGCGCGCAGCGTGTCGCGGCGGTGCACCACGGTGACGCTGGCGCACAGCTTCGAGAGGTAGTTGGCCTCCTCCATCGCGGTGTCGCCGCCGCCCACCACCATCACGTGCTGGTTGCGGAAGAAGAAGCCGTCGCAGGTCGCGCACGCCGAGACGCCGCGGTTCATGAACGGCTCCTCGCCCTTCACGTTGAGCCACTTCGCCGACGCGCCGGTAGCGATGATGACCGTCTCCGCTTCGTATTCCTTCGACTCGCCCTTCACGCGGAAGGGGCGCTTGCTGGTGTCGAGCGTGAGCACGTTCTCCATGTGGACGACGGTGCCGAAGCGCTCGGCCTGCTTCTGGAAGTGCTCCATCAACTCCGGGCCGGTCACACCGGTGGGAAAGCCGGGGTAGTTCTCGACTTCGGTGGTGATCATCAACTGTCCGCCGGGCACGCGCCGCGCGTCAGCCTCCGCGGGGCCGCCGGCGAACACCACGGGGGCCAGGTTGGCGCGCGCCGCGTAGATGGCCGCCGTGTAGCCAGCGGGGCCAGAGCCGATGATGACAACCTTGCGCTTCTCCATGTGCGTTCTCCTTCAATGCCTGCGAAGGCAACAAACTAATGACCACCGGGGCCCTGTGCTACGACTCATCGGGCGATGGATGTCGAAATCCTCAAGAAGGTGGCGCTGTTCGACGGCATGACGTCAGCGCAGCTGCGCAAGCTGGCCGCGGCGCTCCGCGAAGTGAAGTTCCCCGGCGGCGCGCACATCTTCAAGGAAGGCACCGAAGGCACCTCGATGTTCATCATCTCCGAGGGCAAGGTGCGCATCTCGAAGATGGTGCCCGGCATCGGTGAAGAGGCGCTCGCCATCCTCGAGCGCGGCCAGTACTTCGGGGAGATGTCGCTCATCGAAGAGGGCCCGCGCAGCGCCGACGCCATCGCCCACACCTCCTGCACGCTCTACGAGCTCTCGCGCGAGAAGCTCGACGAGGTGATGTTCACCGACAAGGAGCTGGCCTCGACCCTGCTGTGGACCTTCGTTCGCACCCTGTCGGCGCGCCTGCGCGAGACCAACGACAAGATCCGCGCGTTCTTCGCGCTCAGCTCGTTCGGCCCGCGCTGACCATCAGCGGCTGCAGACGTCGTCGCTGTTGCACTTCGAGTACACGCTCAAATAGTCGAGGAGCCCGCTGCACGATTGGTCCTCGAGCGCGTGGTAGCAGGCCGTGAGCGCGTTCTCGTCGATGTGCCCGTCACAGTCAGCCGAGGGGAACGTCTTGAGCCACGCGGCGCGCTGGTCGGTCATGCAGTCGTCGTACGACGAGTAGGTCTCGCCCGAGCCGATGTGCCCGCACTGCTTGTACCACTCGCAGCTCCGCTGGGCGGCGCCTTCAACCGCGGAGCAGCCGGCCAACACCGACAACAACAGCAACGTCGTGAGTCTCTTCATGCGGTCTGCATACGTCAGCGGCGGCGCTTTGCCATCATCGGTTCGCCTCCTGAAAGGTCGCACGGTCGAGCACACGGCAACCGACGGCGAAGTTCATGTCTTCGTCGGAGATCTGCGCGTGGTCTTCGAGGTCGGCCCGGGTGCGCGCCATCTTGAGGATGCGGTCGTGCGCGCGCGCGGAGAGCCCGAAGGCGGTGACGGCCATCTCCAGCATGTGGCGGGCGGCGGGTGAGGCGCGCGTGTGGCGCCACAGCAGCCGCGGGCCCATCTGCGCGTTGCAGTAGACGCCCGGCGCGTCGCGGAACCGGTGCGCCTGGCGCTCGCGCGCGGCCTCCACGCGTTGGCGGTACCACTCGCTGGGTGGCTCCTTCGCTTCGAGCGCCACCAGCCGCTGCACGTCGACGGGCCGCGTGTCCAACGTGACATCGAGCCGATCCATCAACGGGCCGGAGATGCGGTTGAAGTACTCGTTGCGGCGCACCGGCTTGCACACGCACGCGCGGTCAGGCACGCGGAAGTAGCCGCACGGGCACGGGTTCATCGCCGCCATCAACATCACCTGGCACGGGTAGCTGACGTTCTGGTTCGCGCGCGCGAGGCGGATGACGCCCTCCTCCAACGGCTGGCGCAGCACCTCCAGCACGTGCCGGCGGAACTCCGGGAGCTCGTCGAGGAACAGCACGCCGCGGTGCGCGAGTGACAGCTCTCCGGGCCGGGTGCTCAAGCCGCCGCCGACCAGGCCCGCGTCGCTGATGGTGTGGTGCGGCGCGCGAAACGGGCGCTCATTCACCATCGGCTGGCTGTCGTTGAGCAACCCCAGCACCGAGTAGATGCGCGTGACCTCCAGCTGCTCCTGAAAGGTCATGCGCGGGAGGATCCCCGGGAGGCGCCGCGCGAGCATGGTCTTCCCCGAGCCCGGCGGGCCGCACAGCAGCACGTTGTGGCCACCGGCCGCGGCGAGCTCCAACGCGTCCTTCACGTCTTGCTGCCCGCGCACCTCCGCCATGTCGAGCTGCGAAGGGGGCGCCTTCTCGGGCGGCGGGCGGCTGCGGTCGTAGCGCGTGAGCGGTGCCTCCCCGGTGAAGTGCGCGACCGCCTGCGCGACCGTCTCCACCGCGAAGACGTCGATGGAGTCGACCAGCGCCGCCTCGCCCGCGTTCGCCAACGGCACCATCACGCCGCGGTAGCCGTGGTCTCTGGCCGCCAGCGCCAGCGGCAGCACGCCGCGGATGGGCTTGAGCGCGCCATCGAGCGCCAGCTCACCGCCGAAGAGGTAGCCGGCCAGCGCGTTCTGCTCGAGCAGCCCCGCCGCGCACAGCACGCCCAGCGCGATGGGGAGCTCGAAGGTCGCGCCTTCCTTCTTCAGGTCGGCAGGCGCGAGGTTCACCGTGACGCGCTTCTGCGGCAGGTCGAAGCCCGCGTTCTTGAGCGCGGAGGTGACGCGCACCTTCGACTCCTTCACCGCGCCGTCGGGCAGCCCCACCACGTTGAAGAACGGGAGGCCCAACGACATGTCGACCTCCACCTCCACCACCACCGCGTCGACGCCGACCAACGCACCTGACCGAACCCTCGCGAGCATGCGCGGGCCCCAGGGCAAGCGCGGTGCCAGAAACGAAAAACGCGCGGCGAGCGCGCGTTCTCCGAGGAGTTCTCACGAAGTGAGACGCGGAGTGGAGCGCCCGTGTCCGTCCGTCACGGGCGACTGCGTCTCACCTTGGCGTCACCGCCTCAGTTGCTGCCGGCCGCAGCGCCGGTCGCGCCGTTGTTGCCACCGGTGCCGCCCTGCCCGCCGCCGGCCGCGATCTTCGTGTTGCCGGTGTCGGTCACGGTGCTGTTGACCTTGTACAGACCATACGAAGGCCCGCCGGCGCCGCCGCCGCCCTGGCCACCCGGGCCGCCCTGACCGCCGTTGCCGCCATTGCCGCCCGCGCCGACCTCTCCGC
>CAMLFP010000093.1 GCA_946479335.1 uncultured Archangium sp.
TCAGGGCGCTGGCTTCAACCACGGCAACGGGTCGACCGCCTGCCCCGCCTTGCGGATCTCGAAGTACAGGTACGGGCCCTTGAGGCTGCCGGTGTCGCCGACCTGACCGATGAGTTCGCCCTCGTGCACCTGCGCGCCGGGCTGCACCTGCGCGTTCGCCAGGTGCGCGTACAGCGAATGGTAGTTGGTGCCGTGGTCGATGATGACGAGGTTGCCGTAGCCCTTGAGCCACGCCGAATAGACGACGGTGCCGTCGCCGACGGCGTGCACCTCGGCGCCCTCGGCGGCGCGCAGATCGATGCCCTTCTGCACCGTCACGGTGTTGAAGCGCGGGTTCACCACGCGGCCAAAGCCGACCTCCACCAGCCCCGCGGTGGGGAACGGGAGCTGCCCGCGTCGCGCGCGAAAGCCCGACGCGTTCGCCGAGCTCTGCATGTCGCCCACCATCGCCGCGAGGTCGGCCTCGGTCTGTTCGAGCTCGGCGATGACGCGGCTCATGCGGTTCTGCTCGGCGGTGACCGACGAGAGCAGGTCGCGAAAGCGAGACAACCGCGCGGCGCTGACGGCCTGCTCGGTGCGCAGCGCGCGCAGGTAGCGGCGACCGGCCGCCTCGAGGTGCTCCAACCGGCGCGTGCGGCGGCGCTGCCACTCCGAGAGCTGCGCGAGTTCCTCGAGCGCGCGCGCGTCGGCGGCGACGAGTGACTGCAGGCCCCGCTGCCGCTTGAGGATCGACGCGAAGTCACCCACCGCGAGCATGTTGCCCAGCGAGTCCTGCTTCTGGAGCCGGTAGAGCATCAACAACCGCGGCTTCAACTTCTGCTGCTGCGCGCGCACCGCGTCTTGCGCGGCCTCGGCTTCGTCTTCTGCCGCGGCGACCTGCTTCGCGACCTGCGTGACGGTGCGCTCCAGGGTCTTGGTGCGCTCGGCCGACTCGCGCGCGAGGCGCTCCAGCGTGTCGAGCAGCACCAGCAGGTCCTTCTTCTCGTCGCCGATGGCGTCGAACGCCGACTTCTCGGCGGCGAGCCGCTTGTCGAGCTCCGCGCGCTCATCGTCGACGTCTGACGCGCACAGCATCAGCGCCAGCAGCGCGGCGGTCATACCTTCAAGAACCTCCGCACCGCGATGAAGCTGCCGGTGAGGCCGAGCGCCACGCCAAGCGAGAGCTGCTCCAACCCGAGGCGCGCCCAGTCGACCGAGAAGCGGCCGCCCAACAACACGAACGACAGCAGCTCGCCCCCGCGGCTCTCGACGTAGCGCAAGCCCGCGAAGACGACGCCGAAGGCGAGCGCCCCGGCCAGCACGCCCTGCAGCCCGCCTTCGATGAGGAACGGCATGCGCACGAAGCGGTCGGTGCCGCCCACCAGCTTCTGGATCTCGATCTCCTCGCGGCGCGCGAAGATGGCCAATTGCAGCGTCGCGCTGACCACCACCACCGCGGTGAGGAAGACGAGTGCAAAGGCGACGAGGCCGGCGAAGCGCAGCGCGCGGGCGATGACCGAGAGCCGCTTGAGCGCCGCTTCGCCGTAGTCGACACCCGAGACGAAGGGCAGCGCGCGGGCACGCACCGCGAGGTCTTCGAGCGCCTCCGGGTCGCGCGCCGCGGGAGGCAGCTTCAGCTCCACGCTCCACGGCAACGGGTTGTCTTCGAGGTCGATGAGGCCGCGCCCTTGTTCACCGAGCGACTCCGCGAGCCGGCCGAGCGCCGCCGCCGGAGACACGCGGGTGCAGGTGCCACCGGTGCGCGCGACGAGCGCCTTCTCGAGCTCGACCACCTGCGCCTCGGGCGCGTCGGGCACCAGGTACACGGTGAACTCCACGTCACCGCCGATGGAGCTCAAGAGCGCGTCCAGCTGACCCGACGCGATGCGCGCGAGCCCGAAGCCGATGAGCGACAACGCCAGCGCCGCGATGGCGATGACGTGCACGAACGGCGAGCGCACCATGCTGCCGATGGCGGTGCGGGCGAAGTAGGTGAAGCGGGCTCCGGTGCTCAACGGGCGCGAAGTCTCACCCGGTTTCGGCCTTCGCGCGAGCTTGCGCGCACGACGTGAGAACGCCCGGCCGCGGAGCGCGCAGCCGGGCGCATGACCCACCCGTCGTTCGACTTACGGCGACGGAGGCGCGCCACCACCGCCGCACCCGGCGCTCGGCGGCTCGCTGCGGGTCTGGCAGAGCTGCGTCGCAGGGCACGGCGCGCAGCCGCCGCCGTCGACGTTCTCGATGCACACCATCGCGCACGCGAGCTCCACCAGCTCGCAGCGCGCGTCCGTCGTGCAGGTCGCGACGTCGAGCGCCGCGCAGGGGTCGGGCTGCGACACCGTCACGCAGCTCGCCACCAGCGCGCAGTCACACGCCGCACCTTCGGGGCAGCCGCAGTCGCTCTCCAGCAGCCCGCAGCCCGGCACGTTGGTGCATTCGTCGGCCGCGTACTGCGAGCACGGGTCCTGACGCGGCTGGCACGACGGCTCGATGGCGGGGCAGTCACACAGCGCGCCGGGCGTGCAGGCGCAGGTGTCTCGCGCGACGAACTCACACTCCGGGTGCGCGTCGCACTGGTCGGGCGTCAGGCCGTAGCAGCTCGAAGGCGGCGTCTCGCGCGGCTGGCACGAGGGCTCGACGACGGGGCAATCGCAGGGCGCGGTGATGCAGGCGCACGTCTCACGCGCGACGAATTCGCACTCGTCGTGCTGGTCGCACTCGTCAGGCGTCAGGCCGTAGCAGCTCGTAGGCGGCGTCTGACGCGGCTGGCACGAGGGCTCGACGACGGGGCAATCGCAGGGCGCGGTGATGCAGGCGCACGTCTCACGCGCGACGAACTCGCACTCGGGGTGCGCGTCACACGCGTCGGGCGTCAGGCCGTAACAGCTGACCGGCGTGGTCTCGCGCGTACGACACGACGACGGCGGCGCGTCGCAGGGGAGACAGCCGCCGTGCCCATCATCGAGGCAGATGGCCGGGCACGCGTACGCGATGAACTCGCAGCGCGCGTCGGCTTCGCACGCTTGCTGGTCGAGCGACTCGCACGACGCCGGGCGCGCCACGCAGCGGAAGTCCTGCGCGCAGGGCGACCCACAGTTTCCCGAACCGTCGTCGACGCACAGCGCGATGCAGGCGAGTTCCTCGACCTGGCACACGGTCGACTCTTCGCACTCGGTGCGCGAGAGGCCATCGCACGACAGCACCGGTTCCCGGGCGCCCTTCGGACCACCCAGACCATTCCCACACCCGGCGACGAACACTCCCAACGCGAGCCACGCAATTCTCAAGGTCATGCGCAAGGCCCAGAGCAGCAATCAGGCCAGCGACCGCGCGCCACGTTTTCGCGGAGTTGCGCCGGTGGACGTCACAGAAATCTGTGGGCGCGTTTGATCATCTCCGAGGGGTTCGACATCGAACACGGCATGACGCGCCTCCTGCCCGCCCTGCTCTTGTTGTCTGGCTGCTACCACTCGGTCGATGCCGGGCCGGAGGTCTCCGACACCCGCTCGCTGAGCAGCTTCTCGAAGCTGCGCGTGCAGGACGGCCTCACCGTGCACTTCGCGCCGGGTTCGGTGAACGAGGTGGAGATCGCCACGCAGCAGAAGGTGCTCGAGAACCTGCTGACCGAGGTGAAAGACGGCACGTTGACGGTGCGCCTCAAGCCCGGCGTGCGCGTCTCGTCGCTCGAGTGGACCGACGTGAACGTCACCGGTACCGACGTGCACGAGCTGAACGCGTCGGAGAGCAGCGGCATCGTCGCCACCGGCCTCGACCGTGATGCGCTGACGCTCGCGGCGAGCGGTGGCTCGCGCATCGAGTGCACCGGCACCGTGAACGCGCTTCACCTCGAGGCCAGCGGCGGTTCGATGGTGACCGCGACCGCGCAGCGCGCCGACCTCGACGTCAGCGGCGGCTCGCAGATCTCCATCACCGCCGACTTCATCAGCGGAGCGGCGAGCGGCGGCTCCACCATCACCGCGAACGCCGACGCCGACCTCACCGGGCTCATCGTCAGCGGCGGCTCGCAGGTGACTAACAACTGAGCGACGCGCAGCTCCACGCGCCGTCGACGCACGCTGGCGCCACACAGCAATCACCGGGCTCGCCCCAACAGGTGCCGCTCGCGCAGTCGGAGGTCTTCATCAGCCCCGTCGCGCACTGCCACGCACCGTTGACGCACGAGGGGCCCGTCACTGCGTCGGTGCCGCAGAAGTCGACGCAGTTGAAGGTCTGCGCTTCGCCGGCACACGCGCAGATCTCACCGACGTCACAGACCTGCGCACCATCGACGCAGCGCGCGCCGGTCACGCGCTGACCATTCGCACAGCAGTCGACGCCGAACGGCGCATCCACGCACGCGTGCCCGCCCGCATCGGGCACGGGAGGCCTCAGCACGCCGCCGTCGCTCCGCAGCGACACCGGCGCCACCAGGCCCGCGCGACCACAGCCCGCCAGCACGACGACACAGAGCACGCGCGTCAGCCGCACTGGCGTGACCCCGGGCACAGCGTGATCTCCAGCGGCCCGTGCACCTCGGAGGACTGGGGGAACGTGAGATCGACGCGACCGCGCGCCCCACCTCCGTCGGTCGATTCGATGGTCAGCGACCCCGACTCGACGATGTTCGCGACCACGCCGCACTCGCACGCGGTGCCGTCGTCCTGGAAGCCGGGCGACAACGTGTAGCTGCCCGGTTGCAGCGCGTCGGTCCACACGTCGATCAGCAAGCCTTCGCTCGACGGCACGGGACAATCGAGCGGCTCCCACGAGAGGTACAGGTGCACCGCGGCGCCGTCGTTCGGCGCGCAGTCGGGCACGCCGACCGCGTACATCTGGTGCTCCACGGTGCCCGCGTCGCCGGTCGGCACGAAGCCTCCACCGGTTGCGGAGCCGCCACCCGTCGCCGTGCCGCCACCGGTCGCGGAGCCACCGCCACTCCCTGCGTCGAACTCCGCGCCTGATTCATCGACCGGCACGAAGCAGACGCAGCCAGACACCGACAACAACAAGACCACCATCAAGCGCATGCTCCGCGCGTGAGCACGCCGTGTGCCGATGCGCGCCGCGCCGTTTTCGGGCGCTTACGAGCGAGGCCCTCTCAGAAATCCACCGAGGGCCTCACGTGCGTGTGACGACGACCGTCTTCCGGCGACGCCAGCGCCGCGCGGTGTGCCCTTCGCCTCCGGTGCCGGCGAACGCGAAGAACCACGCGACGACGCACAGCAGCGGGTCGGTGTCCCAGTAGCGGGACGTCGCGAGGATGGCGACGAGCAGGTGCGGCGTCACCACCCAGCCGAGCCAGTGCAACCAGCCGAACGGCCCTCCCACGAAGAGCAACGTGATGCGCGGGAACACGGCGAGCCCGAAGAGCAGCAACAGCGGGTGCGCGTGCGAACTCCAGAAGTCGGCGTGGTTCATGGTGCATTCCGATGATGCATCACCCAGGCCGCGGGTGCGCGTGCGCGTGTCGAAAACGCGCCGCACGCGTTGCGCCACCGCGCGGAGTCGCGCAACCGCTGCGCTCAGCTCGACCAGGCGCGCAGCACGCGTTCGCGCGCGTTGCCGATGAGCGGCCGGCCGTGCCCCGCCAGCACGTGCTCATACGCCCAGCCCTGCTGATGAAACGCGTCGAGCGACGCCAACGCCTGCGGGAGGTCCTTCGAGTACGCGTCGTAGGGTTTGACGATGTCCTGCACGATGGTGAGCGGCGGGCGCGCGGTGAGCAGCGTGTCGCCGGTGAGCAGACACTGCGTGCCCGCGTGCCGGTAGAAGACCGAGCCCTCGGTGTGGCCGGGCACGTGGTGCACCTCGAGGCTGGCGATGGCGTCGCCGGCGTCGAGCGCGCGTTCGACCTCCACCCGCGCGGGCCAGCGGTTCTCCACCGCGCACAACGCGCGCTCCAGGAGCGAGCCCTTGCCGCCCATCGACGCGCGCGGCGCGGCGCCCTCGAGCACCTCCGCGTCGGCGCGGTGCGCGTAGATCTTCACGCCATACTCGCGACGCAGGAACGCGGCGTTGCCCGCGTGGTCGGAGTGCCGATGCGTCAGCAACACGCCCGTGAGGTCTGCGGGGCCGAAGCCAGTGCGGCGCAGCTCCGCGAGGAGTTGGAAGCGCTCGGTCCAATGGCCCGTGTCGATGAGCCAACGGTCTCCGGGCCCGCCGTCGAGCAGGTACACGTTCGAGACGAACAGGCTCATGAAGCGATGAAACGGCGGCACGACGATTCGCATCGCGCCCCAGTCTACGCGTCGTTCTTCATCAGCAACGCGGCCTTCTCACCGCGCGTGTCGGCGACCAGCGAGCCGCGCTCGAGGCGCAGGGTGCGCTTCTCGTAGCGCTCGATGAGCGAGGCGTCGTGCGTGGCGACGATGATGGTGGTGCCGCGGGCGTTCACGTCGCGGAGCAGGTCCATGATCTCCAGCGTCAGCGCCGGGTCGAGGTTGCCGGTGGGCTCGTCGGCCAACAACATCGCGGGGTCGTTCACCAGCGCGCGCGCCAACGACACGCGCTGTTGTTCGCCACCGGAGAGCTTGAGCGGCGAGACGTCGGCTTTGTGCTCCAGCCCCACGCGGCGCAGCATCTTCACCGAGCGCTCCCGCACCTCGTCGCGCGGCACGCCCAGCACGTCGAGCGTGAAGCCCACGTTCTCGGCGACGGTGCGCGTGGGCAGCAGCTTGAAGTCTTGAAACACCACGCCGATGTTGCGGCGGAGGTACGGAATCGACGACTCGCGCACGCGCGCGATGTTGCGCCCCGCGATGAGGATCTGCCCCCGCGTCGGCCGCTCCGCGAGGAACATCAACTTGAGCAGCGTCGACTTGCCGGCGCCCGACGGCCCGGTGAGGAAGACGAACTCCGCCTTGTCGATGTCGAGGTTGATGTCGTTCAGCACCGGCGCGTCGCCCGGGTACGCCTTGCTGACGTGGAACATCTGGATCATCGCCCCGCGAGATTCTCACGGCTCAGATGGGCATGAAAATCTTCAACCCGGAGCGGCCGCCTTCCGCGGCGAGCGTGTTGTTCTCGATGAAGTCAGACGCCGAGCTGTGCCCATCACCCAGGGTGATGGCGGTGTGGCCGTAGATGCTGCCGGCCGCCGTCGAGGTGCGCTCCCACGTCAGCACCAACCCGGGGATCTTCAGCGCCTCCGAGAGGGGGATGTCGATCTGCCGGAACTTGTCGCGCGGGAGGTTGTCGTCGATCTGATTGCCGTTGCCCCACACCGTGAAGCCGTACACGGCGCGAATCGCGCGGCTCACACCGGTCGCGCACAGGCCCTGCGAGTTGTAGCCGCCCATGCTCATCGCCGTGTTGACCGCCGCGTTGGCGAGCGCCTGGTTGCCGTTCACCCCGGACACCGCCGTGCCCTGCACCGACGCGCCGCCGATGGCCGCCCACGTCTTCGGTCCGACCACGCCATCTGCGTCGAGGCCCTTCGCGCGCTGGAAGGCGATGACCGCGTTCTTCGTCTGCGGGCCGAACTGGCCGTCGACGTCGACCGCGTAGCCCGCGTTGCGAAGCCGCGTCTGCAGCTCGCTGACCGCCGCGCCGCTCGCCCCCAGGCTCAACTGGGGCCCCGTCGTCGGACCCGCCTGCACCTGATTCAGCGCTGCCCACGTCTGCGGGCCCACGATGCCGTCGACCGTCAAACCGCGGGCGCGCTGAAACGCGATGACCGCGTTGCGCGTCTGCGGCCCGAACACCCCGTCAGCGGCGATGCCGAGCCCGGCGGCGCGGAGCTTGTTCTGCAGGTCGGTCACCTGCGCGCCCGTCGCGCCCAGCTGCAGCGTCGCGCCGGCGGCGCCTTGAGAATTCAGCGCACCCCACGTCTGCGGGCCGACGACGCCGTCGACCGCGAGGCCACGCGCCCGCTGAAATGACACCACCGCGTTCTTCGTCTGCGGGCCGAACTGACCATCGACGTCGATGGCGTAGCCGGCGTTGCGGAGCTTGTTCTGGAGATCGCGCACCGCGCTCCCAGAGGCCCCCTGGCTCAGCGAGGGGAAGGCCGTCGACGCGGCGGCGAACGAAGAAGAAAAGCGGGCACTCGAGACAGCGGTCATTTGTGTTTCTCCCTTTCCTCTCGATTCTCGTGAGGTGGGTCGCCGCGCTTTTCGTGGGTGTTCGTCAACTCGCGCAACACGTGGAGCACGCCCGCTCCATACCGACGACGCGAAATGTTCCGCGCCTCAAACGCGAACACACCCAGTCAGGAGACCCGGAACAAGAGGTGCGCGGGGTCATGCCGTGATGTCTCGGGAAGTACGAGGCCATGCTGAAGCCCGGCAGCGGCAGCGGCGCTTCCACCACGCGCAGGCCCGAAGCACTCCAGGCGTGCGCCAGGCGCTCCGGCACCACCGCGATGCCCTTCGCGGCCAACACCAACTGCGGCGCAGCCGTGAAGTGCGGGCACCCGCGCGACGACGGTGCGCATGAGCTGGTGCTTCTTCAGCGCCGCTTCAACGAAGTCTTCATTCAGCCCGCGCGGAGAGATCTGGAAGTGCGGCAGCGTCGCGAAGCGCTCCAGCGTCAGCCGCTTCGCGTACGGGTGGCGCGCGGGCAACACGCACACGTTGCGATCTTCGAAGAGCTTCTGCCGGACCACGCCCGCAGGCGCGTCGACGACAGAAGCGACGGTGAGGTCCCACGCGCCCCGCCGACGGCAACATGGGCAGCGCCGACAAGCGCCCTTCCGCCCTCGGCGCGCCGCTGCAGCGCGTGAAGTGACTATTCGCGCATCACCGCGGCGAGGCCCGCGAGGTCATCAGCGCCGATGAAGTCGACGCCCGCGGCCTTCGCTTCGCGCCAGTACGCCGCCTGCTCCGGCGCCGAATAGATGCGCAGCGTGCGGCCGGTGGCATGCACGCCGTTCACGAGGTTGTGGAGCTGCCGGCGCTGGTCGCTGGGAATCTCGCCGACGCCGTTCCACGTGAGCCACGCGTAGTAGTTCACCGCGTAGCTGCGCCAGCGGCCATCCTGCTGCGGGTCTTTCGGCGAGTAGTCGTTGCTGTCGCGCGCGTACGGGCGCGGCGCCGCGCGGGCGGTCAGCGCGGTCTTCGCCGTCGCGTCTCCGGTGAGCAACACCGTCACCGCACCCGGCGTCACCACGCCCGAATCATCGAAGCGCGTCAGCCACGTGCGCGCCGCGAGCCGCGCGGCGATGGCGTCTTGCAGCTGCGCGCTGCCCTGCTTCAAGTCGAGCCAGAGGAAGAACGGCTTCCCGTCGCCGTAGACGCTGCCGTGGTTCGCGGCGAGGCGCTCCTCGAGCGGCTGCAGGTAGAGCCCGTCGAGCGAGCCATTGAACGGCGCACCGGTGTGCGAGACGCCGACGTCGGTGCCGTCGAGCCACACGTCGGCCTCCACGCTCTCGAAGCCCTGGTCGAGCGCGTCGAACAGCGGGCGCGCATGTTCGTAGTCGTTGTGCGCGTGCTTGAAGAGCGCGCTGGGCGGCGCGCCTCCGTCGACGTCGGCCAGCACCGGAGGACACGCGGAGAGCAGCAGCAACAGCCAGAGCGACTTCATGGCCGCATGATGCCTCGCCAGTGCAACGCGTGCGCGCGTCAGCCGTCGATGCGTACGTAGCGGGTGACACCGTCGGCTGACGACACGCGCTGCACGCGACGCGCGTCTTCCATCACCTCGAGGTTCGCCAGCACCTCGGAGATCATCAGCATCAAGCGCGCTGCGTCTCGCCGCGGAAAAATCGCGGGGAGCACTTCGTAGACGCTCTTCGGCGCCTCGAGCGCGTCGAGGATTCTGCGCTGCCGCTTCTCATAGAACCCGAAGAGCCCATCGAGCAGCTCGCGGTGGCCGGAGAACGCCGGCCCGTGCCCGGGCAACACCGCGTCGAGCTCGAGGTCCCGCACCCACGTCGCGCCTTGCAGGTAGCTCACCAGCGCACGGAACTTGGTCTCGCCCTCGCCCTGCGACAAGTCCAACACCGGGTTCGGCGAGACGCGCGCCAGCACGTGGTCGTCGGCGAAGAACAGCCGCTTCGCTTCGGCGTGGAGGCAGATGAGCCCCGGCGTGTGCCCCGGCAGGTGCTTCACCGTCGCGTCGAAGTGCTTGAAGTGCAGCACCTCGCCGTCGTTCACGAAGCCGATGCGCTCCGGGTCGACGTAGCGCGTCTGCTCGCGTGACTGGGCGCGCCGCGTGGAGAGCTCCTCCAGCACCTCACCGGGCACGCCGGTCTGCGTCTCGTAGTACGCGCGGTGCTTCACCAGCTCCGTCGAGTAGCGCTGCTCACCGCGGATCTTCGCCGCGTCGGCCTGGTGCACGAAGACGCGCGCGCCCGATTCCTCCGAGAGCTGCTGCGCGTTGCCGAAGTGGTCGAGGTGCCCGTGGCTCACCACGATGCGCGAGAGGCGCTTCAAATCGACGCCGTGCTCCGAGGCCTGCGCGCGCAGCGCCGTGAGCCCCTCGGGCGTACCGATGCCCGTGTCGAAGAGCGACCACCGGCCGTCGGCGTCTTCGATGGCGTAGACGTTCGCCGGCCCGCCCGCCTCGATGAACGGCACGGGGATCTCCAGCCGCCGGATGCCCAGCGGCAAGAACGTCGCGTCGTCGATGGGAGTCGTTTCGCCGTACATGCGTTTCAAAAGAAAAAGGGTGAGAGGCTGCGCGCCCCTCACCCCGACCCTCTCCCCGAAGGAGAGGGCGTTTCCTACTTCGCCGCCTTCACCGCGGCCTGCAGCTCAGGCAGCGCCTTGAAGAGGTCGGCGACGAGCCCGTAGTCCGCCACCTGGAAGATGGGGGCCTCGGGGTCCTTGTTCACGGCGACGATGGTCTTGGAGCCCTTCATGCCGGCCACGTGCTGAATCGCGCCGCTGATGCCGGCCGCGATGTACAGCTGCGGCGCCACGACCTTGCCGGTCTGACCGACCTGCAGGTCGTTCGGCTGCCAACCGGCGTCGCACACCGCGCGCGAGGCACCGACCGCCGCGCCGAGCTCGTCGGCCAGGCCCTCGATGGGCTTGAAGTCGCCCTTGGTGCCACGGCCGCCGGAGACGACGATCTTCGCCTCGGTCAGCGCCGGGCGCGCGCTCTTCACTTCCTTGAAGCCGACGAACTTCGAGAGCGCCTTCGGCTCGACCGCGGCGAACGCCTTCACCTCGCCCGCGCCAGACTTCTCGGCGGCGGCGAACTCGGTGGGCCGCACGGTGAGCGCCTTCACGGGGCTCGACAGCTTCACCGACGCGATGATGGCGCCGGCCCACATCGGGCGCGTCAGCTGCACGTCAGCGCCCGAGCCCTCGACCGCGAGCACGTCAGACGCCATCGCGGCCTTCAGCTTCGCCGCCACGCGCGGCAGCACGTCGCGGCTGATGGAGGTCGCCGCAGCGCCGACCCATTCAGCGCCGAGGGCGGTGGCCGCCGCGGCGATGGTGGGCGCCCAGTTTTCGGCGATGGCGTGCTCGAGGTACGGCGCCGAGGCCGCGTGCACCGCCTTCACGCCGTAGTCCTTCACGGCGTTGGCGAGCGCGGTGGCGTCTTTCGCGAGGGCGATGGCGTGCAGCTCGCCGCCGGTGGCCTTCGCCAGCTGCGCGCCGGCCGTCAGCGCGTTCAGCGTGGCCTTGCGGAGAGAACCGTCAGTGTTGGCTTCAACAACGATGAGAACGTGACCCATGTTCGTAGTGTCCTTTTCAGTGGAAGCCGCGCTTCAGAGCGCCTTGGCCTCGTTCTTGAGTTTCTCGACCAGCGTCGCGACGTCGGGCACCTTGATGCCGGCCTTGCGCGCGGGCGGGTGCGTGAGCTTCGTCACGGTGAGCTTGACGGCGACGTCGACGCCGAGCGCCGCGGGCGTGAGCTCCTCGATGGGCTTGCTCTTGGCCTTCATGATGCCCGGCAGCGACGCGAAGCGCGGCTGGTTGAGGCGCAGCTCGGTGGTGACGACCACGGGGAGCGGCGCGTCGATGGTCTGCAGGCCGCCGTCGACTTCGCGCACCACGGTGAGCGTCTTGCTGTCGGCCGACAGCTTGAGCGCGGGCGCCTTGGCCTTCTCTTCGGCCGACTCCAGCGACTCCTCCTTCGAGGCGAAGGTGGCCTGCGACCAGCCGAGCCACTCCGCGAGGTACTGCCCGACCTGGTTCTGGTCGTCGTCGATGGACTGCTTGCCGAGGATGGCGACGTCGGGCTTCTCCTTCTCGACCACCTTCTGGAGCAACCCGGCGATGCCGAGCTGATCAACGGGGCCCGTGGTGTTCACCCAGATGGCCTTGGTGGCGCCCATCGCCAGCGCGTGGCGCAGCTGCTCGTGCACCTCCTTGCCGCCGATGGAGACCACCACCACTTCGCCGCCGTGCTTGGCCGCGAGGCGCAGGCCCTCTTCGACGCCGATCTCATCGAAGGGGTTGATCTTGTACTTGAGGCCGTCGAGCACGATGCCGGTGCCCGCGGGGTTCACCTTGATCTTCGACTCGGAGTCTTCGACTCGCTTGGCAGTGACGAGAATCTTCAACGGCATGTGGAGTGCTCCTTACGCGAGAAATCAGCGCGCCTTGACGCGCTGTGTTGGCTTGATTGACTTATGAATCAACGCGGCGCGCCGCAACGAGAAATCAGATCGCGCCCTTCAAAAGTTCGCGGGCGATGACGAGGCGCTGTACCTGGCTGGTGCCCTCGTAGATCTGGATGAGCTTGGTGTCGCGCATCAGCTTCTCCACCGGGTACTCCTTCGAATAGCCGTAGCCGCCGAAGATCTGCACCGCGTCGGTGGTGGCCTTCATCGACATGTCGGCCGCGAAGCGCTTCGCGTAGCTCGAGACCAGCGTGTTGCGCTCGCCGTTGTCCAACATCCACGCGCTCTTCAAGACCAGGAGGCGCGCGGCCTCGATGTCGGCGGCCATGTCGGCCAGCATGAACTGGATGGCCTGGAAGTCGGCGATGGGCTTGCCGAACTGCTGGCGCTGCTTGGAGTAGTCGATGGCGTGCTCCATCGCGGCGCGCGCGACGCCCACCGCGCAGGCGGCGGTCAGCGGGCGCGAGTTGTCCAACGTCGACATCGCGAGGAGGAAGCCTTCACCTTCGTTGCCGATGCGGTTGGCGACCGGCACCTTCACGTTCTCGAAGTTGAGCGTGACGGTGTTCGACGCGCGCTGGCCCATCTTGTTCTCGTGCTTGCCGGTGGTGAAGCCCTCGGGGCGGCCCTCGACCACGAGCGCCATCATGCCCTTGTGCTTCTTCGACGGGTCGGTCGAGCAGAACACCGTGTACTGATCAGCGAACTCGCCGTTGCTGATCCACTGCTTCTGGCCGTTGAGGATGTAGAAGTCGCCTTCGCGGCGCGCGGTGGTCTTGAGGCCCGCGACGTCGGAGCCCGCGTTCGGCTCGGTGAGCGCGAAGCTCGCGAGGCGCTTCGGGTCGTTGACGAACGGGCGGAGGAACTTCTCCTTCTGTTCGGCCGTGGCGCCCAGCACCAGCGGCAGCAGCGCGAGGTCGTTGGCGATCATCGAGGTGGCCATGCCGGCGCAGCCCCACGCGAGCTCCTCGCAGATCAGCGCCTGCGCGACGTGCGGCAGCTCCATGCCGCCCACCGACTCGGGGAGCGTCATGTTCATGAACCCCAGCTCTGCGGCCTGGGTGATGATGTCGCGCGGCATCTCACCTTTCTCGTCGCAGTGGGCCGCCTTCGGGCGCATCACCTCGCGGGCGAATTTGCGGGCGGCTTGCTGCAGGGCTTTTTCGTCGTCGGAGAGGCCGAAGTTCATGCCCGCGCGTCTAACGCCTGGCGTCGCCCGCTTCAAACATTGACCGCGCCCGCGCACGCGAAAATACTCGCCCGTCTCTTTTCCCCGCTGAACAGGAAGGGCGTTTCCCCAATGCGTCAATTCAAACTCGTAGCCGCCATCGCGGCGGTCGCACTGGTCGCGTGCGGTCCCCAGAAGGTCGACCCCACGCTCGCCATCCTCCCCGCTCCGAGAACCATCGATGGCGACGGCTCGACGACAACGGTGCGCGTGGTCACCACCGACAACGTCGGCGCTCCGGGCACTGGCACGGTGCACATCACCTCGACCGCTGGCTCGCTGGTTGACGGCGCAGACGTCACGCTCGCCGATGGAGAGGGCAAGATCGACTTCAGCTGCGACCGCGCTGTCGACGCGACCTGCACTGGGCAGGTGAAGCTCACCGCGAAGTGGAACGACCTCAGCATCAGCACCAACGTGACGGTGCGCCCGGCGGCGGTCCCCGATGCGGGCGTGTCGTTGACCGCGACGCCGGCGTCACTGTCGGTGAACCTCGGCCAGCACAGCGACCTCGTCGCCACCTACGTGGTCGACGGCACTGCGACCGCGGGGATGATGATCAACCTCACGTCGACGCTCGGCACCGTGCTGCTCCCTGACGCGGGAGCCTGGCAGCCGACCGCGACCGACTCCGCGGGTCAGGTCCATGCGGTTCTCATCGACACGGGGGTGCCGGGTACGGCGACGGTCACCGCGACCGCGACCGACGGCAAGACCGCGACGACCGCGGTCACGATGACGATGCCCGACGCAGGCATCAAGCTGAGCTCCGACACCCAGGTGCTCACCATCGGGTTCAATCAGTCGGCCGCCATCACCCTCGAACACGAGGTCGAAGGCACGCCGCTCCCGGGTCACCCGATCAAGCTGACCGCTACCCTCGGCACGCTCCTCGAGACCGACGGTGGCGCGTTCGTTTCTCCCGCGCTCACCGACGCCAGCGGGCGCATCTACGCGATGTTCAAAGACAACGGCAACGTGGGTACGGCGGTCATCACCGCCACTGACGACGCCTTCAAGAAGACGCAGACCCTCACCATCGGTATCGCGCCTCCCGATGCGGGCGTTGGCGTCAGCCTCTCGAAGAACACCGTCTACACCGACATCGGCGACTCGACGGTGATCACCGCGACGCTGTATAGCAACGGCACCCCGGCCCCGAATCAGCCGCTCGATGTCGCGGTGTCGACCGGGAGCTTGACGTACCCTGACAACACGCCCTTCGCGGGCAGTGGCACCACCGACGCGCAGGGCCGCCTGGTCCTCAAGTACCTGCCGGGCACCACCACGGGGACCACCACCGTCACCGTCACCGACCCATCGTCAAACCGCACCGCCGTCGGAGCGATCGCCGTGCGAACCATTCAGAACGTCACCTTCGTGTCGATGTCGTGCCCCGACACGCCGACCACGGGCACCAACGTGTGCATCATGGGAATCACCGGCTCGGGCTTCAACACGACGGCGACGCTGACGTTCAAGGTGACCGACAACCAGAGCCAGCCGGTGCCTGACCTCCCGGTGACGTTCAGCACTGCGAGCACCGGCATCATCAACGTGCCGGCTTCTGGCGTCACCAACAGCTCCGGAGAGGTGACTGTTCAGATCACCTCGACGGTCAACACGGGCACCTTCAACGTCGTCGCAACCGGCGCGGCCCAGAGCGCTCCCTCGCCGACCATCGCGGTGCGCGGCGCGAAACCGACGTCGACGGGCATCCTCCTCTCGTGCGGCAACGTCAACCTGCCGGCCTACATCAGCCCGTCGTTCCCGCGTGACGTGACGAGCACCTGCACCGTGAGCCTCACCGACCGGCGCAATAACCCCATCGGTACCGGGAAGGTCGTCGAGTTCTCCTCGGAGACGGGCAGCATCACCCAGAGCATCGCGACCCAGGCCTACGTGCCGGGGGGAAACAACACGAGCGAAGGCAAGGCCACCGTGACCTTCAACTCGTCCGGCAACAGCGGTCTACCTGCACAAGACGTTGACCCCCTCGGGGCAGTGGCGACGCAATACCCGGCCGCG
>CAMLFP010000094.1 GCA_946479335.1 uncultured Archangium sp.
CTGCGCGACGGTGAGCGACGACTCACGGCCGGCGTGGCGCACGTAGAGCTCGCCCTTCTTCACCACCGCGCACGCGAAGACGCCGGGGCCCGCGCCGAACTCGTGCTCCAGCGCCGCGAGCGAGGAGACGCCGGCGACTGGCACCTTGAGCGCGAACGCGAGGCCCTTGATGGTGGCGAGCCCGATGCGCAGGCCGGTGAAGCTGCCGGGGCCCAGCCCCACCCCGAAGCCGGTGACGTCTTTGAGGGTCTCCCCGTGCGCGGAGAGCAGCGACTCGATTTCTCCCGGGAGGATCTCGCTCTGGCGCTTCGGTGGGCCGACCTGGCGGTGTTCGAGCACGCGGCCCTCACCCCGCAGTTCGATGAGCGCGAGCGAGAGCGTCAGCGTCGAGGTGTCGAGCGAGACGATCATCAGCAGAACAACAGCCGGGCAATGTCGTTGCGGAACGCGAGCACCATCAGCAAACCCAGCATCGCCAGGCCCGCGTACTGCGCGATCTCCCGCGCGCGCATCGGCACCGGCCGCCGGCGAATGGCCTCCCACAGCGCGGTCAAGATGCCGAACCCATCGAGGATGGGGATGGGCAACAGGTTCACCAGCGCGAGGTTGACCGACACCATCCACATCGAGCTGACGAACGAGGCGATGCCCTGCTCCGCGCTCTGCGACGCGACCTGCGCGATCTGCAGCGGGCCGCCCATCGACTCGAGCGGCACGTCGCCGGTCGTCAGCTTGCCCAGGATGTTGGCGATCAACGCCACGCCCTCGGGCAACCGCTTGAGCGACGCCAGCATCGCTTCGCCGGGCCCGAAGTGGATGGTCACCAGCTCGCCCGCCACCGGCGCCATCGGCAAGCCGGGCGCACCGAAGCGCACGCCGAAGTCGGGCGAGACCATGCAGTACTTGTCGGTGCCCTCGGGCACCAGCGGCCCGACGTTGCCCGCGTGCGTCTCACCGCCGGAGCGCCACTCGAAGGTGATGTTGCGCTTCTTGGCGAGCGCCATGCGATCTTCCACGCCGCCCACCGAGTGCACCGGCGCGCCACCCACCGACACGAAGCGATCGCCGGCCTTGATGCCCCACGCGGCGGCGGGCGTGCCCGGGCGCACCTGCCACACGTAGGCGTCGCCGCTCTCCGCGCCCATGCGCGCGAGGCCTTCACCGTCAGCCAGCGCGACCTCCGCGTCGATGAGCTCCGGTGACGAGACCCCGTCGAGCACGGGCGTGAAGCGAACGAGCTTCAACTTCACCGTGCCGCTCGCCGCGTTGAGCTTCTCCACGAGCTGCTTGTTGCTGCGGATGCCCTCGCCATCCAACGCGATGACGCGATCGAACGTGCGCAGGCCCGCGAGCGCGGCGGGCGAACCTTCGGGCACGCCCAGCACTGCGGCCTGTTCCGACAGCGAGATGCCGATGCGGCCCTTCTGCTGCACGTCGATGAGGCCCATCGTCTCGACGCTGGCCGGCGTCACCTGCAGCGTCTGGCGCTGGCCGTCGCGCTCGATCTCCACCGCGAGCTGCTTGCCGGCGCTGGTCGAGGCGATCTTCGAGAGCTCCGAGAAGGTGCGAATCGGCGTGCCGTCGATGCCGGTGATGAGATCGCCCGCCTTGAAGCCGGCCGTCGCCGCGGGAGTCCCCGGCTCCACCGCGCCGATGCGCGCTGCGTAGTCTTGCGAGTCACCGAGGTAGAGGAAGAACAGCGCGACCACGGGGAAGACGAGGTTCGCCGCCGGCCCCGCGAGCAGGATGATGACGCGCTTCCACCACGGCGCGCCGAGGAAGGTGCGCTTCGCCTCCTCCGCCGTCTCGGGGATCTCCTCGCCCGGCTGCTGCCCGGCCATCGCCACGAAGCCGCCAAGCGGCAGCAGCGCCAGTTGGTACTCGGTCTCTCCGCGGCGGAACGCGAGCACCTTCGGCCCGAAGCCGATGGAGAACTTGAGCACCTTCACCCCGGCCCACTTCGCCGCCAGGAAGTGCCCCGTCTCGTGCACCGCGACCAGCACGCCGAGGAAGACGCCGACCGAGACCGCTTGCTGAAAGAAGCCCATGCGTCGCGAACAGTAACGTCAGCCGCGCACGAACTGCACGTAGAGCAGTACGAACGGGGCGTTGAAGATCAGCGCGTCGATGCGATCGAGCATGCCGCCATGCCCGGGGATGATGCGGCCCGAGTCCTTCACGTCGTAGGCGCGCTTGAGCATCGACTCACAGAGATCGCCCGCCGGCCCGAGGATGCTGCCCACGATGCCCAGCGCGAAGCAGTCGAGCATCGTCAACGCGGGGAAGAAGAACTGCCGCTGGATGAAGAGGAAGCCGATGGCGCCCACGAAGCCGCCGGCGAACCCTTCCCACGTCTTGTTGGGGCTCACCGCCGGGTAGAGCTTGTGCTTCCCGAGGAAGCGCCCGGCGAAGTACGCCATCGTGTCGTTGCCCCAGGTGATGACCAGCGCGGCGACGACCCACCAGCCGCCGTCGGGCAGCAGGCGCAGCACCGCCAGCGACGTCAGCCCGATGTGGCCGTAGACGAACGCGGTCATCAGGTGCGCGGCGCGCTGCGGCGCCTCCGGGAGCGGCCCGCGCACCAGGTGCCAGCCCCACGACGCGAAGAGCACCAGCGCGGTGGCGGCGGTGATGCCGGAATAGACATGGTCGGGCTTCCACACCGGGAGCAGCGGCATCGTCGCCGCGAGCGCCATCACCACCCAGACGATCAACGGCCGCGCCTTGAGCGTGATGGTCGCGTACTCGTACACGCACGCCGCCGCGGCGAACGCGAAGAGCCCCGCCGAGGCCCAGCCCCCGAGGTACAGGAGGTAGAGGACGATCGGCAGCAACGTCAGCCCCGACGTCACGCGGATCAGCAGGTTCTTGTTCTTGTCGTTCACGCGCCCGCCGAACGAAGGGGCAGCACCTGCGCGCCGGTGAGCCCGAAGCGGCGCTCGCGCTGCTGGAAGACACCGATGGCTTCACACAGCTCGCGCGCGCGGAAGTCGGGCCACGCCACGTCGGTGAAGTACAGCTCCGCGTAGGAGCTCTGCCACAGGAGGAAGTTCGACAGCCGCTTCTCACCCGAGGTGCGGATCACGAGGTCGACCGGCGGCAGGCCGTGGGTCCACAGGCCCGCCTCGAACTGCTCCTCGGTGAGCTGCGCGGGGTTTGCGCCCGACTCCATCAGCGCGCGTACCGCGTGGAGGATCTCTTCGCGCCCGCCGTACGAGAGCGCCAGCGTCAACACCATGCCGGTGTTGGCCTTGCTCTCTTCGCGCAGCGCCTCGAGCGGGTCGCGCACGTACGCCGGCAGCTTGTCGAGCTCACCGATGGCGTTGAGGCGGATGTTGTTGCCCAGGATCTCCTCGCGCTCCTTGAGGAGGTACTCGCGCAGGAGGTTCATGAGCGCGGCCACCTCGTCAGGCGGGCGCGACCAGTTCTGGGCGGAGAAGGCATACAGCGTCAGCGCGCCCACGCCGATGCGGCGCGCCGACCGCGTGACCTCGCGGACACTGTTGGAGCCCTCCCGGTGGCCTTCGACCCGCGACTGACCGCGGCCCTCGGCCCACCGGCCGTTGCCATCCATGATGACGCCGATGTGCCGCGGCAGCGGGTGCGTCTTCAAGCGGCTTTCGAGCTCAGAGATCGGTTCCATCATGGAAAAGGCGTGGCTCCCTTACTGAAAACGCCTCCCAGGCGGCGCGAAATCGTTCGTTTGACCATTGCAACGTTCGCTCCATAGGCTCCGCGCCGCTCATGCCCCCGAAAGTCATCGGCCCGTACCGCGTGCTCGAGACGCTCGGGAGCGGAGGTGTCGGCACCGTCTACCGCGCCATCGATCGCCGCACCGGTGAGACGGCGGCGCTCAAGCTCCTCTCCACTGGGCCAGCGCTCGACCCACGCGCGGCGCGGCGCCTGGCGCGCGAGTTCGAGACGCTGCGCGATCTCTCGCACCCCAACGTAGTGAAGGTCTATGACACCGGCGTCTTCCAGGGGTACCCGTACCTCGCGATGGAGCTGGTCGAGGGCCTCACGCTGCGCCACTACCTCTCGCTGCAGGAAGAAGATCTCGCGAGCGACGCCGCGCTGGCCCGCGCGATCTCCGCGTACCGGCACACCGGCGCCGCGCCGAAGGAAGAAGCGCCTCCGCCAGAAGAGGAGAACGCGCTGGTCTTCGGGCTCTCGGCCTTCAATGAGGAGGCGCCGAGCGAGGAGTGGGACGCCGACGAGGTCGACTCGGAGGGCGACTCTGCCGACGCCGATGACTACGAGAGCGGCCCCGAGAGCGTGCGCGCGTGGGCCGACCTCGCCGACGAGCCCGACACCGCGAACAGCAGCGATGAGGCGATGTCGCTGCCGTACAAATTGCCCGAGCCCGAGGAGCGCCCCATCAACGTGAAGCTGAGCGCCGCGGAGCTCGCGCGCCTCAACACCCCGGAGCGCGTGGGCCGCATGAAGGACGCGATGCTGCAGCTGTGCGAAGCGCTCGCGTACATCCACGGGTACGGGCTCATTCATCGCGACCTGAAGCCCTCGAACGTGATGGTCGATGAAGATCGCACCGTGCGCCTGATGGACTTCGGGTTGGCCAAGTACATCAGCGACGACACCGCGGTCACCGCCGATGGCCGGCTGGTCGGCACGTTCCGTTACATGGCGCCGGAGCAGATCCTCGGGGAGAAGCTCGACACGCGCACCGATCTCTATTCGCTGGGCGTCATCCTCTACGAGCTGCTCACCGGGCGGCCGCCCTTCGAGGCAAAGTCACCGTACGAGCTCTGGCAGAAGGTGCTGGAGGTCGAGCCCGCGAACGCCAACGCGCTCAACCCTGGCGCCGATCGCGTGATGGCGCGCGTCGCGCACCGCTTGATGCGCAAAGAGCCCGACGATCGCTACCAGACCGCCGAAGAGGTGTACGAGGCCCTCAACCAATGAAGAAGGAACTGAAGGTCGATGAAGCAGGCGCCGGGAAGCGCATCGATGTGTTCGTCGGTGACGCGCTGACGCTCTCGCGCGCGAAGTTGAAGGTGCTCTTCGAAGAGGGCGCGGTGAAGCTCAACGGCCGTCGCGCGAAGAAGGGCGTGATGGTGGCCCGTGGCGACACGCTCGAGGTCGAAGTGCCGGAGACGCCCGTGACCGAAGGCGCTGCCCCCGACACGGGCTTCGAGCTGCGCACGCTGCACGTCGACGACGCGCTGGTATTCGTCGACAAGCCCGCCGGCGTGCCCTCGCAGCCGCTCAAGCCCGGAGAGCTGGGCACCATCGCCAACGCGCTGATCGCGAAGTTCCCGGAGATGGCGGGCGTCGGTGACGACCCGCGCGAAGCGGGCCTGTGTCATCGGCTCGACGTGGAGACCTCCGGCGTGTTGCTCGCCGCGCGGACCCGAAGCGCGTGGGAGGCGATGCGCGCCGCGTTCTCCGAGGAGCGTGCGGTGACCAAGAAGTACCTCGCGCTGGTGAAGGGGCCGCTGGCCGACGAGGGCGTCATCGAGGTGCCGCTGGAGCACGCGGGCGATCACGTGGTGCCGAGCGTCGACCAGGGCCGCCCGGCAGTGACCGAGTTCTCCGTGCGCGCGCGGCAGGGCAGCTACGCGCTGGTCGACGTGACGTTGATCACCGGCGTGCTGCACCAGGTGCGCGCGCACCTCGCGTCGGTGGGCGCGCCCATCGTCGGTGACACGCTGTACGGCGGGCCGGAGGAGCCGGGGTTGAACCGCTTCTTCCTCCACGCGGCGTCGCTCGCGGTGGTGCACCCGGTGACGGGCCAGCTCGTGCGCGCCGAGAGCCCGCTGCCGCCGGAGCTGGCGCGCGTGCTGGATCTCCGCCTCCCGAACGCCGGATGAACTGGGAGGCGTGGCGACCAGCGACGTGCATGCCCGACTCGTGCTTCTGCGAGGCGGTGCGTGAGGGCGTCATCCGCCAGCCGTCGAACACCTGGTCGAGCCTCGCGTTCTGCGTCGTCGCGCTGGTGATGTTCGCCGAGCTGGGCCGCCCTTCCCGCCTCTCGAAGCTGGAGGCGGTGCTCTTCGCGACCTCCGCGTTCCTCGTCGGCGTGACGAGCGCCTTCTACCACGCGTCGCTCACCTTCCTCGGGCAGTCGCTCGACGTGCAGTCGATGTACCTCGTGGTGGCGCTCGCGCTGGCGGTGAACCTCGACAGCCTGCGCCCGGGGAAACCGAAGTGGTTCCTGCCGATGTACCTCGGCTTCAACGTGGCGCTCGGCGTGCTGCTGGTGGTGGTGCCGGAGTTCCGCCGCTTCGGCTTCGCAGGGGTGATCGCCGCGGTGGTCGCGACTGAAGTGCTGCTCCGCCGGCGCGGGTTGCGTGACTGGCCGCTGCAGCCGTTGTTCGTCGCGATCGCGCTGCAGGCCGTGGCGTTCGTGATCTGGAACCTCGACCGCGCGCACCTCGTGTGTGACCCGACGTTCCCGATTCAGGGGCACGCGGTGTGGCACACGTTGGGCGCGCTCGCCGCGTACGCGCTGTGGCGCTACTTCCGGAAGTCGTCGCCATGAATCTGCTGCTGCTTCGTCAGAAGGAGCTGGGCGCCGATGGCGTGGTGACGCTGCGAGATCGGCGGCTCACGCATCTGCGCGAGGTGCTCAAGGTGCAGCACGGGCAACAACTGCGCGTGGGCGTGCTGGGCGGGTTGATGGGCACCGCCGAGGTGCTCGCGCCCGACACGCTCAAAGTCACCGTCTCCGAACCGCCGCCGCCGCGCGCGAACGTGTCGCTGATCCTCGCGGTGCCGCGGCCGAAGCAGTTGAAGCGCGTGATCCCCGCCGTCGCCTCGCTCGGGGTGGACCGCGTGGTGCTCATCAACGCCGCGCGCGTCGAGAAGAGCTACTTCGACTCGAAGGTGCTCAACCGCGAGTTCCTCGATTCGCTCGTGGAGCTGGGGCTGGAGCAGGCGTGCGACACGGTGCCTCCGGTCATCGAGATTCGCGAGCGCCTGAAGCCCTTCATCGAAGACGAGCTGGCGTCGTGGGCGCCGCAAGGGCTGCGACTGGTACCGCACCCGTACGCGCAGGCGCCGCTCGCGCCGGTGCCGCTGTCACAGCACGTCACGCTGGCGATCGGCCCCGACGGCGGCTGGGTGCCGTACGAGATCGACCTGTTCTCGAAGCACGGCTTCACGCCGGTCTCGCTGGGAAAACGGGTGTTGCGCGGGGAGGTCGCGGTGCCTTCAATTCTCGGCGCGGTGCGTGCGGCCCTCCCCGCTCACGAATAAGGAAGATCTCGTCATGACGTTCGAAAAAGCTCCTCCGAAGCGCGACACGGTGAACCCGAAGCAGCTCCTCGAGTTCATGATGAAAGACTGGAAGCCGCAGTCCTCCGAGCTCCCGGCGCCGCACCCACAGGCCGCCGTCTTCGCCGCGCGCCGCCAGGCGTTGGCCGCGAAGTTCCCCGGCGAGACGCTCATCATCCCCACCGGGCATGAGGTGACGCGCGCGAACGACACGCACTTCCGCTTCCGGCCCGGCTCCGATTTCTTCTGGCTCACCGGCAACCTGGAGCCCGACTGCGTGCTGGTGCTGACCCGCGACGGCGCGACGCTCTTCGTGGAGCCCAACCCAGGCCGCAGCAGCGAGACGTTCTACACCGACCGCAAGAAGGGCGAGCTGTGGGTCGGGCCGCGCTTCGGCGTGCCCCAGAGCGCGGCGCACTTCGGCCTCGATGCGAAGCCGCTCGGCGAATTGGAGCAGTTCCTCTCGAAGTACCCGCTGGCGCGCGTGCTGCGCGGCGTGTCGCCGTACGTCGATGGCTTGCGTTCACCCGCGCACGAGCGCCCCGGCGACAAGGCGCTCGCCGCCGCGATCTCAGAGCTGCGCCTCATCAAGGACGCGCTGGAGATTGAAGAGCTGCGCAAGGTGACGCAGTCGACGAAGCGCGCGTTCGAAGACGTGATTCGTTCCTTCGGCAAGGCGAAGAGCGAGCGCGAGGTCGAGGGCCTGTTCAATCTACGCGCGCGCGTCGAGGGCAACGACGTCGGCTACGGCACCATCGCGGCGGCCGGCGCGCACGCGTGCATTCTTCACTGGACGAACAACAACGGCGCGCTGCGCGACGGCGACCTGCTGCTGCTCGACGCGGGCGTCGAAGGTCACGCGCTGTACACCGCCGACATCACCCGCACGCTGCCGCTCAACGGCGCGTTCTCGCCGGAGCAGGCGGAGATCTACGACCTCGTGTGGCGCGCGCAGCAGGCGGCGCTCGAGGCAGTGAAGCCCGGCAACGACTTCATGGAGCCCAACCGGCGCGCGCAACGCGTGCTGGCCGAGGGCCTGGTGAAGCTGGGCATCCTGAAGGTGTCGGCCGAGGAGGCGCTCGCCGACGCGCACCAGTTCCACAAGCGGTACACGCTCCACAACGTGAGCCACATGCTGGGGCTCGACGTGCATGACTGCGCGCGCGCGCGTGAAGAGGTGTACCGCTACGGCCCGCTGCGCGAGGGCATGGTGCTCACCGTGGAGCCCGGCCTCTACTTCCAGCTCGACGATCTCACCGTGCCCGAGAAGTACCGCGGCATCGGCGTGCGCATCGAAGACGACGTGCTCGTCACCGCGAGTGGCTTCGAGAACCTGTCGGCCGACATCCCCAGCGAGTCACGCGCCGTCGAGCAGTGGATCAGCGACGTGCGCGCCGGCGGAGCACGCTGAAGAGCCCGAGCGCGCCGAGCACCAGCGGCGCCTCCACCGCGCTGCAGCCACACGACTGGCGGACCACCGTGCCCGGAGGGCAGTAGTAGCTCGTCTTGTTCGGGTTGTTCGCGCGCCCGGCGACGCAGTCAGACAGCTCGAGCCCGGCGTCGACCGCCTCTGCGCTGCACCCCGCATCGCTGCTGGGGCCCACCGCGCATGCGGTGCACGTCGCAGGCGCGTCGCAGTACGTCGTCTGCACCGGGCCAACGTCTGCGAACGCCAACGACGACACCACCAACGACAACGCGATCACCACTCTCATCGGTCTCTCCCGAGCTGCGCGCCGACTGCGCGCAAGACGGGAGGTAGTTTACGCGCGTTTTCGCGTGCGCCACGCGCCGAACACCGCGAGCAACGCCAACGGCGCGCCCAGCAGTACTGACGAACACCCCTGCTTCGGCGTCTCGTCAGGCTGGCAGTAATAGATGGATTTTTTCCAGGTCTCGGCGTGGCACGACTCCCGCGTGTAGCCGTCGCTGACAGCCTCCGCGAGACACTGCTGGGTGGTATTGGTGGTGCCTCCGTCCTCGAGAACCACGTGGACGTCGCCACCGTCGAGGTACGAAGTGCACACCTTGCACGCGGTATAAGCAGCGCACGGGTCAGGCTCCGGAGGCCCGAGGTCGGCCAGCGCCACGCCCGAAACAACCATCACCACCAGCATCACACCGCGCATACCGCCTCCTCAGTCGAAGTCGGTGGCGAGCACCGGCAGCTCGCCCTCGACGTATTCGAACGTCTTCCGCCCGATCTCGCGATCGTCCACCGTCAAGACTCGCACGCGGTACGTGCCCGGCTTGCCCATCGTCGAGAACGCGTACGTCCGGTACCCCTCTTCGTTGCCTCCCGAGAGCGTCGTCGCGTACGGCGAGCCCCGCTGCGTCCAACCGTTCTTCGGGTCGTCGTAATCCCACGCGAAGCGCACTTCGTCTTGAAAGGCGGTGGGCGCGAAGATCTTCACGAAGACGAAGGCCTTGCTGCCGGTGGGCGCGATGAAGGTGTCGTCTTGCTTGAGCCAGAACTCGTACCAGTCGGGCTGCTGGTACTTGAGCTCGTAGACCTTGCGGCCCTTCTCATCTTTCGACGACGTCACCGACTCGTAGATGCCGATGTGCTTGAGCGACAGCGGCACGGGAGGGATGGCGTTGAGCAGGTACGCCAGCAGCAGCACCGCTTGAATGCCGAGGCCCGGCGCGACCGCGCGCTCGAAGGTCCAGTTCGGGTCGTGGGTGAACCTGCGGAAGAGCTTCCACAACCCGTACGTCACCGCCGCGCCGAGCAGCACCGACACGAAGTACTGCCACGCGTGCAGCCGGCCCCACAGCACCGGCAACAGGTACGCGAGGAAGCTGGTCACCGCGAACGAGAGCAGCGCCACGCGCACGATGGGCCCCTGCGCGCGGAAACGCGGCAGCTCGTTGGCCACGATGACGCCCGAGAGCACCACGATGAAGATGAACGACAGCACCCCCGACGACGCGCGGAAGTAGAACACCATGAAGGCGTTCAAGAGCGTGCCGAGGAAGAAGTGCATCGCCCACAGCCGGTAGCTGGCGATCTTCCCGAGGAGCCCTTCCGGCTCCTTGCCCGACACGTGGAGGCGGTGGTCCCAGAAGATGAGCAGCGCCGACAACACCAGGTAGCACCCCTGGTGGATCAGCAGCGGCGTGCTGTCGATGCGGTGCAACAGCACCACGTCGAACAAGAAGCCCGCGAAGAAGAACGCGACCTCGAAGGCGACGTGGTGCTTCTCCTTGAAGGCCTTGAAGCGGCCCGTGAGGCCGGCCGGCGCCTCCCCCGTGGTCTCGCTCATGACTTCTTGATGAGCGCCTCGAGCTCTCCGCGCGCCGCGAGCTCCACGACGATGTCGCTGCCGCCGACGAACTGCCCGTGGATGTACACCTGCGGGATGGTCGGCCAGTTCGAGTACTGCTTGATGCCCTCGCGCACGTCGTTGTCAGCCAGCACGTCGACGGTGAAGACGGGGCCGAACGGCTTGAGCAGCTCCAGCGCCTTCGCGGAGAAGCCGCAGCGCGGGAAGAGCGCGTTGCCCTTCATGAACAGCACCACGGGGTGCGTCTTGATCTGCTCGTCGAACTGGTTCTTCAGGGTCTCAGACAACATGGTTCATCCTTTCGATTTCGCCCATTGCGCGGGCGTGAAGGTCTTGAGCGCGAGCGCGTGCAGCTCGCCGGTCGCCAGCACGTCTTTGAGCGGCGCGTAGACGA
Source organism: uncultured Archangium sp. (assembly GCA_946479335.1). The sequence continues at coordinate 10,918 of CAMLFP010000094.1, forward strand.
GTTGGTGCGCGCGCACCATCGGCAACCCCTCGAAGGCGGCGCTCACCACGCGCGCCTCGAAGTGATCGTTGGTGCCGGTGGTGTCGATGACTTCGATCTGCGCGTCGGGCAGCGCGCCCTTGATGCGCTCTTCAATCCACTGCGTGGTCAGCATGTCTTTTCAGTTCACTCCGCCGGAGGGGACGACCCAGCCCGGGTCGATGCCCATGCTCTTAATCACCTGCTCCCAGATTTTCTCGGGCTCCTGGTGCAGCACCACGGCGGGGTCGGCCTCGGTGAAGAGCCAGCTGCCCTGCTTCATCTCCGACTCGATCTGCCCCGGGCCCCAGCCGGCGTAGCCGAGCAGGAAGCGCAGGTGCACCGACTCGTCGAGCAACAGCGGCGAGAGCGCGTCGCTGGTGACGCTCAGATACACGCCGGGGAACAGCTCGTTGCGCTCCTCGACGCTCGTCGAGTCGTGCAGCACGAAGCCGCGGAACGGCTCCACCGGGCCGCCGTGCAGGAGCGCGTCGTCACGGCGCGACGCGGCCACCTTGAGCGACTGGCTCTTGCCCAGATCGCGAAACGTCAGCGGCGCGGTGCGGTTGATGACGAGGCCCATCGAGCCTTCGTCGGAGTGTTCGAGCATCAACACGACGGTCTTCGAAAAGTTCTCATCGTGCAGCTGCGGTGTCGCGATGAGGAACCCTGGAGCGAGCGACTTCACGCGGCGAGTTTAACTCCCGGGAGACGCGGTGCACGCGCTGACGGCACCTCAGAACCTGCCTGACAGCGCGAACCCGCTGCTGGTCGGCGTGATGAACGGCACGAACTGGAGGTCGTTCTTCGTGTACGAGTCGCGCACCAGGTACGTGTGCGGCGCGGCGAAGCCGGCGATGAACATCGCGAGCCCGCCCGCCTGCACCAGCCCGAGGAACGTGCAGTACACCGCCACCGTCGCCAGCGGCGTCACGCCCATCTGGATGAAGGGCCCCACCACGGGGATGAACTGCGGCCAGAACGGGTTGTTCGCGCCCGAGAGGTCTTGCCCGACGGCCGCGATGAGCACCGAGATCAGGTACGAGACGCCGAACATGATGCCGCCGCCCGTCACCAGCCCGGTGCGGATGCGCTTCACCGGGTGGTACCCCGCGGGGATGGGTTCTCCCTCGTGCCAGTCGTCGATGCGCGCGGGCGTGTACGTCTGGGCTTGCGGCTGCTGCTGCGGCGGCGGCGCGTAGTACGGCTGCGCCTGCGACGAGGGCGGCGGCGGAGGCGGCGGCGTCTCCTCGCCCTGCGGCTGCTGTGCGTGCGCGATGACGGAGAACACCAGAACGAGAGCGATTGCGGGGCGACCCATGATTCCTCCAGAACGAAGTTGGCTGCGCATTGTAGAACGAGTCGCATGCGCGCACTCGTGAACGTGAGGCCGGGCGGAACCGACGTCTTACAGGTGCAGGAACGCCCGAAGCCGGAGCCCCAGGGCAACGAGGTGCTGATCCGCGTGAAGCGGGCGGGCCTCAACTTCGCCGACATCTCCGCGCGCGTTGGCCTGTACCCCGACGCGCCGAAGTTCCCGATGGTGATGGGCTACGAGGTGAGCGGCGTCATCGAGGGCGTCGGCGCGGAGGCGAGCGGGTTCTCCCTGGGCGATCGCGTGGTGGCGATGTCACGCTTCGGAGGCCAGGCCGAATACGTCGCGGTGCCGACGTGGCAGGCCCGCAAGATCCGCGACGAGCTGGGCTTCGATGAAGCCGCGGCGCTGCCGGTCAACGCGCTCACCGCGTACCACATGCTCTTCTGGGTCGCGCCGCTGCAGCCGGGCATGACGGTGCTCATCCACATGGCCGCGGGCGGCGTCGGGCTGCTGGCGATTCAGCTCTGCAAGTCGGTGCCCGGCGTGACGGTGCTCGGCACGGCGTCGGCGTCGAAGCACGAGTACCTGAAGTCGCTGGGCGTCGATCACTGCATCGACTACCGCACGAAGGACTACGCCGAAGAGGTGCGCGCGCTGACCGGCGGCCGCGGCGTCGACCGCGTGTTGGACGCGCTCGGCGGCCCCGACTGGGAGAAGGGCTACAAGCAGCTCAAGCCCGGCGGCCACCTGTGCTGCTTCGGCTGGGCGAACATGGTCGACGGAGAGAAGCGCTCGCTGTTGCGCGTGGTGAGCCAGTTCCTGCAGCTCAAGAAGTACAGCCCGATGGAGCTGATGGACACCAACCGCGCGGTCTCAGGCACCAACATGGGCCACCTGTGGAACGAGACGGAGCTGATGGGCCACCACCTCGGCAAGGTGATGGAGCTCAACGCGGCCGGCAAACTCACCGCGCGCGTCGACAAGGTCTTCAAGCTCGAGAACGCCGGTGAAGCGCACGCGTACGTGCAGGCGCGCAAGAACGTCGGCAAGGTGATCTTCGACTGCGAGTAACCCTGCATGCCCCCTCTCCCGTTCACGGGAGAGGGTTGGGGTGAGGGCCGTTCAATTGCCCAGGCGCGCGAGCTCGGCGTCTATGATGCGCGCGAAATCCGCGGCCGGCCGCGCGCCCGACAGCATGATGCCGTTGATGAAGAACGCGGGCGTACCGTCGACTCCGGCCACCTGACCCGCCGCGAGGTCGCGCTTCACCGCCGCCTGCGCGCGCTCCGAGGTCAGGCACTCACCGAACTTCTTCTCGTCGAGGCCGATGGTCTTCGCCTGCATCTTGAGCGCGTCTTCATCGAGTTCGCCTGACTCGAAGAGCGCGTCGTGCATCTCCCAGAACTTGCCCTGCTCGTTGGCGCACACCGCCGCGGCCGCCGCGCGCGGTGCCTTGGGGTGGAACGACAGCGGGTAGTGGCGGAACACCAGCCGCACCTTGCCCTCGTAGGTCTTCATCACCTCGTGCACGGCTTCCAACGCGCGCGAGCAATATGGGCACTCGAAGTCAGCGAACTCCACGATGACGATCTTCGCGTCGGCCGCACCGCGCGACGGGCCGGAGGTATCGACCGCCTTGCGCGGCTTCTCCGGCGCCTTGAGCAGCAGCGTGTACCCGGCCTCCATCTTCAGCTTCGAGAACACCTCGCGCGCGCGCTTGCCGCGGAGCTCCCGCTTCACCATCTGCGCCAGTTGGGGCTTCACGTCGTCGTACGACATACCCTCGGGGATTCGGCCGCGCGCCCGCTCGTAGAGCTTCTGGATCTGCTCGTCGGTCGGCTCGGGGACCGTGTTCTCGACGTTGAGCGCGAGCCACTGGTCTTCGCTCTGCCCTGCCGCCTTCGCCTTGTCGGCGATGATCTGCTCGACGGCCAACTGCTCCGCGGCTTCGGAGCGCAGCTCGAACATCTGGTCTTGCAGCTTGCTCAGCTCGTCCTTCACCTTGGCGTCGACCTCGCCCTGGCGAATGGAGCGGTTGCCGAACTTCGCGATGATCGGGCTGGGGCCGTCGTCTTTCACCACCACCGGCGCGCTCGTCGCGCAGCCGGCCAGCAACAACAGGAAGGCGCGCTTCACATCGTCACCGGCACCGCGAACTCCGCGGGCTTCTCGAGCACCAGCGCTTCGCGCAGCACCTCGTCGACGTAGTCCACCAGCACGATGCGCACCGCCTCGCGCACCTTCTTCGGCACCTCGCGGAGGTCCTTCTTGTTCTCGCGCGGCACGAGGATGGTCTTGATGCCCAGCCGGTGCGCCGCGATGCACTTCTCCTTCAAGCCGCCGATGGGCGTCACGCGGCCGCGGAGCGTGATCTCACCGGTCATCGCCACATCGCGGCGAACCGGAATGCGCGTGATCGCCGACACCAGCGCGGTGGCCATCGTCACGCCGGCGCTCGGCCCGTCCTTCGGGAAGGCCCCGGGGAAGTGGATGTGCATGTCGTTCTGCTCGAAGAACTTGTCGTCGATGCCGAAGCGGCGCGCCTTGCTGCGCACGTAGGTCACCGCGGCCTGCGCCGACTCCTTCATCATGTCCTTGAGCAGACCGGTGACGACCAGCTTGCCCTTGCCGGGCATGGTGGTCGCTTCGGTGGTCAGCACCTCGCCGCCGTACTCGGTCCACGCCAGGCCGTTGACCATGCCGACCTGGTTCTCCTTCTCGTTCTTGTCCTTCGGGACCTTGGGCGTGCCCAGCAGCTTCACCACGCGCTTGCTGTCGACAGTGACCGGCTGCTTGCCGTTCTTGATCGCCTCGCGCGCCAGCTTGCGGAACACGCCAGCCACTTCACGCTCGAGGTTGCGCACGCCGGCTTCGCGCGTGTAGCGGCGAATCACCGTGCGCAGCGACTTGTCGGTGAGCTTCACCTCGACGTCGGCGAGGCCGTTCGCTTCTTTCTGCTTCGGCACCAGGTAGCGCCGCGCGATCGAGAGCTTCTCGTCTTCGGTGTACCCGGCGAGACGAATGACCTCCATGCGGTCCATCAGCGGCTGCGGGATGCCGCCCATCGAGTTCGCGGTGCAGATGAACATCACCTTCGAGAGGTCGTAGTCGAGGTCGAGGTAGTGATCGTTGAAGGTGTGGTTCTGCTCCGGGTCCAACACCTCGAGGAGCGCCGCGCTCGGGTCGCCGCGCATGTCGCTCGACATCTTGTCGATCTCATCGAGGAGGATGACCGGGTTCGACGACTCCGCCTTCTTGAGCGCCTGCACGATCTTGCCCGGCATCGCGCCGATGTACGTGCGGCGGTGCCCGCGGATCTCCGCCTCGTCACGCACGCCGCCCAGCGCCATGCGCACGAACTTGCGGTCCAACGACTTGGCGATGGAGCGCCCCAGCGACGTCTTGCCGACGCCCGGAGGGCCGACGAAGCAGAGGATGGGGCCCTTGAGCTTCCCGACCAGCTGCTGCACCGCGAGGTACTCGAGGATG
>CAMLFP010000095.1 GCA_946479335.1 uncultured Archangium sp.
TACGAGACGAACAGTCGTCTTCGGAGCGCGTCGAGTTCTTCCTTCGTCTCCGGGAACTCGACGTCTTCGCCGAACTTCGCCGCGAGGTTGTGGGTGACGTGGAGCAGCGCGATGCCGAACATCGACGTCAGCAGGTATTCCTGCGTGAAGAGCAGGCGGGCGAGGTGACGCACGTCTTCGACCGCTTCGGCAAAGTGGCCACTCGCGTGCGCCTTCACGAGGTGGATTTTGGAGAGGCGCTGAAGCACCAGCAGGTCAGGGAGTGCGTCGTCGGCGCGTGGCCCGGGAGGCAAGGTCGCGCGCCGCCCTGCGGCGAGACTCCAGCGGCCGAAGCGCCGCAGCTCGGTGAGCACCGACGTGTCGCAGTCGACAAGCTTCTCGACTGAGATTTCTGCGTCCCTCCCGGCGTACTCGAGGAGCGTCTGTGCGCAGTGTTCGGGCAGCAGTGGGTTCTCCGACGCGTGACCGGTGACATCGAGGCGGTCGTTCAGCAGCGGCCCGGCGTCGTCGCCGTCCGGGCGCGCGAAGAGGGGTGACTCGAAGAGGCCTCCGACCGTGCCATCGAGAAGCGCCAGCATGCGCGGGACCTCGCGCGCGGCGACCTCGCGCTTGTGTCTGATGCGGTGATTCGCTTCGAGGAAGAACCACGCGACGCACACCAGCGGCACGCCGAGCACCACCGCCAACACCACCAGCCACCGCCGCATCAGTCGCTCCCGCGCAAAAGAAGAAGGGCGCCCTCCGTGAAGAAGGCGCCCTCGTTCAAATCACATTCTGCGGAGCCTCAGCTCTTCGCGAGCGAGCGCAGCACGTACTGCAGGATGCCGCCGTGCTTGTAGTAGTCGAGCTCGTTCGGCGTATCGATGCGGCACTTCGCGGTGAAGGTCTTCGTCGCGCCGTCGGCCGACTTCGCGGTGACGGTGAGCTCCTTGCCGGGCGCCAGACCGTCGGCGATGCCGGCGATGCTGTACGTCTCGGTGCCGTTGAGGCCGAGGCTGGCCGCGTCTTCGCCCGCCTTGAACTGCAGCGGCAGCACGCCCATGCCGATGAGGTTCGAGCGGTGGATGCGCTCGAAGCCCTTGGTGATGACCGCCTTCACGCCGAGCAGCATGGTGCCCTTGGCCGCCCAGTCGCGCGAGGAGCCGTTGCCGTAGAGGTCACCACCGAGGATGACCAGCGGCGTGCCCTGCGCCTGGTACTTCATCGCCGCGTCGTAGATGAACATCTGCTCACCCGACGGCTGGAACTTGGTCACGCCGCCTTCAACGCCCGGCACCAGCAGGTTCTTGAGGCGGATGTTGGCGAACGTGCCGCGCATCATCACCTCGTGGTTGCCGCGGCGTGAACCGAAGCTGTTGAAGTCTTCGGGCTTCACGCCCTGCTCGGTGAGGTACTTGGCCGCGGGGCCCTTCTTGTCGATGTCACCGGCCGGCGAGATGTGGTCGGTCGTGATGCCGTCGCCCAGCAGCGCCAGCACGCGCGCGTCCTTGATGTCGGTGATGGGCGAGGGCTCCATCTTCAGGTTGTCGAAGAAGGGCGGCTTGCGCACGTAGGTCGACTTCGGGTCCCACTCGAAGGTGGCGCCTTCCTTCACCTTCAAGATCTGCCACTGCTTGTCGCCCTTGAGCACGTCGGCGTAGCGCTTCTTGAACTGATCGGGCTTCACCGACTTGAGCGCCGCGGAGATCTCCTCGGCGGTGGGCCAGAGGTCCTTCAGGAAGATGGCCTTGCCGTTCTTGTCGGTGGCGATGGGCTCGTTGTTCGCGTCCCAATTGGTGTGGCCGGCGATGGCGTAGGCCACCACCAGCGGCGGCGAGGCGAGGAAGTTCATGCGCACGTGCGGGTGCACGCGGCCCTCGAAGTTGCGGTTGCCGGAGATGACCGCGGCCGCGGCGATGCCCGACTCCACGATGGCGTTGGTCACCGGCTGCGGCAGCGGGCCGGAGTTGCCGATGCACGTGGTGCAGCCGTAGCCCACGACGTGGAAGCCGAGCGCCTCGAGGTACGGCATCAGGCCGGCCTCGGTGAGGTAGTCGGTGACCACCTGGCTGCCGGGGGCGAGCGAGGTCTTCACCCAGGGCTTCACGTTGACGCCCAGCTCCACGGCCTTCTTCGCCAGCAGGCCCGCGCCCAGCAGCACCGACGGGTTGCTGGTGTTGGTGCACGAGGTGATGGCCGCGATGACCACCGCGCCGTTGGTCAGCTCGTAGCTCTGCGGGCCCTGCGTGACGACGGCCTTCGCCGAGAGCTTCGGGTCGCCTTCCTTCACCTTGAGGATGTCCTGCACGTTCTTGTTGAAGGACGACTTCATGTCTTTCAGCAGCACGCGGCCTTCGGGGCGCGAGGGGCCGGCGAGGCTGGGAACGACGGTAGACAGGTCGAGCTCCAGCGTGTCGCTGAACACCGGGTCGGGCGACGACGCGGTGTGGAAGAGGCCCTGCTCCTTCGCGTACTGCTCGACGAGCGCGATGTGCTCCGGCGAGCGGTTGGTGAGGCGCAGGTAGTTGAGCGTCTCCTCGTCGATGGGGAAGAAGCCGATGGTCGCGCCGTACTCGGGCGCCATGTTGGCGACGGTCGCGCGGTCGGTCAGCGGCAGCGCGGAGATGCCCGGGCCGAAGAACTCGACGAACTTGCCGACCACGCCCTTCTTGCGCAGCATCTGCGTGACGGTCAGCACCAGGTCGGTCGCCGTCGCGCCCGCCGCCAGCTTGCCGGTCAGCTTGAAGCCGATGACCTGGGGGATGAGCATGGTGATGGGCTGGCCCAGCATGGCCGCCTCGGCCTCGATGCCGCCCACGCCCCAGCCCACCACGCCGAGGCCGTTGATCATCGTGGTGTGCGAGTCGGTGCCCACCAGCGTGTCGGGGTACGCCGCGCCGTCGGGCGACTTGAAGACGCCCTGGCCGAGATACTCGAGGTTCACCTGGTGGCAGATGCCGGTGCCCGGCGGCACCGCGCGGAAGTTCTTGAGCGCCTTCTGGCCCCACTTCAAGAACGCGTAGCGCTCGGTGTTGCGCTCGAACTCGATGTCGACGTTCTGCGCGAAGGCCGAGGTGCTGCCGAACTTGTCGATCATCACCGAGTGGTCGATGACGAGATCCAACGGGCACAGCGGGTTCACCTTCTGCGGGTCGCCGCCCATCGAGGCCAGCGCCTCACGCATCACCGCGAGGTCGACCACCACCGGCACGCCGGTGAAGTCCTGCAGCAGCACGCGCGCGGGCGTGAAGGAGATCTCGGTGTCGGGGTCCTTCTTGGGGTCCCAGTTGACGATGGCCTCGACGTGCTCCTTCTTGACGACGCGGCCGTCCTCGAAGCGCAGCAGGTTCTCCAGCAGCACCTTGAGCGAGAAGGGGAGCTTCTCCACCTGAGGGAACTGCGCCTTCAGGGCTTTGAGCGAAAAGATGTCGTAGGGAACGCCGCCGACCGGCAGCTTGCTTCGGGTCTTGAACGAGTCGATTTGCGCCATGGCGAGGAGCGTTATTCGCCTAAGGCCACCCGTACGCAACGGTTTTAGAGTTCCATGTCCTCCCGCTCGGCTTCCGCGCGGCGCGGGCAGTAGTGACCCCTGGTGGGGAAGTAGTCTTTGACGTGGTCGAGCGTCAGGCGCGCCTCATCGTAGTGGGCGAGGTTGAACGCCGAGCGCGCCTTGCGCAGCAGCTCGCGGCAGGTGCGGTCGAGCTCGCGCTTCGACTCCTTCATCTTGTCGCGCGCCAGCGCGTAGGTCGCCGGCCGCACGTTCTCGGGGATGGTCTCGAGCATCAGCCAGGCCTCGCGGTACGCGTGGTACGCGTCCCACCGGTTGGAGGCGCCGATGTCGCGCTGGGTCCACTCCGTGTCGGCGCGCTTGAGCTGCTCCTCGGCCTTGATCTTCAGCGAGTCGGCGTCGCCCTCGGGCAGCACGGCCATCTCCAGCCACAGGTTCCAGATGCGCCAGGTGTTCTGCTCCGGCGGGTTCTTGGTGTTGTCGAAGGTGACGGTGTTCAGCTCGCCGCGGTGCACCACCGTGGCGGGGATGAGGCGCTCGAGATCGACCTCGTCGGAGTCGAGCGTGTCGGGCGGCACCGTGCCGACGTCGACGCCGTTGCACGACACCGTCACCTCGTCGGCGGAGTTGATGTCCTTCGCCTGGAAGTGGACGATGACCACCATGTCGACCGGCGACTTCACCTCGAAGTCGAAGCTCTTCTCGTCGGCGTGCTCGAACATCACGCCCTCACCGAGGCCGAACGAGTAGGGCACCGTCTCCGTCGAGAGCTCCGTGGGCTCCTTGGGCTTGGGCTTGGCGTCGGCGGGGAGGAGCACCGCGACCATGCCGCCCAGCAACCCCAGCCCCAGCACCGCGGCGACGCCCATCGCGAGGTTGCGCTGCGCGCCCGAGGCCTCCGCCCACCACAGCTTGGCGCGCCCCAGCGGCCCTTCGCGCATGTAGCGCGCGCGGTCGGCCGCCGAGAGCCCACCTGCGGCGGGGCGTGAACCGGAGCTCCGGGTGATGCCGCGAGGCGCCGACGGCTGCGGCTTGAGCCCCGAGGGGCGCGAGGTGCGGCGCGCGGGCGCATCGGCTGACGGGCGCGGGCCCTTGAGCGTCGGCAGCATCTGGGTGCCGCGGCGGCCCATCTCCGAGACCTCGTCGCGCGACGCGTCTTTCGAGAGGCCCACCACGCCCTTGTTGCGCGACTTCTTCAGCTCGGCGATCGACACCACGCGGGTGTGCGCGCCGCCCTCCACGGCGTTGGGCTCGGTGTCGGTGGGCTCGATCTCCACCGGCTTGAAGTTGAAGCTCACCGGCCCCAGCGAGATGGCGTCGCCGCTCTTGAGCGCCAGCCGCCCGGAGATGGTCTCACCGTTGACGCGCGTGCCGTTCGAGGAGCCGAGGTCTTCGATGAAGAAGCTGCCTTTTTCTTCGGAGATCTGCGCGTGCTTCCGCGAGACCCCCGTCTCGTAGAGGATCACGTCGCACTCGTTGGTGCGGCCGATCAGCACGGAGGCCTGGTCGAATTCGAACTCCCGGCCTGCTTCTTTGCCCTCGGCGATGACGAGCTGAAAACCCATTCGGTCAGAGTGACTGTAGTGATGCGCGCGCGGCCTCGGCAACCGCGCTTTTTGCCCATTCGGGTTCAAGCACCGTCGCGCCGCCGCCAAACGACAGCACCCAGCGCGCCAGCCACGCGCGCGAATCGCCCGGCACGGAGACGACCAGGCTGCCGTCGGGCTGCGGTTGCGCGCTGTCACCGAAGCGTTCCTTCTGCCACGCGGCGAGCCGCGGCTCGAAGCGCACGCGCACCGATTGCTCCGCGGCGGAGAAGCCCGGGCGCGGCGGCAGCTCCGTGGCGTCGAAGCGCGCGTCGGTGACCGAGAGCGCATCGAGGCGGTCGACGCGGAAGAGGCGCGGGCCATTGCGCGTCAGACAGAACGCCGACAGGTACCACTGGCCGCGGTGGCTGAAGAGCTCCAGCGGGCGCGCGCGCCGGTGTTCAGCGCCGCCGTGGCTCAGGGCGCGGTACTCGAACTCGATCTCCAGGCGCTCGCTGACGGCGCGGGTCAGCGAGGTCACGGTGTCGGGCGCCGACGCTGCGATGTCGAGCTGCCGGGTGAGGCTCGCGTAGCGCTGCGCGGCCTGCGGCGGGAGCACCGCTTCGAGCCGTTGCAGCGCGTGCGCGAGGGCGCCTCCTTCGGCGGGCTTGAGCAGCGCGGCCGCGGCGGCGAGCGCCACCCCTTCGGCGGCGGTGAGGCGCGGCGGCGCGCTCAGGCGCTGGTCGAGCTCGATGAAGACCTCGTCGTCTTCGACATACACGTCGATGTAGTCGCCGGGGTCGAAGGGCGGGCGGCCCACCATGGTGAGGAGGTCCAGCTCCTCCAGCAGCTCGGCGCGCGTGAGGCCGGCGGCGCGCGCCACGTCGTCGACCTTCTGGCCCTGGTTGCGCGAGATGTACGGCACGAGGAACAACAGTCTGCGGAGGCGCTCGTGCGCCTGCGTGCGGCCGCCTTCGATCATGACTTCCCTCTCCCCTGGGGAGCGGGGCTCGCGAAGCGAGCGGTGAGGGGCTTCGTCATGCGTTCACCTCGTGTGCAGAAAGAACCCGCTGGGCCAGCTCGCGCGCGCGCTGCGTGGCCTCGGGTGGAGCGACGATGCGCGCCTGCGCGCCGAGCGACAGCGCGTAGGTGGCGAGGCCGTCGAGGTCGGTGGCGGTGACCTTCACGCGCGCTTCCTCGGGGTGCTGCGTCGCGGGCACGCCGAAGAGCTTCGAGGCGAGCGGCGCGAGATCTCCACGCAGCGAGAGCTCGACCTCCAGCGGCGCGTGGAACTGGTGCTGCCACGGCCACGTCGCGACCCACGCGTCGACGCGGAAGTCGGCGGGCACCTCGAAGTCGGGCGCGCGCGGGCTCTTCGTGTTCGGCACCAGCCGGCGGATGCGGTGCACGTGGAAGGTGCGGATCGCGCCGCGCAGGTGGCACCAGCCGACGAGGCTCCACACGCCGCGCCGGAGCGCGAGGCCGTACGGGTCTACCTTGCGCGTCGTCGCCTCGCCGCGGTGCGGAGAGAAGTAGTCGAGCTCCACCGACTTGCGCGCGGTGATGGCGTCCCACAGCACGTCGAGGCGGCCCGCGAGCTGCGAGGTGTCGCCGAGGTCCAGGCGCACCGCGGGCGCGGGCAGCGGGCCGTCGGCGAAGAAGCCCACCTTGCGCAGCGCGTGGGCGAGGTCTTGCCGCCCGGGGAAGGCGCCCGACGCCAGCACCGCCGAGCCGGCGGCGTACAGCACCGCGAGCTCGTCGGCGGAGAGCCCCAGCTCCGGGAGGTAATAGGCCTCCTTGTTGGTGACGTAGCCCGCGGGCTTGTCGTCGACGGCGTTGACGAAGGTGATGGGCACGCCGAGCTCGAGGAGCTCCTGCTTGTCGCGCTCCCACTTGCGCTGCGAGTTCTCGCGCGGGCCGCCGTATTCCTCGGGGAACGCCTCGCGGAGCTCCTCCATGGTGATCGGGTCTTTCGCGTCGAGGAAGAGCGCGACGAGATCGAGGAGGCGTTCGGTGCGGTCCACGCCGCCGCTTTACCGCGAAGCGACCGGAAGGCGCGCTTTCTCAAAAGGGGGGCGGTGGGGTCGGGTTTTCGCCTCGCTCGTCGCGTACGTGCCCCTCGGCTTCGGGCGAGGGTCGTCACACTGGTGACGGCCGCGTCGGGAGGTGGCGGCTCGATTGGGGGAAAAGTTGCGCTGGCCGCAACTTCTGTCCCAACCGAGGTTGCATCAGCTTGGCAGCCCTGCGCTCGAGGAGAGGGGCCGGTCGAGTGGTGCGCTTGCGCCGGAATTCCTGAACACGTGCCTGCCTCACGGCTGGTCGGTCACTTGTCGGACCCCTTCGGTACAAGGCGCGCCGTGGGGGTGCGGCGTGCTTGAAGCAGAAGAAGCGTGTTCGAGGATCGCAGCGCGACAGCACGGGCTCGTTACCGGTGAGCAGGCGCGCGCCGCGGGGTTTTCGAAGTTCATGATTGCCCGCCGGGTTGCCGCAGGAGTGTGGTCGCGTGTGTTGCCAGCGGTCTTCCGGCTCGGAGGCGCGGCGAGGACCCACGCGCAGCGTCTGCAGGCCGCGGCGCTGTGGGCGGGCGACGACGGTGTGCTCTCCCACGGCGCGGCAGCGGTGGTGTGGGGCTTCGACGTGTTCCGCGAAGCACCACCGGAGTTGACGATGACCTGCGATCGCCGGCTCGACGGCGTGCTGCGCGTACATCGTGTCGATTCGTTGGCGCGCGCCGAGATCGTCACGCGTCGCGGCCTGCGCATCACCTCGATGACGCGCACGCTGCTCGACGTGGCGGCGGCCGGTGACGACCGCACCACACGTGCCTGCCTCAACGAAGCGCTTCGGCGCCGCTGGCTGACCGTCGAGACGCTGCGGCGGTTGGTCGCCGATGCGCAGGGGGCGCGAGGCGTCGAAGTGCTCCGCGAACTCCTGCGCGAGTTGGAAGGCGGCGATGGCCCGACGGAGAGCCAGCTGGAAGACGCGGTCGTTGAAGCGCTCATCTGGGAGGGACTCCCGCGCCCGCGGCGCCAGTGCGCGGTGGTGGTTGACGGCCGCGTGCGCCGGCTCGACTTCCAGTTCGCAGGAACGCCCGTCGTATTGGAGGCCGACGGCTTTGCCTGGCACTCGACGTCGCGTTCGTTCGAGGAGGATCGGGCTCGGCACAACGCGCTGACGGCGCGCGGCTTCATCGTCATCTGCTGGACGTGGGCCGCGCTTCATCAGCACCCGGAACGACTCACGCGTCAGTTGCGCGAGGTGCTGGCGCGCTTCATGGCGCTGGCTTGATGCCGAGGCGGGAGATGGCGGAGACGAGGCGTTCGACGTCGCCCTCGTCGTTGAAGACGTGCGTCGAGATGCGCAGCCCGGCGCCGCGCGCGGTGGTCGCGATGTTCGCCTCCCGGAGCAGCGCACGCACGGCGTCGAGCGGCGCGCCTTGCACGGGCACCACGCAGATGCCCGACAGCGTCGCCGGGTCGTCGGGGATGTTCGGCGTGAAGCCCAGCGAGCGCAGCCGCGCCCGGAGCTTCAGCTGCAGCGCGATGTTGTGCTGCAGCGTGTTCTCCACGCCAACGGCCTCGTGCAGCGCGAGCGCGGCGTTGAGCGCGTAGAGCCCGACCCACGCGCCGGCACCCGCTTCGAGCGCCGAGGCCTCCCGACGGAACTTCGTGCCCTTCGCGGTGAAGGCGAGGGCCGACTCGTCGCTGCGCTGCGCGTGGACCCACGGCTGGAACTGTTCTTCAGGCTGCACCGAGAGCCAGCCGCCGAAGGGCAACGGGTACTCGTCGAGCCACGGCTTCGCGATGAACAGCGAGCCGGTGCCGAAGCCCGCCATCAACCACTTGTGGCTGGTGCCGGCGACGAAGTCGGCCTGCAGCGCGCGCACGTCGAGCGGCACGTGCCCCAGCCCCTGCGCGGCGTTGATGATGAAGGCGAGGCCGCGGCTCCGGCACAGCGCTGAGACGGCGTTCAGGTCGATGCGGAACCCGCTCGCGTACTGCACCGCCGACACCGCGATGGCCCCGGTGCGCGGAGTCATCGCTGCGGCGAGGTCTTCCAGCGCATACGTGCCGTCGCTCCGCGCCTTCACCGCGCGCAGCGTGAGCCCGTCGTAGAGCAGCGGCAGCGTGGTGCTGGGGAACTCGTGCTCCAGCGTCAGCACCTCTTCGATGCCGCGCGCCTTCAGCAACTGCGCGATGACGTGAAACCCGAAGCTGGTCGACTGCGTGAAGGCGACCTCCTCGGGCGTGGCGTTGATGAAGCGGGCGAACCGCGCGTGCACGTCGGTCTTCAGCTTCGCCCAGGCGGGGTAGCGCGTGTCGCCGCGCTCCATCGTCTCGCGCAAGAAACCCTCACACGCCGCGTACACCGACTTTGGAATGGGGGACGACGCCGCGGCGTTCAACCACGTCGTCTCTCTCAGCATCGGGAACTCGGCCTCGCGCAGCTGCGTCGGAGTCACGCGTGCACCTTGTCAGGCAATCGCGGCGTGCCCAAGCCGTTGAGCGTGACATGCTGTCACTGGCCGCCGTGTCTTTCTGTCCATCGATCCAGGCGTCGCGGGCGCAACGCGCTGATTTCGCTCACCCGAAGTGCTGGTCTTCAGGTTGCAACAGGTGCCGCGCATGAGCTCGCGCGCACTGTTGGTGTGTCTGTTCGCCCTCGTCGGTTGTGCCTCGCAGGCGTCGGCCACGCGCCCCCCGGAGGCGCTCTATTTGTCGGTCGAGGTGCGCGAGCACGGGCAGAAGGTCGCCAGCCCGCAGGTGGTGGGCTTCGAGGGCCGCAACATCGCGGTGCAGCACCCGAAGTACCGGCTGTTGATGCAGCCGAAAGAAGAAGGGCAGGGCTACGGCGTGAAGCTCGACCTCGAGCTGCCCAGCGGCCACCGCCTGGGGCACATCGGGCTGTTGCACGGTGAGGAGCGCGCGGTGCGGCTCGACGACGGCGTGGAGCTCAAGGTGCTGCTGATGCGCGTCGACTCCCCGGAGTTCCGCGCGCTCATCGAGCGCTCCCCGAAGGCGGGGCAGACAACCATCTGAACCGGTGGCACCTTCGCGCGCATGACTTTGCGGCTGGAGCGCACGCGCGCGTCGAAGCAGTTCGATGGTCAGGTGTTCCGCAACCCGTCGGGCCTCGGGCCGGGGCTGCAGGGCAACCCGCTCCCCTTGCTGGGTGAGTATTTCTTCGGCGGCCACCAGCGCACGCCACCGCGCCCGTTGCCGCTGGTGCGCCCGCACGAGGAGTGGACGCGGAAGGTCGACACCGGCCTGCGCGTGACGTGGCTCGGCCACAGCACCGTGTTGTTGGAGCTCGACGGTTTCCGCGTGCTGACCGACCCGGTCTTCGGCGCGCGCGCCTCGCCGCTGCGCTTCGCCGGGCCGCTGCGCTTCCACCCGGTGCCCGCGACCTTGAAGGAGCTGCCGCCGCTCGACGCGGTGCTGCTCTCGCACGACCACTACGACCACCTGTGCCGCGACACGATGCTGGAGCTCGCGGGGATGCAGGACATCCCCGTGGTCACCGCGCTCGGCGTCGGCGCGCGGCTGGAGCGGCTGGGCTTCGACCCGAAGCGCATCCACGAGCTCGACTGGCACGAGCACGTCGACGTCCAGGGCCTGCGGCTGACGGCGACGCCGGCGCAGCACTTCTCCGGGCGCGGCGTGCACGATCGCAACAGCACGCTGTGGGCTTCATGGGTGATTCAGAGCGAGCACCACAAGGTCTTCTTCTCGGGCGACACGGGCTTGACCGACGAGTTCCGCGCCACCGGCGTGCGCTACGGCCCGTTCGATCTCGTGATGCTCGAGGTCGGCGCCTTCCACGAGAAGTGGGGGACGATTCACCTCGGCCCCGAGAACGCGCTCAAGGTCTTCGAGATGCTGCAAGGCGGCACGCTGCTGCCGGTGCACTGGGGCACCTTCAACCTCGCGCTCCACGATTGGGACGACCCCGCCGAGACGTTGCTCAAGCTCGCGGCCCCGCGCAGCGCGCGCGTGCTGACCCCGAAGCTGGGGCAGGTGTTCGAACCCACGCAGCTCGATGGCCCCACGCCGTGGTGGAGAGCGGTGTAAACACCGCCGCATGCTCGAGATCGGCAAGAAGGCCCCGGCGTTTTCGCTCAAGAACCAGGACGGCAAGACCGTGAAGCTCGCTGACTTCGCGGGTCAGAACGTCGTGCTCTATTTCTACCCGAAGGACGACACGCCCGGCTGCACCACCGAGGCCTGCGACTTCCGCGACCAGCACGTCAAGCTCGAGAAGGCGGGCGCGGTGGTCATCGGCGTCTCTCCCGACGACGAGAAGCGCCACGCGAAGTTCGCCGGCAAGCACGGGCTGCCCTTCACGCTGCTGGCCGACACGGAGCACACCGTCGCCGAGAAGTTCGGCGCGTGGGGTGAGAAGAGCCTCTACGGCCGCAAGTTCATGGGCATCATCCGCTCCACCTTCCTCATCGGCGCTGACGGGAAGATCGCGAAGGTGTGGCCGAAGGTGAAGGTCGCCGGCCACGTCGATGAAGTGCTGGAAGCCGTCAAAGCGCTGAAGTGAAGTAGGCGCATGCACTTCGCGCTCGCGGTCGCGTTCACCACGCTCCTCGCTGCCCCCGAAGACCTCTCGCCGCCGCCTCGCGGGCAGTGGGTCGTCGACCAGACCGGCCGTTGCCGCAGCGGCACGGTGCAGGAGCTCAACCGCATCGCCGCCGACATCGACGCCTCGCGCGCCGGTCAGCTGGGCGTGGCGGTCGTCGACAGCACCGACGGCCTGCGCCCGCGCGACTTCGGCACGCGCGTGTTCAACGCGTGGGGCGTCGGCCATCACACGACGAATGACGGCGTGTTGATCCTCATCGCGGTGGGCGACCGCAAGGCAGAGATCATCCTCGGCGATGGCACCACCCTCACCTCCACGCAGACCGACGTGGTGATGCGCGACGACCTGGTGGCCAACATGAAGCGGGGGAACCTCGACGAGGCGCTGCTGGCCTCGGCGCGCGCCATCGCGGCGCTCCTCTCGGGCGCCAGCACGCGCCCGCATTCGAGCGACAACCAGGGCCTGGGCCCCAACAGCTACACCACGCCCGAGAATGATCAGCCCGCGCTCGACGAGGCGCTCGACGCCTACGTGCGCGGCGAGAAGCGCTTCCCCGAGTTGAGCCCCCGCAGCTGGGTGGTCGACCTGAATGATCAGCTCAGCGCCTCGGAGCGCGCGCGCCTCGACGTCGCCGCCAGCGACATCTACGCGCAGAACGCCGGGCGCATCTTCTTCCTGGTGTTCAAGAGCGACGCGGGGCGGCCGACCATCGACCAGGTCGTGGCGCGCTTCGTGACGCAGGTCGAGCCGCTCTCCAACCTCCCGCTGGCGGTCATCGCGCGTGAAGAGAGCTCGCAGGAGGCGCGCCTCTGGTTGCCGCCGGCGCGCGCGCGCACCGACTGGGAGCGGCTCCAGGTGCGGCACGCGGAGGACGCGTTGAGCCGCGGGCTGCGCACCGACGCGCTGCTGACCGCGCAGGTGTTCGCGCAGCAGGCGTTGACGCGCGGCATCCCCCCGCGGCCGATGGGCGATGTCCTCTCGAAGGGGGTCGAGGAGCACAAGACGGCGTTGTCGCTGTCGGGCGTCGGGGCCTTCGGCGTCTTCGGGCTGCTGTTCCGCCGGTGGCGTCGCAACCGCCCGCGCGAGTGCACGACCTGTCACGTGCCGATGCAGCGACTCGACGAGCAGGCCGATGACGCGCACCTCACCGAGACCCAGCGCACCGAGGAGCGCATCAAGTCGGTCGACTACGACGTGTGGCACTGCGGCCGGTGCAACGGCGTGCAGGTGATCGACTACTCGGCGTTCTTCTCGCGGTACTCGAAGTGCCCGAATTGCAGCGGGCGCACGAAGAGCAGCCGGTCGACGACCGAGGTCTCCGCCACCGAGTACAGCGAGGGCCGGGTGCGCATCGACGAGCAGTGCGCGAACTGCAGCTACACCAACACCTATACGCGCAGCACGCCGCGCATCACGCGCAGCTCCAGCTCCAGTTCGAGCTCCTCGAGCAGCTCCAGCTTCGGCGGCGGCAGCAGCTCAGGTGGCGGCTCCAGCGGGAGCTGGTGACCTCACGGGTTGAGCCAGTGGTGCTCCCAGCCCGCGCCCGACTTCACGTACTCCTCGCGCCAGTGGAGCCGGAACTCGTGCGCCTTCCAGAACTCGATGCGCTCGGGCTTCACGCGGTAGCCGCTCCAGTGCGGCGGCCGCGGCACCTGGGCGCCGTCGTATTTCCTGGTGAGCTCCTCGAGGCGCGCCTCGAGCTCTTCACGTGACTTGAGCGGCTCCGACTGATGCGAGGCCCACGCGCCCAGCTGCGAGGCGCGCGCGCGGGTCGCGAAGTAGGCGTCGGCCTCCTCGGGCGTCACCGGCTCGACGGTGCCTTCGACGCGCACCTGTTGATCGATGGCCGGCCAGTAGAAATTGAGCGCGGCGACGTTGGTGGCGTGCAGCGCGCGGCCCTTGGCCGAGCGGGTGTTCGTGTAGAAGACGAAGCCGCGCTCGTCGAAGTCCTTCAGGAGCACCGTGCGGAGGCTCGGGCGGCCCTGCGCGTCGACGGTGGCGAGCGTCATGGCGTTGGGGTCCTTCGGGACGGCGCGGTGCGCGGCCTCGTAGACCTGCGCGAAGCGCGTAAAGGGCGTGGCCCATTCGGCGAGGTTCATGGCGCGCGTCTTAGCGCCACGCGAGGGCGAAGGTGAACTCACCGGGGCGGGTCAGCTCCACGCGCGTCACGCGCAGATCTTTCGCGCGGCTGGCGTCGCTGAAGGCGAAGAACGAGCCGGCGAGCTCGTGCACCGACACCGCGTCGTGCAGCAGCGGCCAGTCGCGGATCTCCACCACCGCGCTGTGCGCGCCGACGGGCGTGATGTGCACGGTGCTGCGATCGAAGTAGCTGCGCCAGAAGCGGGGCGAGAGCGTCAGCACGGTCGCCGGAGACGCCATCGACGCCACGAAGCGGAAGAACGTGGAGATGTCGGCCTCGGTGATCTCGTGCCCGATGGCGATGGCCTCCCGCGCGCCGCCGCGGCGCTCCGCCAGCCAGCCGACGCCGTGGAAGTAGTACTCGAGCGGCAACCACGCCGAGGGGCTCAGCGCGCGGCGTTCGAGCGCGAGCTGGTGCGGCGCCGGCCATAGCGCGCGCCACTCGTCCCACGCGGCGGGCGACTCGCGATCCATCACCTCCATCAGGTGGAGGAGGGCGAAGCCCTTCATCTGCGCGCCGCTCAGCGATGCAACGTCCAGCGCCCTCAGTTCCACGCCCGTCGGGTTGGTCATCGGCGCGACGGCGGCGTCGAACCTCGAATCCATGGCGGCGCCACGTTACGCGAGGACGGAGTATGAAGTGCCGCGTTTCATGCGCGTTCTGTTCCTCAGCTCCGAAGTGGCGCCGTTCTCGAAGACCGGTGGCCTGGGTGACGTCGGGCAGGCGCTCCCGCGCGCGCTGGCGAAGCGGGGCCACGAGGTGCGGGTGGTCTCGCCGCTCTACCAATCGGTTCCACGCGAGCGGCTGGTGCGCTTCGGCACGTCGCTGACGCTGACCTTCCCCTTCGGCGCGTACGAGGTGAACACCTGGCGGCTGGTCGACGACGTGGAGTGGGTCTTCATCGAGTGTGAGAAGGCCTTCGGCCGGCCGGGGTTGTACGGGCACTCCGATGACGCGCGGCGCTTCGCGCTGTTCTCGATGGCTGCGTTGTCGACGGCGCAGCGCGATGGCTTCGACGCCGAGGTGGTGCACGGCAACGACTGGCAGTCGGGCCTCGCGTTGCTCGCGCTGCGTGAAGGCTACGCGCACACGCCGCTGGGCAAGGCGAAGCGGGTCTTCACCATCCACAACCTCGCGTTCCAGGGCATCGAGTCGAAGACGGAGATGGACCCGCTGGGCATCCCCTGGGCGCTGTTCTCAGCGGAGGGCGTGGAGTTCTTCGGGCACCTCTCGTTCATGAAGGCCGCGCTGATGACGGCCGACGTCATCACCACCGTCTCGCCGCAGTACGCGAAGGAGATCCAGACGCCGCGCTTCGGCAACAAGCTCGAGGGGCTGCTCGCGTTCAAGAAGTCGGTGCTGCACGGAATCCTCAACGGGGTCGACACCGAGGTGTGGAACCCGGCGACCGACGTGTTCCTCCCGGAGCGCTTCACCGCGCAAGACCTCTCGGGCCGCGCGCGCTGCCGCACCGAATTGCTCGCCTCGTGCAAGTTGGACGCGCCGGCCAACGGCATGCCGCTCTTCGGCGTCGTCTCGCGGCTCTCGTCGCAGAAGGGCGTGGACCTGATTCAGGCCGCGCTGCCGCGGTTGCTGGAGCAGGGCGCGTCGGCGGTGGTGCTGGGCGCCGGTGACGCCAACCTCGAGGCCGGCTGGCGCGCGCTGGCGGCGCACTTCCCCAAGCGGCTCCACGTGCGCATCGGCTTCGACGACTCACTCGCGCATCGCATCGAAGCCGGGAGCGACTTCTTCCTGATGCCCTCGCGCTTCGAGCCCTGCGGCCTGAACCAGATGTACTCGCTGCTGTACGGCTCCGTGCCGGTGGTGCACGGCGTGGGCGGGCTGCTCGACACCGTCTTCGACCTCTCGCGCGACGACGGCACCGGCGTCGTCTTCAACGCGCCGACGGCCGACGCGCTCTACGAGGCGCTGGTGCGGGC
>CAMLFP010000096.1 GCA_946479335.1 uncultured Archangium sp.
GCGACGGCCTGGGCGATCTGCCCGAGCTGCTCCGCGGAGTAGTGGTCGGTCAGCTGCGCGTACGCGCACTGCGGCCGCGGCTCGGCGCCGAGGCGCTGCTTCTCGCGCTCCGCGTCCATCCCCAGCTCGACGAAGCGCACGCCCAGCGCCTTCGCGCGCTTCACGATGCGCCACAGCAGCTGCCGGTACACGCTGACCTCGCGCTGCTCGCCGTCGAGGCCGGCCACCACCGCCACCATGCGGTCGCCCTCGATGAAGCTGATGCCCATCGCCACCGCGCGGCCGTCGGCCGGCCCGCCCGCCTCGGGCGAGAGGTACAGCGCGAGAATCTCCCAGCCCGGCGAGGCCCACAGGCGCTGCACGACGTCGCGCGGGAGGTCGAAGGTGTTGAGGCGGCGCTTGCGGTCCTTCACCTTCTTGTAGAGCGAATAGAAGTGCGCGAACTCCGCCTCAGACGGCGGCGCGCCCTCGCCCTTGCGGAACACCTTCTGGGTGAAGAGCGGCTCCACGTCTTTCACGTCGGCGCGCACGCGGCGGCGGGTGCGGTTGCCCAGCGTGGCGAAGAACTCGTCTTCGGTGCTCCACGTCGAGAGGTCGAGCACGTGCCCGGCCAGCATCGGCATCTTCACCAGGCCGTGCTCGAGGAAGGCGGCGTCGAGCTCCTCGTCGCCCTCGGGGAGGTCGCGGAACACGAGGCTGGTGGCGCCCACCGCGCGCTGCGCGTCGCTCGCGGCGTCGATGATGGTCGCCAGCGCCTGCTGCCACGGGCCCTTGCGGTCGAGGAACAGGTGGTTGCCCTCGGTGAGCAGCGAGCCCATGCCGAACGCGCGCGAGGTCAGGAGGTACGGGTCCTTCGCGCGCAGCTTCTCGATGTGGTCTGACACGTCGGCGCGCATCAGCATGTCGTCTTTCCACAGCGCGTCGGTGAAGAAGGTCGCCGCCACCGGCACGCCCTGGTGGCGCACCACGAAGTAGTGCCAGCCCCAGTTACTCTCCGGCTCCGCGCGGTCGGTGAAGATGCCCTCCAGCGCCAGCAGCGCCGCGTGGCTGAAGTTGGAGCGATGACCGACCAGCGCGTCCCACTCCTTCGCGTCCAGCTCGGCGACGCTCTTCTTCGTCTCCAGCGTCAGCTCCACGTGCTCGGTCTTCGTCGCGCGCAGCGGCGCGTTGACGGGCCGGGCCATGTCGAAGAGCCCGGTGAGCTTGCGCACGCGCGCGCGCTCGCGCGACGTCTCATCGACGTTGAACTCGCGCAGCACGTCTTCGGCGGTGAGCCCCACGTCTTCGAGCGCCTTCGGGTAGTGGTGCGCCATCGCCTGCGCGAGCGCGGTGAGCTCCGCCTTCGTGTGGTGGCGGGTGATGGAGAGGCGGATGCCGCTGCGCTTGAGCGGCACCGCGGGGTACTGCGCGACCGTGAGGAAGTAGCCTTCTTTCGCGACGCGCGCGGCCAGCTGGTAGCTGAAGCGGAGCGGCCCGCCCTTGATGAAGAAGATGGGCGTCTCGTTGTTCTCGTAGAGCGGCAGGCCGGCGTTCACCAGCGCGTCGTTGAAGTGGACGATCTTCTCCTTGAGCTCCTGCTGCAGCGTGGTGATTTCAGGCGAGAGGTGGATGGCCGCGCTGGCCAGCGCCGCGCCCAGCATCGGGGGCTGCAGCGGGCCGGAGAACGTCTGCGGGCCGCCGCACAGGCGCACGCGGTCGCGCATCTCCGGGTCTTGAAAGGTGATGCAGCCGCCGCCCGAGGCGAAGGCCTTGTTGAGCGAGGTGGCCACCACCAGCCGCTCGTGCCAGCCCATGCGGCTCAGGTGCATGCCGCGGCCGTGCTCGCCGGCGATGCTCATGCCGTGCGCGTCGTCGACGTACAGCCAGAGGTTGGGGTGCCGGTCCATCAGCTTGCGGAACTCGGCGACGTCGGGGAGGTCGCCGAACATGCTGAAGATGCCGTCAATCATGTACCAGACGTTGCGGTGCTTCGCGGTCAGCTCGGTGATGCGCTGCTCGAGCGTGTCCCAGTCGCCGTGGCGCACCAGCTCCACGTGCGTGCCCTGCGAGCGCGCCTGCGTCGCGGCGATCTGAATCGAGTGGTGCACCATGCGGTCGAGGAGAATCGCGTCCTTCTCGTGGCAGATGACGGGGATGCACGAGATGTGACCCAGCGTGGTGGTGCTCACCGAGAGCGTGTGGCCACCGAAGAGCGTCGAGAGCTTCTCCTCGAGTTCGCCGTAGGGCGGCGCCGACATGTACGCGCGCGACGACGAGAACTGCGTGCCCCAGCGCTCCACCGCCCGGTGCACGCCCTCGCGGATGCGCGGGTCCATCTCCAGGCCCAGGTACGAGCACGACCCGAAGGTCAGCACCTTGCGCCCGTTGAGCTGCACGTGACGCCCGTCGAGCGGCGTGTCGTCGGGCAACTGATGCAGCATGCCGTTGCTCCGGCCCAGCTTCATCACGTCATAAATCGTCTTCTGCATCTCCGATGCTTCCATGGCTCCTCCGTCGACTCCGTGAAAATGACAACACGACCCCCAACGCGGCCCTCGTGCGGCAGCCGCGTTCCCCTCGTGGGGACGCCACTCAGTTGTTTTGGAAGTGCTTCAGCTCCAGGTGATGTTCAGCACTGCGCCGGGCGGCGGTGAGGCGGCGACCTCGACCTTCGGGTCTTTCGCGCCGATGGCTGCCACCGCCGATTCGAAGACGCCCTGGTAGTACCAGGGCAGCCCGAAGACGTTGCTCAAGGCGACGCGCGCACCCGACTCGCTGAGTTCCAGCAGCGAGGCGTCCTGGTAGTTGTTGTTGCTCTTGAAGATGCGGTCGACGCGCTGGAGCGCCCGCTTGGGCCCGATGAGCTTGAGGCCGGCCGCCATCGCCTTCCCGATGATGCCCTCCTCCAGCCCGGAGATGGCGTAGCGGCCGACCAGCCGCGTGCCCTCCGCGAGCGGGAGCTCCGGGTGGAGGCCGCGCGCGGTGATCTCGATCCACCGGTGGAACTCGGCGGCCGGGTAGCCAGGGCGCAACGGCTTGTCGAGGTCGAGCCCCGCGGCGCGGAGCTGCGCGCGGATGTCGGGCGTGAGGTGCGACGAGAGCCCCTTGAGGAAGAGGCCCTCCACGCTCTGCGAGAACTCGATCGCTTCTTTCTTCTCTGACGGCTTTTGATTTGGGGACATGGAGCTACGACTTGGGGACTACGAGACTGCCTTCAATGCGCCAGGACCTTGGCGACGATGAAGGGCGGGTGGAGCAGGTCCTGGGAGATGAGCGGGTTCAGCGCGGCGAGGCGGTATTCCTGATCTGACGTGACGATGAGCGGTGTACTGCCCTGGGCCGGCGGGAGGAACTGCGCCGCGGTGGGGAAGTCGAAGAGCGCCTGGTCGTCGATCACCACGTCGCGCGCGCCGGTGTGGATGTCGACCCGCAACAGCCGGTGGTTGAACGCGTCGGTGACGAACAGATGGTCATCATTCGACCAGCGATTGAACGCGAAGCCCTTCAGTGACTCCACGGTGACGTTGGCCGGGCGGGGCGACACGGGCTGAATATCGCTCGCGCGCTGTTCCGGTGTGCGTGAAACGTCGGTCAGTGTCGAAACGGGAACGCGTTGCACGCCGCCACGGCAGCTGCTGCCGAAGTAGAGGTTGCCCGCGCGCACCGCCAGCGAGCCCACGCCCGGCGCGAAGTCGCCCGCGGTGGAGAACGGCACGCCGCTGATGGTCGTCGGCGAGAAGCCACACGGCCCGATGGTGGCCAGCGGCACCGCGAGGTTGTCGGGCATGATGCCCGGCGAGATGTCGCCGTTGGGCGCGACGACCCACAGCGCGCCGATGACCGACTCCGACAGCACGTAGCCGCCGTTGGGCAGCGGCTCGATGTCTTCGGCGTAGACCAGCGGCAGGCCGGCGAAGCTGATGGTGCGCGTCAGCGTCGCGGTGAAGCCGTCATCGTCGTGCCCGTTGCCGCGGCCGCGGCGGTGGCCGTTGCCGCAGCCCTGGTGGCCGGTCTTGTGGAACTCGTACTCGTAGATGCGCGCGATGGAGGGGACGTTCGGGTTGGGGAAGCCGCCCGCGTCGAGAATGGCGACCTTGTTCGCCGACGGCACGCGCACCGCGAAGGGCAGCAGCCAGCCACCCGGAGGCGGCGGCAGCGTGCCGAGCTCCTCGCCGCTGAGGCGGTCGAGCACCATCACCTGCCCGTCGAGCGCCTGCGCGATGAACACGAAGTCTTCGTCACCCGCCGCGCCGTGCGGCAGGTGCAGCGAGGGGTAGTAGTTATAGGCGATGGCGCGCGGCCCGATGCCGATGTGTGGCGCGTTGCCGCCGTTGAGCGCGTCAGCTTGTGAGGAGGTGGTTTCTTGAGCCGCTGCTTCCGGCTCTGCGCAACTGGCGAAGAAACCCGACGTGAATACCGCGACGAAAACTGCAACCCCGATTCGACGATTCTTCATTGGTCCACTCCCGAACTGAAATGAGGCGAAGCGGACGGTACGAAACGGGTTTTGGATGAGTCCACCCGACGAAAACCGCGCATGTGCGCGGCGCTCGGAAGCACGGCGGGAAGCGTTACCAGTGGTACACGCTCGGGGGAGAGACGATGCTGCTTGAAGCGACCACGTTCATCTGCCAGCCCCCCGAGAAGGTGTTTGCTTACGAACGTGCGCTTCACCGTCACCGTGACGCCCGACAACGTCTTCAAGCGCGCGCTGGCGTCGCTGATGAAGCCCGTGGTGCACCGCGCGATGCACGACTCGCTCGCGGCGCTGAAGCGGCTGCTCGAGAGTTGATCACCACTGCGCGTCGAGCGTCAGCAGCCCGGGCGCGGTGCACTCCAGCTTCGTGAGGCGGATGTTCTTCGCGCGCGATGACTCCAGCCAGGCGAACATCGCGCCGCTCAGCTCGTACGCGGCGGCGGCGTTCATCAGCGGCCACCCGCGGATCTCCGCGCGCAGCGAGTCGCCCCGGCGCTCGACAATCACCAGGTCGGTCTTGTCGTAGTAGCTGCGCCAGAAGCGCGCCGAGAGGCCGAGCACCATCGACGGCGTGGTGAACGCCAGCACGAAGCGGAAGAACGCGTTGATTTCGCGCCGCGCGGTCAGCACGCCCAGCTCCACGCCGCGCGACGGGTCGCCGCCAAGCTGGTCGGTCACGCAGTGCTCGAGCAGGTGGTAGTAGTACTCGAGCGGGAACCACGAGGCCGCGGTGACGGTGCGGAGGTCGACGCCCACGCGCTGCTTCCACGCATCGACGAAGGGCGCGCCGAAGCGCTCGGTGGCCACTTCACACAGCGCCAGCAGCGAGAAGCCCTTGAGGTTCACGCCCGACTTCACGTTGAGGTCGACGGGCGCGAGCGTCACGCCCGGCGCCACGGTCAGCTTCGCGATGCGGTCATCACTCGCCATGCACAGGCCCTCTTAGCGACGCGGCGCGCGCGCGTCGCGAGGGTCAACTCCACCCAAGCCGGTTTCGCCCCGCGCGTTTCGCGACATTGAGCGCCTCGTCGGCGCGGCGGAGGAAGTCGTCGGCGCTCTCTCCCGGCCGGTACAGCGTGCCGCCGAGGGTGGCGGTGACGCGGAGGCCTCCGCCCGGTTGGGGCATCGCCTCGACCGCCGCGCGCAGCGTCTCGGCGCGGGCCTTCGCGCTGGCCTCGTCGACGTCGGCCAGCACCACCACGAACTCGTCGCCGCCGAAGCGGCAGGGGAGGTCGGTCTTCCGCACGCCCTGGCGCAGCAGCCGGCCGACGCCGGCGAGCACCGCGTCGCCCTCGGCGTGGCCGAGCGTGTCGTTGACGGGCTTGAACTCGTCGAGGTCCATCACCAGCAGCGCCAGCGTGCCGGGCACGCCCAGCGCGCGCTCGATGAAGCCGGGCAGCTCGAGGTCGAAGGCGCGGCGGTTGGAGAGCCCGGTGAGCTGATCCGTCCGCGAGAGCTCCTCCTCTTCGCTCAGCTTGCGGCGCGTGAACTCCAGCTTGCGCACCATGTCTTGCAGCTCGGCGTTGCGCCGGCGGAGGTCGGAGATGAGGTTCCGTTCAGCGTCGACGAGGAAGGCGCACGCGCGGCGCAGCAGCGTGAAGACCAGCCGCGGGTGCGTGGCCAGCAACGTCTGCACGCTGGCCTGGTCGACGCACAGCAGCTTCGCGGGCGAGGTGGCGATGATGGTGGTGCTGCGCAGGTGGCCCGGGTTGATGAACGAGAGCTCGCCGAAGTACGTGCCCGGCGCGTAGCTGCGCACCATCGCGCCGGAGTCGAGGCGCGCGCCCACGAAGCCCTCCAGCACGAAGAACATCGAATCGCCCGGCTCGCCCTCGCGCACGATGTAGTCGTCGACCGCGAAGGTCTGCTCATGCCCGGCGGCGAAGATGTCGCGCACCTCGTCGTCGGTGAAGAGGTGCAGCGGCGAGTCGGGTGGGAAGACGTGGCGCACCAGGCCCGTTTACTTCCTTCAACGCGACGGAGGTACGCGAACGCGCCGCTGCCGAACGGCCTTGAGGCCGCCGAGCGCTTCGAGCGCCTCGCTCAACCGTGCGTGCAGCTTCGTCATCGCCTTCGCGCCCAGCGCCTTCTCGAGCTGCTTCACCACCTTCGCGCGCGCGTCGCGCGACGCCTTCACGCACGCCTTCCCCCGGTCGGTGAGCTGCACCCGGCGCTCGCGCGCGTCGGCCCCCGCGGGCGCATCGGTGACCAGGTCGAGCGCGCGCAGCTCGGCGACCCACTTCGCGACCGCCTGTTGGGTGACGCCGAGCTCCGAGGCCATCACCGACGCGCTCCGGGGCCCCTCGAGGAGCCGCTGCACCACATAGCCATGCACGCCCTTCACGCCGCCGAAGCCCGAAGCGTCCATCTTCGCGAAGACGGCGCGCTCGAAATGTTGCCCCAGGAACTGCCCGAGATGACCCACGTCGAGATGCTTCATGGGCGCCTTATTGCACAACCATCATTGCACAACTAGGGTTGTGGATATGACCATCGACAATGTCGAGGTGGTGCGCAGGTATTTGCAGGCGCTCGAGCGGTTCGCGCCGCCCGAGGAGCTGCAGCGCTTCTTCGCGGAAGACGTGGTGATGACCGAGCTGCCGAACCTGTTGGTGCCAGCGGGGCAGGTGCGGCGGAAGGCGGCGTTGCTCGACGCGTCGACGAAGGCGCCGAAGGTGCTCTCTGCGCAGCGCTACGAGGTGCGCACGGTGCTGGCGCAGGGCGACACCGTGGCGGCCGACGTCGACTGGTCTGCGACGCTGCGCGTGCCGTTGGGGAAGAGCCCGGCCGGTGGCCAGCTCCACGCGCGCCTCGCGATGTTCCTGCGGCTCGACGAGGGGCGCATCGTCGAGCAGACCAACTTCGACTGCTACCAGCCGTTCTGAATCACTCCTCGAGCAGGCCCTTGAGCGCGTTGCTGCCCTGCGGCAGCGAGAGCGCCTGCGCGTAGTGGAGCAGGAGCGCCCGGTTGTCCGAGACGTTGAGATTCTGCAGCTCCAGCGCGCCGATGCGGTCTTCGGGTGAGAAGGCGCCGACGGTCTTCTCCATCGACAGCTTCTCGGGCGCGTACGAGGCCTGCGCGGCCTCGGTCTTGAGAATGGTGACGTCGTCGCCGCGGCGCAGCTCGAGCTTCACCTCGCCGGTGATGGCGGTCGACACCCAGCGCACCAGCGACTCCTTGAGCATCATCGCTTCGGGGTCGTACCAGCGGCCTTCGTAGAGGAAGCGCCCGAGCCGGCGGCCCAGCGTGCAGTAGAGGTCGGTGGTGTTCTCGTTGTGCACCGCGGAGAGGATGCGCTCGTAGGTGAGGTGCAAGAGCGCCATCGCCGGCGCCTCGTAGATGCCGCGCGACTTGGCGTCGATGACGCGGTTCTCGAGCTGATCCGACATGCCGAAGCCGTGGCGGCCGCCGATTTTGTTGGCCTCGAGGAAGAGCGAGACCAGGTCGTCGTAGCGCTTGCCGTTGAGCGCGACGGGCACGCCGTGCTCCCACGTCACCGTCACCTCTTCGGCGTCGATTTTCACCGCGGGGTCCCAGTGCGCGACGCCCATGATGGGCTTCACAATCTTCATCGACGTCTCGAGGTGCTCCAGGTCCTTCGCCTCGTGCGTCGCGCCCAGCATGTTGGAGTCGGTGGAGTACGCCTTCTCGACGCTCATGGTGTGCGGCAGGCCGATGGCGTTGAGGAACTCGCTCATCTCCTTGCGGCCGCCGAGCTCGTTCACGAAGGTCTGGTCGAGCCACGGCTTGTAGATGCGCAGCTCCGGGTCGACGAGGATGCCGTAGCGGTAGAAGCGCTGGATGTCGTTGCCCCGGTGCGTGGAGCCGTCGCCGAAGACGTGCACGTCGTCGCTCTTCATCGCCCGCACGATGGCGGTGCCGGTGACCGCGCGGCCCAGCGGCGTGGTGTTGAAGTACTTCTTGCCGCCCACGTGGAGGTGGAACGCGCCGCACTGAATCGCGGTGAGGCCTTCGCGGGCCAGCGCGTCGCGGGTGTCGATGAGCCGCGCCTGCTTTGCGCCGTGCTTCAGCGCGATGGGGGGGATGTCGTTGACGTCTTTCTCGTCGGGCTGCGCGAGGTCGGCGGTGTACGCGTAGACGTCGACGCCCTTCTTCGTCATCCACGCCACGGCGGCGCGCGTGTCGAGGCCGCCCGAAAAGGCGAGACCGACTTTGGAACCCTTGGGAGGAAGCTGGCGGTAAATGCGGCTCATGAGCGCGCTGCATGGAGCGAATCGCCCGCGCTTGCAAGCGCTCTCACGGCTGTTACGGAGGCATCATGAGCGGCACCACTGAGTTGGATTCGTCGGCACCCCACGCCTTCAACGCCACGAGGGAAAACCTCGGCATGGCGGCGATGGGCGTCATCATCCTCGTGGTGTGGCTGCTGTTCCGCGTGTGGCTCAAGCCGAAGCCCGGCGCGAAGCCGGAAACGAAGCAGCCGTGAAGCCGCTCAAGGTGTTGGCCACGCACGGCGAGTGGACGCTCCGCCAGCGCGACAACGAGTTCATGGTGCAGCGCAAGGGCGCCATCGTGTCGACCTCGCGCAACGACGGCCACGAGCTCGACCTGGTGCGGCTGGCGCTGGCGCGCATCTCGACCTCGACGCCGCGTATCCTCGTGGGGGGTCTGGGCTTCGGGCTGTTGCTGCGCGCGTTGCTCGACGACCTCGGCGACGGCGCGCAGGTGACGGTGCTCGAGCCCTCGGAGGCCGTGCGCGCGTGGAATGAAGGCCCGCTGGCGGCGCTCCACGATGACGCGGTTCATGACGCGCGCGTGCGCGTCGAGAGCGGTGACGCGTTGATTTTCCTCTCGAAACACCGGGCGAAGTTTGACGCGGTGTTGCTCGACATCGACGCAGGCCCGTTCGACGTCGACATCGACGACGACACCTCGCTGTACAGCATCGGCGGGTTCTCCTCGCTGCGCGCCTCGTTGGACAAGGGCGGCCGCCTCGCCATCGCGTCACGCACCACGCAGCCGGGCATCAACAAGCGGCTGCGCGAGTGCGGGTTTCAGGCGACGGCCGAGAAGGTGAACGAGCGCTTCATCTTCACCGGCGACGTGTGACGGCGCTTCAGAGCCCGTTGAGGAACTCGACCACCGCGGCCGTCTCGTTCACCACGCGGCGGTTGATGCCCGGGTCGCGCTCCAGGTAGCTGAAGGCGTGCACGTTGAAGCCGTTGACCGTGGAGAAGGTCGGCGTCAACTCCTCCGGCAACACGCCCGCGTCGCCGACGGTGAAGGCGTTCGGGTCGGTGGCTTCGTCGAGCCCGTACTTCGCCTTCGCGATGAGCGCCGAGGTCGGGGTCGCGAAGTGACAGCTGGCGCAGTCGATGTTCTCGGGCGTGTAGCGGTTCGGGTGGTCGATGCGCACCAACGCGGCGAACGCGAGGTCGCGCGCGCCCGCGTCGAGCGTGCTGGCGGTCATCGTGCTGGTCAGCGGCGTGAAGTCGTCGGTGCGCGAGGGCGGCGGTGAGAGCAGCGCCTCCGGGTCGGTGACCGAGAAGCCGGAGAACAACGACTGCGTGGCGGTGCCCGCGGGCATCGAGGCGATGGTGACGGGCGTGAGCAGGTTGCCCGGCGAGACCTCGACGCCGGAGAAGTCCCACGCGAAGCCGACGGTGGTGGCGCTCAACTTCGTC
Organism: uncultured Archangium sp.; assembly: GCA_946479335.1. The sequence goes on from CAMLFP010000096.1 coordinate 10,103, forward strand.
ACGCGCGTGAGGTTCTGCGCGCCGGCGTAGCGGAGGATCAACGCGCGCACGCCGTTCGCCATGGGGCCATCGAGGCCCTCCGAGACCATCACCGGGTGCGGCGCGAGCTTGCCGAGGCGCTGGCCCGGGGCGCGCGCTTCACGCAGCGTCGCCACCGCGTGCGCGAAGTCGAGCAGCTCCTCGCGGGTGAGCCGGTAGAAGACGTGGAGCGCCGAATCGAAGCCGGTGGCCTGACCGCTCGAGGTGCGGACCTCCTGCATGATCAGCCGCAGCTGATTCAGGCACGTCGCGGAGTGCGGGTCGGGGGCGATGTCTGCGAAGCACGGGTCGATGCGCACGGCGACGACGTGGAGGTCGGCGTAGGCGGTCTCACCGATGCCGCCCGGCGGCGGGTTGCCGGTGCTGCCGCTGAGGTGCCCGATGGAGTCGTAGAGCGAGGCGCCGAGCAGCACGCCGCGCGCGCCTGTCGCCGAGGCCTTGAGGCTGCTCGAGAGTTCGGCGGTCGAAGTCGCGAGCGGGAAGAGCACCGAGACGTCGTTGAGCTGGAGCATCCCGCCGTCCCAGACGCCGGCGTCGAAGTCTTGCCAGCCGCTGTCGGTGGGGCCTCCGTCGACCACGCCGCCATCGACGGGAACCGGCGCCGGGCCGCAGGCGGAGACCGTCACCAGCACCGCGACTGCGAACGTCGAGCTGAGTTTCATCGAGCGGCGCTCATAGCGCGCCGGCGCGGGTTTCTCGAACGCAGCGCTCGGGGGGCAGCTCCAGCACGAACGAGCTGTCGGGGAACCTCGGCGCGTACGTGAGGTGCTGACGTCAGAGGCTTTGATGGTGGCGCAGTGATCAGCAGGTGAGCGCACTGCAGGTCCTCGTGCAGGCCCTCGACCTCGTGGCGAATGTGGTCAGGCCATGGGTGCCCATTTTCAGAAATTCGAGCTCCCGCACCTCTCCCTGCCGCCCAACTGTTCGCTGGCGCCTCCGACGTGGATCGAGGTCGCTACACCACGAACCGTGAGTCGTCAGGTGGCGCGTGCGGCGCGTCGTCTCACGGAGGAAGCACCTGATGCAGATGGGTGATTCAACGGAGAGCCCATCGCGCCGCAACCCACGGCTGACTTCTCGAGGCACGGGGTGTCGCGAGCACGCTGAACCCCCAACGCTTGCCGCGTTCGCTGGAAGCCACGGGCACGCGTGCGACGGGCAGGGCGCTCGCCAGTCGTCGATGCGCCACCCTCCAAGACAGGAGCCGGTTCACGCCATACGCGCGTGGTAGACAGCGCGCATGGCCGACGAGTCGCAAGACCAGGGCAGCGTGCGCTACCAGCGCGTCGTCGAGTGGCACGCGCAGAAGCTCCCGCGCGAGAAGATGGTCGAGCAGCTCAAGGCCGATGGCCTCGACGACGAATCGGTCAACGTGTTGATCAACTCCGTGGCGGGCGCGCTCCCGCCGGAGCTGCCGGAGGCCGAGCTCACCCGCGGCACCAACGCGCTGGCGCCGAGCGCCTTCACGCTCAGCGACATCGGGCTCCAGGGCCACCCCAGCGTCGTCGGCATGTATTGGATGGGCTTTGGCGCGGCGATCCTCATCGCGCTCGCCATCGCCACCGCGCTCACCTTCGCGGGCATCGTGAACGTGCCCGACGCCGTGCAGTTCTACGCGCTGCGCGTCGGCGGGTTCGTTTCGATGTGCTTCATCGCGTGGGGCACTTTCCGCTGGTCGCAGGGCGTCACCATTCGCCGCCGCTGACCTGCTAAGCGCGCGCTCCATGGCTGGCACTGTCCTCGCGTTTGACCTGGGCACCTCGGGCCTCAAGGCCGCGGTGCTCTCCGCCGAAGGTGCGCTGCTCGACTCCGAGGTGGTGCCGCTCGGCATCTCGCTGCTGCCCAACGGAGGCGTCGAGCAGCACCCGCACGACTGGTGGAAAGCGTGCCGCACCGCCGCGCACGCGCTGTGGGCGCGCGGCACCGTGAAGGCGGCCGACGTCGAGGGCATCGCGCTCTCGTCGCAGTGGGCGGGCACCGTGTGCCTCGACGCGAACGGCGCCGTGCTGCGCCCCGCCCTCATCTGGATGGACTCCCGCGGCCGCGAGGAGATTGCGCGCGTGTGCTCCGGCTTCCCCACGGTCGACGGGTACAACGTCTTCCGCGTACTCCGGTGGATCCAGAAGACCGGCGGCGTGCCGTCGCTCTCGGGCAAGGACCCCGTCGCGCACATCATGTGGCTCAAGAAGCACGAGCGCGCCACGTACGACGCGTCGAAGGTCTTCCTCGAGCCGAAGGACTGGGTGAACTTCAAGTTGACCGGCCGCGCGGTGGCGACCTTCGACTCCATCGTCGCGCACTGGCTCACCGACAACCGCGACATCAACGCGATTCGCTACGACGACGGGCTGCTCGACTGGTGCGGCGTCGACCGCGTGAAGCTGCCGGAGTTGGTGCCCTCCTCGTCGCTCATCGGCACGCTGACCAAAGACGCCGCTGACGAGCTCGGGCTCTCGACGAAGGTGCAGGTGGCCGCGGGCGGCGCCGACATGCACATGGCCGCCATCGGCGCGGGCACCGTCGACGACTACCGCGCGCACCTCTGCCTCGGCACCTCGTCGTGGCTGTTGGCGCACGTGCCGTTCAAGAAGTCAGACATCGCGCACAACATGGCCACGATTCCGTCGGCCATCCCCGGGCGGTACCTCTTCGCCAACGAGCAGGACACCGCGGCCGGCGGGCTCAAGCACGTCGTGGAGTCGCTGCTCCAGTGGACCGGCCCCGACGCCTTCACGCGCGGCTTCGCGTTGGCGGAGAAGGTTCCCGCGGGCGCGGGCGGGCTGTTGTTCCTCCCGTGGCTGCATGGCGAGCGTTCACCCGTCGATGACTCGCGCGTGCGCGGCGGCTTCGCGAACCTGTCGCTCAAGCACGACGCGGGGCACCTGTTCCGCGCGGTGCTGGAGGGCGTGGCGTTGAACACGCGTTGGCTGCAGACGCACCTCGAGCCCAACCTCGGCCGCGCGTTGGAAGACGTGACGGTGGTGGGCGGCGGCGCGCGCTCTGATTTGTGGTGTCAGCTTCACGCCGATGTCCTGCAGCGGCCGGTGCGCCAGGTCGAAGCACCGCAGTCGGCCAACGCACGCGGCGCGGGCCTGCAGGCGCTCGTCGCCATGGGGCGCATGAAGTGGAGCGACGTGCCCAACGCCGTGCCCATCGCGCGCACGTACCAACCGAACGCGCAGCACAAGGCGCTGTACGACGAGCGCTTCGAGCAGTTCCTCCTCGAGTTCAAGCACCGCCGCGCGATGAGCCGCCGCTTCGCCTCGGCAGAATCCTGAACGGCGCCTCGGGTTCGTTCACGGAAGTCTGCGGCGCCCGCGGTCGCCTGCTATTGACGCGCCGCCATGGAAATCCCCAAGTCGGCGCAGGCTGTGTTGTCGCGGATGCCTCCCTCGCTGGTGAAGCAGCTGGAGCGCGTGTTGGAGAAGCTGCCGGTCGTCGGCGGCATGGTGCGCGAGGAGAAGCGCAAGGTCGCCGAGTCGCTCAAGGAGTCGGTGCGCAAACACCGCCCCACGGAGCTGGCCTTCGACACGCTCCCGAAGAAGGGCCACTCGACTGAAGAGCTGCTCTCGACGCTCAAGGAGCTCTCGTCACGCGAGGCGCCGATGTGGCGCGACGGGCGCGTGTCGGGCGGCGTGTACCACGGTGATGCGAAGCACCTCGACTTCCTCAACCAGGTGTACGCGCTGTACTCGCAGGCCAACCCGCTGCACGCCGACGTGTGGCCGTCGGTGGCGCGCTTCGAGGCCGACATCGTCAACTTCGCCTCGCGGTTGATGGGCGGCGACCCGAAGGCCGATGACGAGCACGCGGTGGTGGGCGTGCTGTCGTCGGGCGGCACCGAGAGCATCATGCTGGCGATGAAGGCCTACCGTGACTGGGGCTTCTCGCGCGGCATCAAGCACGGGAACATCGTCGCGCCGTATTCAGCGCACCCGGCCTTCGACAAGGCCGCGCACACGCTGGGGCTGCAGATGATCCGCGTGCCGGTGCGTGAAGACGGCACCGCCGACGTGGAGAAGATGAAGGCCGCGGTGAACGGCGCGACGGTGGTGATGATTGGCTCGGCGGTGTCGTTCCCCCACGGCGTCATCGACGACATCGAGGCGCTGTCGAACTTCGCGAAGCGCGAGGGCATTGGCTTCCACACCGACGCGTGCCTGGGCGGCTTCATCCTCGCGTTCGCGAACGCCGCGGGCTTCCCCGTGCCGCGCTTCGACTTCTCGCTGCCGGGCGTGACCTCGATGTCGGCCGACACGCACAAGTTCGGCTACGCGGCGAAGGGCACCTCGGTGGTGCTGTACCGGAGCCGCGCGCTGCGCCGCTTCCAGTACTTCATCTCTCCCGACTGGAGCGGCGGCCTGTACGCGACGCCGGGCTTCGCCGGCAGCCGCCCGGGCGCGCTCATCGCGCAGGCGTGGGCGACGATGATGGCCATGGGCCACGAGGGCTACGTCGACGCCACGCGACGCGTGCTGGAGACCGGCCGCGCGATTCGTGAAGGCATCGGCCGCATCGATGGGCTGCGCGTCATCGGCAACCCGCTGTGGGTCATCGCGTTTACGAGCGACTCCGTCGACGTGTACCGGGTGCTCGATGAGATGACGAAGCGCGGCTGGAGCTTGAACGGCCTGCAGAAGCCCGCGGCGGTGCACCTGTGCGTGACGCTGCGCCACGCGCAGCCGGGCGTGGTCGAGAAGTTCCTGAGCGATTTGAAGGCCTCGACGGACGCGGTGCGCGGCACTCCGGCGACGGGCGAGGGCATGGCGCCGGTCTACGGGCTCGCGTCGTCGCTGCCGTTCAAGGGCCTCGTGGGCGACCTGATGGCCTCGTACATCGACGCGCTCTACGACGCGTAGGCTGCGGAACTCCGGCGCCGGCGTGCCATGGTCCGCGCCTTCATGGAGAAACTCTGGTTTCACGACGCGGTGGAGAGCCTCTTCTCGAAGGGCCTCAAGGAACGGGTGACTCCGGAGCTCAAGGCGCAGGTGCGGCCGTACGTCGACCTCGACCGCCCGCTGTTGCCCGCGTACTCCGCCGACGCCGTCGAGGCGTCACTGCGCATCGTCGGCGCGACGCTGTACCCGGAGCGCGCCGAGCACGAGCGACTCTTCGCGCTGGGCCCGTTTGCGTTCAGCGCCTTCAGCGAGACGATGATTGGCAAGGCGACCGTCTACGCGCTCAAGCTGGTGGGCCAGAAGCGCGGGCTTGACCGGCTCCAGCGCGGCATCCGCTCCGCGTGCAACTACGTCGACGGGCGCGTGGAGGTCACGGGTGAGAATACGCGCCGCATCGTGTTCACCGGCGCCGGGTCGCTGGCGCACTTCGTCGCCGGGCTGCATCGCGGCGTCACCGACCTCCTCGGCTTCCCCACCGACGCGGCGCACTGGCGCTACGAGGTGACGAGCGACGGCACGGTGCACATCGACCTCACGTTGTCGTGAGC
>CAMLFP010000097.1 GCA_946479335.1 uncultured Archangium sp.
TAGGCCACGCCCGCCTCGCCCAGGATCTCCTGCACCACCTGGGGGATCTCGGCGACTTGCGCCCAGAACGGCCGGGGGATGCCTTGCGCGAGCTGCGCGAAGCGAGTGGTGGGCACGGTGGCGGAGCGCATGGCCGCCCCGACGGGCGCGGCCTGCCAGAACTGACGGCTACTGCTTCTGCTTCAGCGCCGGGAGGATCAGGCTCACGCCGCTCCCGCCCGCGACGATCTGCGGCGCGACGCCGTCCCACTTCTCGATGAGCTGCAGCTCGACCACGCCGGCGTTCTGCTTCAGCGCCTCCCCGCGGATCTTGATGGCCTCCGCGTCGGCCTTCGCGCGCAGCAGCGCCGCGTCGGCTTCACCCTTGGCCTGGGCGGTGACGATCTCCGCCTCGATCTCCGCCTTCTGCTTGGTGAACTTGGCCTTCGCGGCTTCCTGCTCCTGCACCATCTTCTGCTCGATGGCCTGCGCGAGCTGCGCCGACAGCTTCACGTCGACGATGATCAGGTCTTCCACCACCAGCACGTCACCCACCTTCGCCTTGAGCGCGTCGAGCGCCTCGGCCTTCACCTTCTCGCGGTCCTTCACGATGTGCTCGGCGGAGCGGCTGGCGGTGGCCTCCTTGATCGCCTCCTGCGCGCGCGGCGCGATCAGCACGTCGAACGGCTCACCGTGGTACTGGCGGAAGACGTCGAGCACCTTCGCCTCGGGGATCCGGTACAGCACCGCGAGCGACATCTGCACGTTCTGCAGGTCAGACGAGAAGCACTCGGCGTTGAGCTCGTGCTTCTGCGTGCGGATGGAGACGTCGGTGAAGTCGCTCCCGAAGGTGGCGGTGTGGAAGCCTTCCCCGAGCGCGGGCTCCTGCAGCTTGCCCCACACCACGAGCACCGAACGCTCGCCGGGCTCCGTGGTGTGACACGAGCAGCCCGACACCGAGGCCAGCGCGAACAGCCAGAACAGGTTTCTCATGCGCGCGACGTTAAGAGCGCTTGGGTAAGAAGTGTGAGCGATGTCTGAGATCCGCACGTTGCTCGCCAATGCCCAGGCCGCGGAGGTGCGCGGCGACAAGCCCGAGGCCGCGCGCATCCTCCGTGAAGCCGCGTCGTACTACCGCGAGCGCCAACAGCTCACCCAGGCCGCGCGCATGCTGCGCCAGGCGCGCAAGGCCGAAGGGTTGCCCGAAGAGCCCGAGGTCGACGAGTCGGTGTTCGGCTTCGAGGCGCCGGAGCGCGTGCTGGTCGAACAGCGCACGCCGCAGCTCGCCGACCCTGCAATCGATGCGTGGTGTTCGTTCTGCTGCCGACCCAAAGCCGAGGTCGGCGCGCTCGTCGCGGGCCCCGCGGGGTCGTTCATCTGCGCGGGGTGCACGGAACTCTCCGCTGCACTCCGGAGCGGAGGAAACTCCCTCTCCCCTGGGGAGAGGGTCGGGGTGAGGGGCGCGGAATGGACCATCACCAAACTCACGCACGAGCTCCCCGCACAACAACGCGCGACGCAACGCCTGACGCGTCTTCGCTCGAAGTTCACGCTCGTCATCGGGCCCACCGGTTCAGGAAAGTCGGCGTGGTTGAAGACCCTGGGTGAGATTGAGGTGATCGACGCGGCCCGCACCCCGACCTTCTCCCGACAGCGGGGGACCGCGCCGACGTTCTTCGTCATCACCGCCGACGTGCCGCCGCCCGCGTTGGTGCTGCAGGGAGCGCAGGGGCCCGAGCCGCTGCACGACACGGCGTCGCTGCAGAGCGCGCTGCCGACGCTCGACGCGCAGGTGCTCGCGGAGGTTGACGCGGTGTTCTCATTCGAGGCGCCCGACGTCGCGGCGTTGACCGGCCTCGCGCGCGCGCTGGCGAGCGAGCGCGACATCGCCTTGTCCGACGAGGCGCTGACGCAGGTGGCGCAGTTGGCGCACCGTTCCGGTCGTGGCGCGCACGAGCTGGTCGCGTTACTCGCCCGCATCCCCTCTGGGAACTACACGTGAACCCTCCAGTCCAATGGCACCAGTTGGGCCGCGTCGAATACGCCGACGGGCTCGAGATGCAGCAGCAGCTCCAGCAGGCGCGCCGCGAGAACCTGATCCCCGACACGTTGTTGCTGCTCGAGCACCAGCCGGTGCTGACGATGGGGCGCGCGGCGAAGGCGACCAACATCATCGCGCCGGCGCAGCACCTCGAGGCGCTGGGCGTGGAGATCTTCGAGACCGATCGCGGCGGCGACGTCACGTACCACGGGCCCGGGCAGATCACGGGCTACCCGCTGCTGTTCCTTGAAGAAGGGCGGCAAGACGTCCGCAAGTACGTGCGCGCGATCGAAGAGCTGATGATCCGCACCGTCGCCGACTGGGGCATCACCGCCACGCGCTTCGAGCAGTGGCCGGGCGTGTGGGTGGCCGAGTCACGGCGCGGCGGCCCGCGGAAGATCGCGGCGCTCGGCGTGCACCTGAGCCGTTGGTACACCAAGCACGGGTTCGCGCTGAACGTGTCGACCAACCTGAGCCACTTCGAGCTGATCGTGCCGTGCGGCATCCGCGAGGCGGGCGTGACCTCGATGCGTGAAGAGCTCGGCCGCGATGTCGATCAACGCGAGGTCGAAGAGCGCATCGCGCAGCACTTCCGTGACGTGTTCGAGTGCGAGGTCACCCGCGCGCCGGAGCCGGCACGCACCATCAGCGTCGTCGTGCGGCGCGATGATGGTCGCGTGCTGTTGCTCAAACGCACCGAGGCGCGCGGTGGGTTCTGGCAGCCGGTCACCGGGCACGTGGAGGCTGGCGAGTCTCCGCAGCAGGCGGCGCAACGCGAGCTGCGTGAAGAGACTGGCCTTGCCGTGCCGGTGACGCCGTTGAACTACGAGCACGCGTTCTGCGTCGCCGGGACGCCGACCATTCTGCGGGAGACGGCGTTCGTGGTGCGCAGCAACGCGCCGGTGACGCACGACCCGCACGAGCACTCCGAGGCCGCGTGGTTCAGCGTCGACGAGGCGGTTTCGCTGGTGCCTTTCGCCGGGCTGAAGCGCGCGGTGCGCTTGTCGGCAGCAGCTTGAGCGTCAGGCCCTCGCGGGCGGCGATCGTCGCCTTGCGGTGCCGCTTCGCTTCCTTGAGCATCGCGTCGAGCGCGTCATCGGTGCGCGTCGGGTCGTGGTGGAAGAGCACCAGCGTGCCCACCTTCGCTTCGTCGGCGACCTTGATCGCGTTCTGCCAGGTGGAGTGCCCCCAGCCGAGCTTCGGGCTCCCGGTGCGCCCGAGGTACTCGTCGTCGGTGTACATCGAGTCGTAGATCAGCACGTCGGCGCCGCGGGCGAACTCCAGCAGCTGCGTGTCGCGATCGCTCCCGTGCTCGGTGTCGGTGGCGTAGACGACCGTCTTGCCCTTGTAGTCGATGCGGTACGCGAGGCTCCCGCCGGGGTGGTTGCTCTCGATGGCCGAGATGCGCGCGCCGCCCAGCGTGAGCCGGTCGCCGGCCTCGAAGGCCTGGTATTCAAGCTGCGCGCGGAAGACCATCTCCGCCGTCACGGGGAAGAAGGGCTGCTGCATCTGCCCGGAGAGCACGTCTTTCACCGTGCGCGAGTTGCGCGTCGGCCCGCGAATGGTGAAGCGGCTGCGCGGGTCGAAGATGGGCCCGAAGAACGGCAGGCCCTGCAGGTGATCGTAGTGGTAGTGCGAGATGAAGAGGTGCGCGTCGAGCGGGCCGTTCACCGAAGCGCCCAGCTCGCGCACGCCGGTGCCGAGGTCGAAGATCAACCGCTCGCCGCCGACGCGCACTTCGATGCACGGGGTGTTGCCGCCGTAGCGCGCCGTCTCCGGGCCGGGGGAGGGGATCGACCCGCGCACGCCCCAGAAGTGAAGGGCGAACTCGTCAGCCGGCCTTCGCTTCGGAACTGTCCTCGTTGAGGAACTCAATCAGGTGACCGGCCTTGTCCCGCTTCGTCTTGAGGTAGTCGACGTTAAGCGGGTTGGTCAGCGTGCGCGAAGGAATTCTCCGCCGCACGGGCACGCCTTCTTCCACGAGGCCGGCGATCTTCAGCGGGTTGTTGGTGATCAGATCGACGCTCTTCACGCCGAGCGATCGCAGCATCTCGCCCGCGATGTCGTAGCGGCGCAGATCATCGGCGAAGCCCAGCTTCAGGTTCGCGTCGACGGTGTCGAGGCCCTGTTCCTGCTGGAGCGCATACGCGCGGATCTTGTTGCCCAGGCCGATGCCGCGGCCCTCCTGGCGCAGGTACAGCATCACGCCGCGGCCCTGCTGCGAGATGAAGTCAAGCGCGCGGTCGAGCTGCGCGCGGCAGTCGCAGCGCAGGCTCCCGAAGACCTCGCTGGTGAGGCACTCGGAGTGCATGCGCACCGGCACGCCCTCGTGGCCCGCGACGTCACCTTTCACCATCGCGACGTGTTCCTTCCCGTCACGGCGATCGCGGAACACGACGATGCGGAAGAGCCCACGCTCGGTGGGGAGCGCAGATTCGGAGTAGCGCTCGAGGAAATGGGTCGGCTTACGAGTCGGCAGCACGGCGGTGTTATCGGTCATGGTGCGTTCCATGGTTGGTCACTCTTTTGGATGCATGGGCCGTACTTCTGTTTCAACGATTCGTCCAACGCAGCGGAATCAGGGTGATCGCGTCACCGACCGCGATGGCGGGGCTGTCGGGTGCGAGGTCGACGAGCGCGTGCGCGGCGAAGGCCGACGAGAGCGCGCCTGACGACTGGCTGCCCACCGGCGTGGCCCACAGGGCGCCGTCGCGGTGCGCGTACGTCGCGCGCGTGAAGAGGCGCAGCCCGGGGGCGGGCTTCATCGGCGCCGCGGCGCGCGCGGGCAGCGTCTCCAGCGCGGTGGGCAGGCCCTGCAACGCGCGCAGCGCGGGGCGCACGAAGAGCTCGAAGGTCACCATCGCCGACACCGGGTTGCCCGGGAGCCCGAAGACCAGCGTCGCGCCGCGGCGCCCGAACATCAGCGGCTTCCCCGGGCGCATGGCGAGCTTCCAGAAGTCCAGCTCCACGCCGAGCGACTGCAGCGCCTCGCGCGTGAAGTCGCGCTCGCCCACCGAGGCGCCGGCGACGGTGATCAGCACGTCGGCCTCCAGCCCGCTTTCGAAGTGCGCGCGCAGCGAGTCGAGCGTGTCGGCGGCGCGGCCCACGTGCGTGGCGATCGCGCCCGCGGAGGTGGCCAGCGTCTGCAGCACCGGGCCGTTGGTGTCGATGATCCCCTCGCCGTCGCTGCCGGGCGGCAGCAGCTCGTCGCCGCTGGTGACGATGTTGACGCGCGGCCTCGAGAAGACGGTCACCTCGGTCAGCCCCTGGCCCCACAGCGCCCCGAGATCGGCGGCGGAGAGCTCGCGACCCCGCGCGAACAGGGGCTCGCCCTCGCGCACGTCTTCGCCCCGCCGGCGGATGAACTGCCCCGGCGCCGCGGCCTCGAGGATCTCCACGTGGCCGTCGTCGAGGCGTGCCGTCTTCTCCTGCATCACCACCGCGTCGGCCCCGGGAGGGATTCGTGCGCCGGTCATGATGCGCGCGCAGCAGCCGGCCCGCACCTCGTGCTTCGGCGCGTCGCCCGCGAAGATCGTCTCGGTGATCTCCAGCGTACGGGTGCCCTCAGCGGCGCGCACGGCGAAGCCATCCATCTGCGAGTTGTCCCACGGGGGGAGCGTGCGACGCACCGTCAGCGGCACGGCCAACGCGCGGCCGATCGCCTCGCCGACTTGCACTTTGACGGGGGCGCCGGGGTTGAGGCCTTCGAGAATCCTGACGCGCGCTTCATCGACGCTCAGAGCCATGGCGGAAGCACATGCCTGAGGTGCGGGCGTGAAAACCAATAGGAATTGCAGGGGAAATCGAGTACGCGAGGCGCGCTTTTAAAGCCCCTGCACAAGGAGTCGGCGTTGGCCACGAAGAAGGCGAAACCCGCTGCCCCGAAGAAGAAGGCCGTCAAAACCGTCGCGTCGCGGGCCTCCAAGCTCGTCAAGGTGGCGAAAGAAAAGGCGAAATCGGCGCTCAAGAAGCTGACCGGCAAGGCCGAGAAGAAGCCCGCCGAGAAGGCGGCGCCGCCGGCCAAGGCCGACAAGAAGGCGGGCAAGAAGGTCGAGAGCGCGCCGGCGATCAGCGCGCCGACGGCCGCCCGCCGGGGTGATGGCTTCCTCGGGCCGCTGCCTGACAAGCCGATGCCGCGCGCCACCAAGCTGCCCCCCGAGGGCAACCTGTTGACCAAGCGCGAGATGGAGCAGGCGCTGACCGTCGGTGAGCGCGGCGTGATCGGCGAGGGCTCGTTCAAGGGCCGCCTCGTGCTGCACATGGGCTTCCCGTACCTGGAGGTCATCGGCCGCGACAAGCGCGAGCTGTGGTTCCTCCTGCAGGGGCCCGATCAAGAAGTGCTGCCCGCGTACGTCGACCACAAGGTCTCGGTGTCGGGCCTCATCAAGCGCTTCCACAACTACGGCGGCTCGGTCGACGTGCGGAAGTACTCCGCGAAGAAGCCCGAGGCCGAGGTCGAGGCCACGCCCGAGGTGCCGGAGGCCGAGAAGCTGCGCCTCCTCTCGCCCGGCGAGCTCACCACCATCGGCAACCCCGGCATGGCCGTGGGCTTGAAGGGCTTCGCGACGCTGCGCGGCCGCCTCGAGATGAACGCCGACGAGTACTACCTGGTCGTCTCGAACCCCGGCACGCGCCAGCAGGTGGCGTTCACGCTGGAAGGCAAGGGCGTCAAGAGCATCAAGAAGTACATCGGCGAGGTGATGGTGGCCACGGGCGTGGTGGAGAAGCTGACGGGCTGGGGCGGCCGCATCGAGTGCGAGTCGTGCGAGCCCCGCGCGCCGGAGTACCCGCCGGTCTCCCGCGAGACGATCGACGTCGAGACCGTGGAGGCGTCGGGCACCGGCGCGGCGCGTTCGCTCGACGTGAAGTTGAACCATGGCCTCTCCGTGAAGTTGTCGGAGAAGCAGGGTCACGTCTGGGCCATCGAGCCGCAGACGGCCAAGCGTGTCTCGCTGCGCGAGGTGAACGTGGAGCACCCGACGTCCGGTTCGCCGGTGCGGGAGTTCTTCTTCACGCCGCGCAACCCGGGCCTCCAGGAGATCGAGTTCTTCCTCGGAAAGGTCCACAACCCCATGCAGGTCGCGCGCACCTTCAAGGTGATCGCGAACGTGAAAGCCCCGGAGGCAACACCGTGAAGAAGTTCATCGTCGTCATCGCAGCGTTGGCCAGCACCCTCGTTTTCGCGCAGGAGATCGGCACGGAGATCACCCCGGCCACGCCGCCTCCGTCGGGCCCGCAGGAGCCGGCGCCCGCGCAGGACCCGATGACCTCCGCGCCGCGCGCGGCGGCCCCTGACGCGAAGCTGTCGGCGGGCAGCGGCGCCTTCGGTATCCGCGCGGGCTTCGGCGGCAACCTGAACGGCGCGACGGCGACCGGCGCGACCAGCGCGGGCATCGCGGTCTTCTTCTCCGACAACTTCAAGTTCCTCGCGGACTTGAACGTCGGCCTGACGGCGAGCGACGCGGGCGCGCAGTTCGGCTTCGGCGTGGGCCTCGGCTTCGACCTGCTGTTCCGCAAGCCGACCGACGCGCTGCGCCCGCTGTTCCACCTCGGCGTGTCGTTCGCCGACCCCGACGTCGCGGGCAGCGCGGTGGCGATGGGCCTCCACGCGGGCTTCGGCGCCGAGTACTTCTTCAGCCCCAACTTCTCGCTCAACGCCAACCTCGGCCTCGCGTTTCCCTTCCTGATCACGGGCGGCGGGTTCGCGTTCTCCGTGGTGACCTTCACCCCCGGCATCGGCGGTACTTTCTACCTCTGAGTCTCGTCAGGGAACTCTCCCCGGCGCGTCAGTGCCGGCAAGCGGGCCAGACGTTCTCGCAACTCGCGAGAGCGCTGGCCCGCTGTACTTTTATCAACGACGTGCGCCGGTCATCGACCGCGAGCGCGCGCAGAAACAAAGGATTTTCGTGGCTATAGATTCAGAAACCGTCGTTCAACTCGTGAGTACCGCCGGCCGGTTGGTCGGCATTCAAGAACTGCTGCGCGTGGGCGGGTTCCACCCCGGCGAGCAGACCGCGTTGAAGCGGTTGTTGAGGGAGCTGGTGAAGGAAGGGCGACTCACGCGGGACGGCAAGCGCTTCGGCGTGCCCGGTGAGAAGCCGAAGCAGAAGTCGGGGCCGGCCTGGCAGGACAAGGCGAAGAAGCCCGCGGCGCTCCCGCGCTCGGCGGCAGGGCGAAAGCAGTTCAACGAGCAGCAGGTCGACCGGGTGGTGACGCGCACGCGTGGCGCGCCTCAGAAGACGGCGCCTGCGGGCAGCCGCGGCGGCAAAGTGGTGAAGGGCATCATCCACCTCCACCGGGATGGCTTCGCCTTCGTGAAGCCCATCGTGGGGCAAGACTCTGAAGACCTCTTCATTCCGCCCGACGAGGCCCGCAAGGCGCTCGACAACGATCAGGTGCTGATCGAGGTGGTGCCGGGCCGCGATGGCCGCACCATGGGCCGCGTGGTGGAGGTGCAGTCGCGCACCCGCCAGATGGTGATCGGCACGTACATGGAAGACGGCCGCAAGGCCTGGGTCGAGCCGCGCGAGAAGGAGCTGGGCCGTATCCGCGTGCCGCCCACGCAGCTGGCGCGCCCCGGCGACTCGGTGAAGGTGAAGCTGGGCGTCGGTGACTCGATGTTCGAGGGCCCGCAGGCGCTGACCGGTGAGGTCGCGGGTTCGCTGGGCTCCACGGCCGATCACTCGGTCGAGGTGCTGTCGGTCGCCTTCTCGAAGGGCTTCTCCGATGAGTTCCCGCCGGAGGTGATGGACGAGGCCGACGCGATCCACGTCGAGGTCTCGGAGAAGGAGGCGAAGGGCGAGAGCCGCCGCGACTTGCGCAAGCTGCCGCTGATCACCATCGACGGTGAAGACGCGCGCGACTTCGACGACGCGGTCTACGCCGAGGCGCACAAGGGGGGCACGCGGCTGGTGGTCGCCATCGCCGACGTGTCGCACTACGTGCGGCCCGACTCCGCGCTCGACGCCGAGGCGCTGCGGCGCGCGACGTCGGTGTACCTGCCGGGGCGCGTGCTGCCGATGCTCCCCGAGCGCCTGTCGAACGGCATCTGCTCGCTCAAGCCCGACGTCGACCGGCTGTGCATGGTGGCCGACATGGTCATCGATCGCGACGGCCTCACCGTGGCCAGCGAGGTGTACCCGGCGGTCATGCGCAGCGCCGCGCGCTGTACGTACACCGAGGTGCATGAGGTGCTGGCGGGCCAGCACGTGCCCGGGCGCACCGAGTTGAAGCCGCAGTTCGAGCGGCTCTTCCAGTTGTCGAAGACGCTCAACCGCATGCGCATCGATCGCGGCGCGGTCGACTTCGATCTCCCCGAGCAGAAGGTGGAGCTCGGCGACGACGGCTTGCCGAAGCGCCTGGTGAAGCGCGAGCGCTGGGAGAGCCACCGCCTCGTCGAGGAGTGCATGCTGGCGGCCAACGAGGCCGTGGCGCGCTTCTTCCGCGAGTCGAACTTGCCGACGGTGAACCGCTTCCACGGGCCGCCCGATGACGATCGCCTCGAGATGTTCCTCACGCTGCTCGGCGCGTACGGCATCGCCCCGCCGAAGGGCGAGTTCACCAGCAAGTCGCTCAACGAGGTCTTGAAGCAGCTCGAGGGCCACCCGGAGCAGCGCGCGTTGAACCAGCTCGCGCTGCGCTCGATGGCGCAGGCCGTCTACTCGTCGCGCGAGGCGGGCCACTACGGCCTGGGCGCGGAGGACTACCTCCACTTCACCTCGCCGATCCGCCGCTACCCCGACCTGCTGGTGCACCGGTTGCTCAAGCAGCTCTGGGCGCGCGGCAAGCGGCGCCCGTCGAACCACCAGCTCGAAGAAGAGGAGGCGCAGCTCGAGGCGCTGGCGGTGCAGAGCTCGGAGCGCGAGCGCGCGGCGATGCAGGTCGAGCGCGAGGTGAACCAGCTCTATTCGTGCCTGTTGCTCAAGGATCACCTCGGTGAAGAGCACGCGGGCACGGTGTGCGGCCTCTCGGAGAACGGCTTCTTCGTGCAGTTGGACGAGCTGCTCGTCGAGGGCTTCGTGAAGGGCGAGTCGGTCGCGCCCGACTTCGAGTTCGACCAGCCGACGTACCGCATGGTGTTCGGCAACGGGCTCACGGTGAAGGTGGGCGTGAAGTGCCGGGTGCTGATCCTCTCCATCAACATGGAGCGGAAGCAGATCGACTACCAGGTGACGTCGATCGACGGCGCCGACGTCGAGGAGCCAAAGCGCTACCGCTCGCAGGATCGCCGCAACCTCCCGGCCCCTCGGGGCGGAGGTGAGGGGCGTCGCGAGCGCCGTCATGACACGCGCGGCGAAGGGCGTTTCTCGAAGCAGGAGCGCTTCCGCCCGGGGAATCAGCCGCGCGGCGAGTCGCGCCAGCAGCAGGGCGGGTTCCGCGAGCGTGAGCAGGCGAGAGACGTGCGCAAGCCGCGCCAGGAGCGCGACGACTCCGGCACCACGCGGCGCTTCGAAGAGAAGGCGCCGCGCCGCCCGGAAGGCAAGTCGGGCGGGCGCTTCGGCGCGAAGTCGAGCGCGCGGTTCGAGCCGAAGCCCGGCGGTCGTCACGGTGGAGGCGACTCCCGTCGCGCCGAGGAGAAGGCCGGCGGCCGCTTCGGCGACAAGCCCGCGCGCCGCCTGGAGCCGCGAGGGAGCGCCCGGAGCTTCGTGCAGGAGAAGCCACGCCGCGATCCGCCGCCTCCGCAGCCGTGGGAGCGCAAGAAGCCCGAGGACGACGAACGTCAAGAAGAGGCGGCTCCGAAGCAGGGCTTCGACCCGCGCGCCGTGCTCGATCGGCTCTGGCGTGAACGCGGCGGCGGTGGCCGCGGCGGCAAGCGCTGAGCTTCCTGGGATTTTTCGGTGAAACCGGGGGCGCGTTCATTACATGGAGGCGCGTTCCCACTCCTCACCGAAAGGTTTCCCATGAACTTCAAGATCGTCGGTCTGCTCTGTTGCCTCTCGTCACTCTCGTTCGCGGAGCTCAAGCTCCCCGCGCTGAGCCCGGAGGCGAAGGTCGTGCAGACCGCGGGCCTGACCACCATCACCGTCGACTACAGCGCGCCGGCGGTGAAGGGCCGCAAGATCTGGGGCGGGCTGGTGCCGATGGACAAGGTGTGGCGCGCGGGCGCGAACCACTCGACGCTGATCACCTTCAGCCAGCCGGTGATGATCGGTGACAAGGACGTCGCGGCGGGCTCGTACGCGTTCTTCGCGATCCCCGGGGCGCAGTCGTGGACGTTGATCGTCAGCAAGCAGACCGACCTCTGGGGCAGCGACGGCTACAAGCCGGAGAATGACGTGGTGCGCGTGACGGCGAAGCCGCAGCCGATCCCCAACCGGGAGCGCCTCGTGTACCTGGTGACGAACTTCGACAACGCGCAGGCGCACATCGACCTCGAGTGGGAGAAGGTTCGCGTGACGCTGCCGGTGAAGCTGAAGACCGCGGAGCAGGCCACCGCGTCGATCAAGGCGCTGGATGACGTGTCGGGCCAGTACACCTCCGCGGCGCGCTACTACTTCGAGGAGAAGGACTACGCGAACACGCTCGCCTGGGCCGACAAGTCGTTGGCCGCGAAGGAGACGTGGCTGGGCTACTGGGTGAAGGCGCAGGCGCTCGCCGCGCAGAAGAAGTTCAAGGACGCGCTCCCCCTCGCGGAGAAGGCGCAGACGCTCGGTCAGCAGAACCCCGAGCGCTTCTTCTTCGCCGATGACGTGAAGAAGGCGCTGGCCGACTGGAAGGGCAAGTAACCGGAGTCGCTGTGTCGGCGTTCTCTGCCGCGTTCCTGGCTGGCGAAGCGCGGGCGCTCGCGCTGCTCCCCGACGACTTCCGGCACGCGACGAAGCGTGTCGAGGCCGTGCGGAGAGCCGCGTCGCGCGTCACCGCGCCGCCGGTGGTCGAAGCGCTGCGCCAGCAGGCCGCGCGCTGGGCGAGCTCTCCGCAGCGGCAGGCGTCGCTCGACGCGTTGGCTGGCGGCGCGGTCGCGGTGGTGACGGGGCAGCAGGTCGGGCTGTTCCTCGGGCCGCTGTATTCCTTCTACAAAGCAGCGAGCGCCGTGGTGACCGCGCGCGCGCTCCAGCAGGAGACCGGCGTGCGCTGCGTGCCGGTCTTCTGGCTGCAGACCGAAGATCACGACCTCGAGGAGATCGATCACCTCGAGGTGCGCCTGGCAGATGGCTCGCTGCAGCGGATCACGTTGAAGAGCCCCCACACGCCGCGCGCGTCGGTGTCGTCGGTGCGGCTGGGCGAAGGCGTGGACGCCGCGCTGCGCGAACTCGCGGACTCGCTGGGTGACGCGCCGCACGCCGACGAGGTGCTGGCGCTGTTTCGCAAGCACTACCGCCGCGACGCGACCTGGGTCGATGCCTTCGCCGGCGTGCTCTCGGAGTTGTTGCCGGAGTTGGTGCTGCTGGACCCGCGCGACGAGGCGCTCGCTGCGCAGGTGGAGGGCGTGCACGCGCGCGCATTCTCGGAGTGCGACGCGATCGCGCAGGTGTTGTTGGAGCGCCAGCGCGCGCTGGAGTCGTCAGGGTTCGACGTGCAGGTGCACGTGCGCGAGGCGTCGCCGCTGTCCTTCGTGCACCCCGATGGGCGCGATGGGCCGCGGTTTCGCGTGGAGCGCTGCGCCGAGGGTTGGCGCGTCGTCGGGAGCGCGCGGATCGTCGAGCCGGTGCACGTCAGCACCTCGGCGCTGCTGCGGCCCATCACGCAAGATTCGTTGTTGCCCACCGCGGCGATCATCGGCGGACCGGGCGAGCTGAACTACTTCGCGCAGGTGCCTCCGCTGTACGCGCACTTCGGGTTGCCGATGCCGATGGTGATGCCGCGTGCGCGGTTCCGCGTCGTCGAGCCACGCGTCGCGAGCCTGCTGCAGAAGTTGAACCTCACGCCCGAGCAGGTGGAGGCGCCGTTCGAGACGCTGTTGGCGCGCGTGGCGCCGGTGCCTCCCGAGCTGACGCCCGAGCTGCTGGAGCGCCGGTTGCTCGACGCGATCGCCCCGGTGCTCGACGGGGTGCCGGAGTTGGAAGACGCGGTGAAGCGCACGCGTGGCACGATGGCGCGCGCGGCGAGTCGGCTCGCGGGCCGTTACGCAGCGGCCTTGCGAACGCGCGATGAGACGCTGGTGGGCCGGGTGCGGCGGCTGCAGAGCGCGCTGTTCCCCCACGAGGAGCCGCAGGAGCGGGTGCTGGGCCTGCCGGGCTTCGCGGCGCGGTTCGGGTGCGAGCCGTTCTCGTCGATGGTGTTGCGGTCGGTGGTGCCGTTCTCGTCGTCGGTGCAGACGCTGTGGCCGGAGCCGGCATGAAGATCGGCCTGGTGTGCCACGCGAACTTCGGCGGCTCCGGGGTGATCGCCACCGAGCTCGGGCTCGCGCTCGCGGCGCGCGGGCATGAGGTGCACTTCATCAGCGGCGGGGTGCCTCCGCGGCTGACCGCGGCGCCGAACGTGACGCTGCACGAAGTCGTCGCGCCCGCGCACCCCCTGTTCCCGAACGGGGAGTTCGCCGTCGCGCTCGCGTCGCGGCTGGTGGCGTTGGGGCCGAGGCTCGACGTGCTGCACGTGCACTACGCCATCCCGCTGGCGATGAGCGCAGTGCTGGCGCGTCAGGCGTTGGGCGCGGCGGCGCCGAAGCTGGTCACCACCGTGCACGGCACCGACGTGCTGACGCTCGGCGCGGAGCCGTCGTTCGCGCCGATGGTGCGACACGCGCTTCGCGAGAGCGATCTCGTCACCGCGCCTTCACGGTTCCTCGCCGAGCGCGCGAAGGAGCTCGCGGGCCGCGAGGTCGTGCACCTGCCCAACTTCGTCGACACGGTCCGGTTTGCTCCGCCCGTGAGCGCGCCGGGGCGGGTGCTGCTGCACAACTCGAACTTCCGCGAGATCAAGCGGGTCCGCGACGCGGTCGAGATCTTCCGCCGGGTGCGTGACGCGTCGTTGGTGTTGCTCGGCGAGGGCCCGGAGCGCGCAGCGGTGGAGGCGATGGCCGTGCCCGGCGTCGAGTTCGCGGGAGCGCAGAAGGACGTCGTGCCGTACCTGCAGCGTGCGCGCGCGTTCCTGATGCCGAGCGACATGGAGAGCTTCGGGCTCGCCGCGCTGGAGGCGATGGCCTGCGGCGTGCCGGTGATCGCGTCGAAGGTCGGCGGGCTCCCGGAGGTCGTTGAAGACGGCGTGAGCGGCTTCCTGCACCCGGTGGGCGACGTCGAGGCGATGGCGGCGAGCGCGCGCCGGTTGCTCGATGACGACGCGCTGCACGCGCGCATGTCGGCGGCGGCGCGCGAGCGCGCGGTGACGCACTTCCAGATCACGCCAATCATCGAACGATGGGAGGCCGCGTACGCGCGGTTGCTGAAGAAATGACGGGACTGATGATGAGCTTGTTGTTGGCCGCTCCGGCTCCGCAGCATGACGGCGCGAAGCTGCTGAACGATCTGCGCCGCGTGTCGACGCTGGGCACCGCGCTGTACGTCGCCGCGCACCCCGATGACGAGAACACGAGGCTGCTGGCGTCGCTCGCCAACGAGCTGAAGTGGCGGGCCGCGTACCTCTCGTTCACGCGCGGCGAGGGCGGGCAGAACCTCATCGGCGCGGAGCTCGGGCCCTTGCTGGGCGTGATCCGCACTCAGGAGTTGCTCGCGGCCCGGCGCGTCGACGGCGCGGAGCAGTACTTCACGCGCGCGCGCGACTTCGGCTTTTCGAAGAGCGTCGATGAGACGCTGGCGACGTGGGATCACGACCGCGTGCTGGCCGACGCGGTGTTCATCGTGCGCACGCTGCGGCCCGACGTGATCATCACGCGCTTCCCGCTGGAAGCCGGCGGGACGCACGGGCACCACACGGCGTCGGCGCGGCTCGCGCTCGAGGCGTTCCATGCCGCGGCTGATCCGAAGTTCCACCCGGAGTGGCCGGTGTGGAAGGCGAAGCGCATCGTGTGGAACGCGTGGTCTCCGGACCGGCTCGCGAAGCTGCCGGAGGGCGCCGTGCAGTGGGACTCCAGCAAGTTCAGCGCGTTGCTCGGGTATTCCTACGGCGAGCTCGCAGCGCAGAGCCGCAGCATGCACAAGAGCCAGGGCTTCGGCGCCGCGCCGGTGCACGAGGGCAGCGTCGAGAACTTCGCGCCGCTCGCCGGTGACGCGGCGAAGCAGTCGATCTTCGAGGGCATCGACACCAGCTGGAAGCGGGTGCCGGGCGCCGAGAAACTCTCCGCGTTGCTCGACAAGGCCAACGCGGAGTTCAAGGTCGATGAGCCAGCGAAGTCGATCCCCACGTTGCTCGCGGCGCTGGAGGAACTCCGCGCGTTGCCGGCGAACCCGTGGAAGGCGCAGAAGCTCCACGAGCTGCAGGAACTCATCGCGGGCTGCGCGGGCCTCTTCCTCGAGGCGAGTTCGCCATCGTGGAGCGTGACGCCCGGCGGCAAGGTGAAGCTGAACGTCGTCGCGCTCAACCGGTCGTCTGCGTCACTCAAGCTCGAGGCGGTGAAGGTGCTGACGGCGAACGTGAGGCCC